>DASVWH010000175.1:0-17945 GCA_036389715.1 Pyrinomonadaceae bacterium | reverse complement strand
GCGGTCTTCGTCGAGCTGTTCAAGAAGACGGAGGAGATCAAGCAGCAGGCGGAGCTGCTGCACGAGAAGAACATCGAGCTGGAGAACGCCAATCTACAGCGCCTCGGCAAGCTCATCGAACTCGGGCAGCGCCTGGCCGCCGAGCGCAATCCCGAACGGGTGCTGGAGAAATTCTGTCATGCGGCGCGCGCCATCGTCGGCGCGAAGCACGCTGGCGTCGGCGTCCTGGCCGATGACGGCGAATCGCTGCGCTACTTCTATCGCAGCGATTCGCAGGAGACTCGAAACGGGCATCAGGCGACGCCCAGAGCGAGCGATGCCGTGCTCAAGGCCCTCCTGGCCGAGCGCCATCCGCTGCGTCTCAGCGAGGTCGAATCAACGCTCGAAGAGGTGCATCTCTCTGCGCACGAAGGCGGCGCGCAATCATTCCTGGGAGCGCCGATTCTTTCCTCTGCGCACGTCTACGGCTGGGTCTACCTGACGGACAAGCTCGACGCAGACGAGTTCAACGAGGCGGACGAGCGCCTGGCCGTGACGCTGGCCACGCAGGTCGCCGTCGCCTACGAAAACGCGCAACTCTACACGGAGGCGCAGCAGCACGCCGCCGCCCTGCAACAGGAGGTGGCCGAGCGCAAACAGGCCGAGGAGGAGCGCGCGGCGCTGCTCATCCGCGAGCAGGAGGCGCGCGCCGAGGCCGAGCAGGCCAATCGCACCAAGGACGAATTTCTGGCCACGCTTTCGCACGAGCTGCGCACGCCTCTGACCGCCATCCTCGGCTGGACGCACCTCATCCGCAGCGGCAAGCTCGACGAGGCGAATCTGACGCGCGCCCTGGAAACGATAGAGCGCAACGCTCGCTCGCAGTCGCAGTTGATAGACGACCTGCTCGACGTTTCGCGCATCATCACCGGAAAACTGAAGCTCGAATTCCGGCCCGTCGAGCTCGGCTCGATCATCGAAGCGGCCATTGATACCGTGCGGCCGATGGCCGAGGCCAAGACGATTCGTTTAGAGCCCGCGCTTGAGACGACGCACTGCCTGGTCTCCGGCGACCCGTCGCGCTTGCAGCAGGTCGTCTGGAATCTCTTCTCCAATGCCGTCAAGTTCACACCCGACGGCGGGCGCATCGACATCAATCTCAAATGCAACGAGACGCACATTGAATTGAGCGTTCGCGATTCCGGCATCGGCATCAGTCCTGATTTCCTGCCCTACATCTTCGACCGCTTTCGCCAGGCCGATGGGACGACGACCAGAAAGCACGGCGGCTTAGGGCTTGGCCTGGCCATCGTCCGTCACCTGATAGAGCTGCACGGCGGCTCGATCAAGGCGCGGAGCGACGGCGAAGGGCTGGGGTCGGAGTTCACCGTCCGGCTGCCGCTCAAATTCGCCGCCTCCGGCAACACCGGCAGGGCAGCCGAAGCCGCACGGGCAGCGCCCGGCCAGACGCCCGCAGCACCCGACGGGCTTTCGATGCTCAAGGGTCTGCGCATCCTGGTCGTTGACGACGAGCTGGATACGCGCGAGGTGCTCAAGGGGATGCTGGTCCAGCACGGGGCCGAGGTGAGGGTCAGCGAATCCACCGCGGAGGCCCTGGACATTCTTCAGCTCTGGAACCCGGACCTGTTGGTCAGCGACATCGGGATGCCGGAAGAGGACGGATATTCGTTGATTAAAAAGGTGCGCACGCTCGACTCGTCCCGGCACGGGCAGATTCCCGCCATTGCCCTGACGGCTTACGCCACTTTTGAAGACCGCGTCCGCGCCGAAGCCGCGGGCTTTCACATGCACCTCGCCAAGCCGGTCGAGCCGGAGGAACTGGTCAACGCCATCGCGGGCCTCGCCGGACGCCGCGAGCAGATTTAGCCGGTTCGTCTCGGCCGCTCCCCTTTCTTGAACCGGCGGCAGCCGGGTTCGTCCGAAAGAGATTCTTTTGTGAAGAAGTTTGCTTACAACTGGCGCGTTGTCTTAAAGGGGCTACGCGCGATTCGTGCGCGAGCACAGAACAAGGGTATTGATTAAGGGGAGAGCAGATGGCAAAGGATGTGAAGGAGATGGACGCGGGGGAGATTCGCGCACGCATCGTGCGGCTCGGGTTCGGCGGCGACGCTCGTCGCCTGGAAGAGTTCTCCGAGACGCTGCGCAGGGGATTGCCGCCGGGGACTGGAGTGGCGCTGCGCGGCAGCGTCGTCACGGCCGAGCGCTGGGAAGACGGCTCGCCCTTCGACGCCGACGGCGCGGGCACGAGCGACCTGGACGTGACGCTGATCGGCGACGAGGTGATGCAATACTGGGAGGACGGGGCGTTTTATATCCCGGCGCTGCACACCAAGCCGCTCGGCGACAAAGACCCGGACATTGCGCCCGGACTTAATCCCTTGCGCCGGTCGCTCCAACAGATAGCCGGGCGACCCGTCAACTTCCAGGCCACCTCGAACCTGATTCTCTTCGCGCGCGATGTCTTGATGAACCAGCCCTATTTCACCTTGATCGAGGCGGAATAAAGCCCTGTGACGCTTAAGCTCTTGAGCTACAACATACATTTTGGCGGGCGCAAGCGCGAAGCACGCCTGGCCGAAGTGATTCGCGGCGTCGCGCCCGACATCGTAGTCTTTCAGGAAGCCACGGACCCGCGCGTCATCGAAACGCTGGCCGGGGCCACGGGCCTGAATTTCCATGCCGCCCGCCCGGCCCACTCCATCGCCTATATCAGCCGCGTCGAAATCGCCCGGCACGAGTGGCATTACCCCGTCGGCGCGAAGCATTCCTTTCTCGAAATCGAGCTGGCAGAGGGCGGCGCGCGCATCTTCGGTCTGCACCTGAGCGCGCGTTTCTCTAAATGGAGCGAGCGACAGCGCGCGCTGGAAATCCGTGCCCTGCTCAAAGGCATCGAGCAACACCAGCACGGCTTTCACGTCCTGGTCGGAGACTTCAACACGCTCGCGCCCGGCGAGCTGCTCGACGCGGGACGGATGCCCGCCTGGATACGCGCCCTGATCTGGATGAGCGGGCACGACATCCAGCGCGAGACCATCCAGATTATGCTGACGGCCAATTATCTGGACGGCTATCGCATGCTCTACCCGGACGATAAGGGCTATACCTTCCCGACCTGGGACCCGCACCTGCGCCTCGACTATGTCTTTGTCCCGGCGGCCTTCGCCGACCGCCTGACGGCCTGCCGCGTCATCAAAGAACCGGCGGAAGTGGCCCAGGCTTCGGACCACTTTCCACTGCTGGCCTATCTGGAATAAGCTATCGCAGGCCCGTAGATTTCGATCAGGTTATTGAGAGAGGTGAATGATGAAAAGCCTGTTGACCCTGACATTGATATTGGCCGTCTGCGCCTGCGCGCTGGCACAGACCGGGCGGCGGGGTGCTGCCGGGAGCGGGCCGCCCGCCGCCTGGCCGCCGGAGAAGAGCCGTGCGATCATCGAAAAGATGCAGACCATCCGCCTCGCGCCGGACCTCTCGCACCTGAGCGCGGGCGAGCGCACGGCCGTCGCAAAGCTGCTCGAAGTCGGCAAGATTTTTCAGACGCTCTACGAAGACCAGCGCCACGCGCAGGCGCTCTCTGCGCTGCGAGCCCTCCAGCAGCTCGATAAACGGGGCGGCCAGGGAACGACGGCGACCGCCGACTTGCTGACGCTCTATCGTCTCAACCAGGGGCCGATTGCCACTACGCTGGAGAACAAGCGCGAGCCGTTTCTGCCCGTAGATGCGCCGCAGCCCGGCATCAACCTCTACCCCTGGCGCATCTCGAAGCAGGAGGTCGAGACCTTCATCACGGCGCACCCGGAGAAACGCGATTCGATTCTGGACCTCCGCACGGTGGTGCGCCGCGCGACGACCGAAAATCTACGGCGCGACCTCTCCAAGCTCAGACAGTATCCGGCCTTATCAACGCTGCATCCGGGACTGCAAAGAGAGCTTCAGGGCCTGCTCACGCGTGCCGACGCGAAGGGTCTGTATGCCGTCCCTTACTCGGTCGCGTTCGCCGACGAACTGATTCGCGCGCACGCTTTGCTCAACGAAGCGGCCGACGCCGTGCAGAGGGATGATGAGGAGTTCGCGCGATACCTGCGCAACCGCAGCCGCGATCTGCTCTCGAATGATTACGAGTCGGGCGACGCGGCCTGGGTGACTGGCCGCTTCAAGCATCTCAACGCGCAGATAGGCTCTTACGAGGTCTACGACGATGAGTTGTACGGCGTTAAGACTCTCTTCGCCTTCAGCCTGTTGAGCACGCGGCAGGAAGAAACGGAAGCCCTGCGCAAAGCCATGCGCGGGTTGCAGGCGCTCGAAGACGCGCTGCCTTATTCACATCACAAGAAGGTCAAGGAGGATATTCCGGTCGGCGTCTACGACGTGATCGCGGACTTCGGGCAGGCACGCGGCGGCAATACTGCGACCATCCTCCCGAACGAGAGTTACCTGGCGCGGCGCTACGGCCGGACCATCCTCCTGCGCTCGAACATCATGCGCAACCCGGAGCTTTTTCAGAGCACGGGAGGGAACTGGAGCGCCGCCGTCGCGCCCGCGCACCAGAAAGAGCTGACCTCGGACGGCAACTTTTACCGCACGCTCTGGCACGAAGTGGGCCATTATCTCGGCGTAGACATGACGAAAGACGGGCGCGACCTGGACGTGGCCTTGCAGGAAGACTCGAGCCTGCTCGAAGAGATGAAGGCGGACCTCGTCTCGCTCTTCGTCGCCGAAGCCTTGCGCAAGCAGGGCTACTACACGGAGGAGCAGCTGCGCGCCGTCTACGCCAGCGGCATCAATCGCGTCCTGCAAAACAACAGGCCGCGCCGCGAGCAGCCCTACAATACGATGCAGCTCATGCAGTGGAACTTCTTTCTCGAAAACGGGCTGCTGCGCTTCGACCCGCAGTCGGGCAAACTCGGCATCCGCTATGACAGGTATCACGAGGTGGTCGGCAAACTGCTGGCGAAGGTGCTGGAAGTGCAGTATGAGGGCGACAAGGCGGCGGCCGACAGGTTCATCGAGCAGTACGCGAAGTGGGACGAGAATCTGCACGGGGCCGTGGCCAAAAACATCCGCGGCCAGCAGCGCTATCGCTTCCGCCTCTTCAAGTATGCTGCGCTCGGCGAATAGCTGCCAGCCGCGCTCTGATAAATGCTTTTAACCGGAGCGGCGCTCGCACGAAGGCGTGCGCTCGATTATGCGCCTGCTTCGCCGAGCGGGAAGGGCACCGTCAGTCTCTTCAAGTCAGGTGTTTCGGCGAGCGTGCGTGCGAAGAAATCGTTTTCGTTGCGCGCATCGAACCTGGCGGCCAGCACGGACGCTCCCTGCCGGAACCATTCCGCGAGCCGCGCGGCGTCGTAGCGGCCCTCCTCGGCGTAGAGAGGAAAGGTGCGGGGCAGTCTTAACTCAAGCGCGTTCTCGCCCCGCTCGGATAAGAGTTGAAACAGGAGCCAGGCCGCCCTGTAGAAACGGAAGCGATAGAGCAGATCGCTGTTCTGTTCGCTCCAGGGATAATGCTTCTCGAACAGAGCAATGGCCCGCCTGAAGTTTTCCGTCAGGACCAGAAAGATGAGGTGATTGGAGATGCGGTCAAGAAATGCCTTGTTGTTGGCAATCAGGGCATACCCTCTCTGATGATAGAGCATCGCTTCCGGGAGCCGGTCGAGCCGCACGAGCGGCAGGAGCAGGTTGGCGTAAGTCCTGTGCGGCACTGAAGCGCATCTCTCGTGCCCGTCCAGAATCGGGCCCGCCAGCTCGACGGCCCGCTCGTCGTCGCCCTCGTAGATGGCAAAGCCCACGTAATCGTCCAGCTCGCAGGCCGAACAGTTGCTCAGGGCGTCTTCGGGCATCTCCTCCATCTTCCGAAAATATTTGACGGCCTCCTCCCGGTTGTCCCAGAACTTCTCGATGCTGTAGCGCTGATTGTAGACGGCCCGCAGCCCATAGCCCGCCCGCCGCGAACGCTCCGCCAGATCGTCCAGCATCTCGTAAATCTTCGCCTTCGAGATTTGCGGCAAGTTGCAGGCGAGCCCGACGATCCACTTGTACTTCCAGAGAATGGCCCACTGGGAAAACTTTTCCGGGTCCGCGTCGAACTGCGACAAGCACCAGGAGAAGGCAACGAGGGCCTTGTCGGTCGCTCCGCCGAAAACGGCCGCGCGGATGAACTGCTCGCGTGCGAAGTACCGCAGCTTGATGTCGCCCGCGAGGTCGGCCAGCCGCACGGCCTCCTCCAGCACCGCGATCTGCTCATCGCCTTCTTCGAGCCCCAGCGCCCGCCTGATAAGCTCGTAAACCTGGTCCTCTGCGTCGTTCATTGCACCCACCCCTCAAAAGCGTCTGCGCCCCATTCGATAAAGCCCATCAGACCTTCATTTAATAACGCCATCTCCTTTGAGTTCAAGGGGCGATGGCTGAGCAGAATGGCCTGCACGTAAAGCATCTGGACCGACAGCCGGAGCAGAGTCTCGTCGCGCAGTCGCGTGATTTTGTAGATGACCGGATTGCGATAGTTGAAGCAGAGCCGCGCGAACGAGTCGTCTTCCAGTCCCGTTTCAAGCTGGTCCAGGACGGAGGACCAGAAGCTGTCGGCCACCTCCTTGCTCGTCTCGATGGAGCGCTTGAAGCGTGCGTCAGCGCTCGCATTATAGAGCGCCGGAAGCTCTCCCGGCGCAAACTTTCTGACCTCCGTCGAGCACTTAAAGGGTTGCAGCACGCGGTCGGCCAGGCTGATAAACTCGGCGACTTCGTCCTGCTCGTCCAGCGTCAGGTATTCAAAGCTGTGCGTCAGGCTCTGGCTGTCAACCACCGACAGCCGCAGGTGTGGGAAGACCTCGTTGAGTTTCTCGATGAGCCGGGCATCATAGCTGTATGCGGCGTTGATGACGCAGAGCGACTGCGCCGCGGTGATGCGCGCTATCTGCCGAAACTCGTCCAGGTCCGGCACGTAGCGCACCACTTCGTGCTCTCTCAGATACTCCGTCAACGTCATCGTGCCCATGTTGGTCTCGAAGGGCAGCCAGTTGATAAAGATGCGAAAGAACTCCTCGTCGTCAACGGCCAGCGCCTTGATCGAGAGGTAGTGCAGTTGAATCAGCTTCTGAAGGCGCTGCGGGTTGGACGCGGCGAGGTCTATCAGGTAGCGGCGCAGGCACTGGCCCAGCGCGAGCCGCGTGGCCATCAGCGCCTCGTCTTCGTAGAAGGATTCGCGCGAAGCCATCGGCCGCAGGTCGTTGGCGTTGACCACACACTTGACGAAGAAAGCCCAGTCCGGCAACAGCCCTTCCGTCTGCTCTGAAAGCAGCATGTTCTTCAGGTAAACGCGGTGCGTTTTCCGCATCGCCAGCCCCGGCGAAAACGGCAGGACGAAGGCCACGCCCTGAACATCGCCGACCGTCGAGCTGAGCGGAATGTAATCGAAAAACTCCATTCCGAAGACCGCGCGCCCGTATTCGAGATAGGCTTCGCGTTCCAGGTCAGGGTCAACAAAGCTCTCTCGCCAGGGCGGTCTCTCTTCGTTAATCAGCGCGACCGTTTCGCCGTCCGCAAACCTGACGGGAAAGGGCAGCAGGCTGCCGTAATGATGCGCCAGCCGCCTGATGGTCTCGGGCAGGAAATACTCTTCGCTCCCGCTCTTGCAGTAGAGGCGAACTTCGGTGCCGGGCTCCACCTGTTCGTCCAACAGCCGCAGGGAGTAAGTCCCGTCGGCGCGCCCGCGCCACTCTATGGCCGGGCTCGACTCTCTGGCCGAGCGCGTGACGGCCACCAGCTCATCGCTGACGACGAAGCATGAGAGCAGGCCGATACCGAACTGGCCGATGAAATCCTGTGCCCGCAGAGACCATTGATCCCGCTTGGAGGTCTCGCCGATGGTCGCCAGGAAACGATGGATTTCATCTTCGGTCAGGCCGATGCCGTTGTCCCTGAAGATTAGGACGGGGCGCTCGCCCGGCCGTTGCGGCAACAGCTCCAGCCGCATCATGCCGCGGTGCTCGGGCGCGATGGCGCTCCTGGCCGTGATGGCGTCCACTCCGTTTTGCAGCAGCTCACGGATAAAGACCTGCGGGCTGCTGTAAATGTGCTTGGAAAGCAGCTCGATGATGCCGCCTAGATTAATCTGAAACCTGTACTCCATGATGATTCCCGGCGAGCGTCCGAAGGATGACGCCCGCCAGCTCTGCCCGCCTTTCTCGAACCTTGAACCTCTGCCTTTAAAAGACTGTCCATGCAGGGCTTGCCGCCCAAAAGGCCATCCCGGAAGAGTTTTAGCATAGATTGCCGCATCTTTCCTCAAGTCTCGACGCCGCAGGCTCTCCCCCGCCCTGAGAATCAGCCGTCTTGAGACTCGGCCATCATTTGAGCGCCCCGGCCTGAAGCGCCTGCCGAATATGCCCGCCGGGAATATTTCCGGCCCGTGATTTAATTTCTGCCCCCGTCACGCGTTAGTAGATAGGGAGAGCAAGGCGGCGGCGCGATTGCCGGGCGATTATTCCTCCTCGCGCCAACCGCAGAGATTGACGAACGGGCGAAGCCACTGACGGCGGTGAAAATCATGAATCCGAAGAACACGATTAAAGTCATCAAGCGCAGCCAACTGGACGGCGAGCGAAAAGCCGCAGAGACCGGGCGCGAGCAGAGCGAAGCGGCCAAACCGGGCCCGCGCGACGTTGCCGCACAGGTGACGGCCTGGGTCAAGGAGTTTCAGCAGCGTCGCTACACGGACCCGCGCCGCAGCTTCGCGAGCCTTTTCGGAGAGCCTGCTTCGGCTCTCAACTAGCTGACAGGAGAGCTTCCGGGTGGGAAGGACGGAGTTTAGACGTATGCCAAAGGTTTCCGGTTTGATCGCAATCATTCTCCTTACGACGGGCGCGGTCGCGGCCCAAACGAGGGTCAGCGCAGGACACGCAGATGTGCGTCCGGGCCGCGTCGAAGAGAAAACGGGCCGTGTCGAAGAGAAAAGAAGCGCGGCCCGGAGAGATGATTCGAGTGTGCGTGTCGGCCGCGTGCTCCGGCTCGGGCCGACCAGCATTTATCTCAAGAACGGGTTGCGCGCGGATGAGGTCGTCAGGTTGATGGGCCGCCCGCTCTCGGTCTCCGAGCGGCGCGAAGGCGATGCCCGCCTCGGCACGTACCGCTTTTCGCGAAGCGAGGGCCGCGTCCTCATCGCGGAATTCGTCAACGGTATCCTCGTCAATTCGCGCACGGAGAACCCTGCCGAGCTGGTCCGGGCCGCAGCGGTAAAATAACGGGCCGCGATCTTAAATGATTCGGCCACCATTCGATTAAGTCCAACTATTCGACACGCATTATTCGCCCCGCCTTCGGTGACGCCGCGACGATTCCAGGCCAACTCTTAAACTTCCTGATTACAGCAACTTACCCTAAAAACCGAGACCTCCGTGACATTCCGGGGAGACCTGTCGGTGGGCGCGCGGGAGCGACTTGAAGCGAGCGGGCCGGGTTGATAGAAGCGTTCGCGGAGAGCTATCTTTAGCGCGGATTAAGGGAAAGCGAAAGGGCTGCTTCCGGCCGGGTTTGCCGTTGCGCGTGAGGGACTGGCAGAGGCGCGAACGCCGATGAAAATGGATGAAGCAAAGCGAGTGCTCGCGCGCGGGATGCGGCTGCGCTGCCCGGCCTGCGGGGAAACGAAGCTCTTCCAGTCTTTCCTCAAGATGAGAAAGGCTTGCTCTTACTGCGGCCTCGTCTACGAGCGCGAGCAGGGCTTCTTCATCGGCGCAATCTACATCAACGTCATCACGACGAACATCCTTATCCTGGCTGTTTACCTGGCCTCGCTGGCCATCTTCGCCGGGCTCAGGGATTCCGTCTACTGGGTGATGATGGGCGTCGGCGTCGTCTATCCCTTACTCTTCTTTCGCTGGAGCCGCAGCCTCTGGCTGAGTCTCAACTTCATCGTCAGCCCGCCGCATCGCCGTTGACACAAAGAGCGCGGCAGCTCCCTTAAGCCCCGCCCGGTTATCCCGCGCACGCGGCAGCTCAGGCGGCTGCGTCCTGCGCCTCTTCACCGTGGAAGGGCTCGACCTGTTCGCGGCTCGGCGGCGGCGTCAGGAGCGAGACCATGACGAGCGCGACGACGGAGAGCAGGATGGCCGGAATTACGGGGTCAATGCCCGTGCTCGCGCCGAAGCCGCCGAACTCCCAGATGAGCGTCGTCGCAACGCCCAGGCAGATGGAAACTATCGCTCCCTGGGTCGTCGCGCGCTTCCAGACGAGCGCCGCAACCAGCGACGGCGTGATTCCCGTCCCGTAAATCGTATAGGCACGGAGCGCCACTTCGAGGAACTTCTCGGAATAGGTGGAAATCACGTAGGCTATTGTGCCAAGCGCGATGACCAGCGCGCGCAGGAGCCAGACGAGCCTTTTCTCCGTCGCTTTCGGATTGATGAAACGCTGGTAGATGTCGCGCACGAGCGCCGTCGTCGGGACGAGCAGGTAAGAGATGGCGGTCGAGATGATAATCGCCATGATCGTCGTCAGGACCATCGCGCCGAGCCAGACCGGCAGGTGATCGCGCGCGACGTAGGCGATGACGCGCCCCGGCCGCTCCAGCTCTCCGCCCTGCCACTCGACCGCCGAAGCGGCCCAGGCCGTAAAGATAATCATCAACTCCATGTAGGCCACGCCGATGAAGAGCCAGATGGTCGCGCGCCTGGCCATGCCTTCGTTGCGCGCCGAAAAGAAGCGCTGGTACATGTTCGCGTCGCCCAGGATGAGCAGGCCCGCGGGCAGGACCAGCCCTATCGCCTGGAGCCAGCCGATGGGACCGAAGAACTGCATGTGCTCGGACGGCAGCGTCGCCGCCATTCCGGCGTAGCCCCCCGCCTTGAAATAGATGTAGGGCAGCGTCAGGAGAATGCCGATAATCATCGTCACGCCCATCACGAGGTCCGTGTAGGCCACCGAAAACATCCCGGCCAGCGCCGTATAGATGATGATGAAGGCCGCGACGATGATGACCGCAACCTTGAAATCCAGGTCGGGCAGCGCGAGATTGAGGACGGCCGCCGCCGCGCGATACTGGTAAGAGACGATGGTCACGGCCGTCATCACCAGCGTAATGACGCCGAGCACGCGCGCCCACTTGTTATAGCGCGTTTCGAGAATGTCCTGGACCGTGATGGCCGGAAAGCGGCGCGCCCTGGCGGCCAGAAACGAGAGGCCGACGATGCCCGCCAGTCCTCCGAGCGGCAATATCCAGGCGGCGATGCCGACCTCGTAAGTCTTCCCGGCGTTGCCGAAGATCGAGCCCGTCCCGATCCAGGTCGCCAGCATCGTTCCGAAGAGAACGAAGGTCCCGAGCTGTCGTCCGGCGACGGAGAAGTCCTCCTGGTTCTCGACGCCGCGGCTGCGAATTGCGCCGACGCCGATGAGCAGGATCATGTAAGCGACGATGGTCCAGAAGTAGATGGAAGTCATGTGTGCTCTCGTTAGTTGACGGGCGAAAGGTGAAACAGGAGCGATGCCCGGCGGGCCTTCGTGCTCCCTACTCGGCGCCCCACTTGACGATCTTGTCAATCGTCTCGACCGCGATGGGATGATACGTCGGACGCGCGCGCCTGTAGATGGCCAGCGCACGCTCGCGCCCGGCCGTAGTCTTCGACAGCTCCTCGTAGAGCGGCTTGAGGAATTTCCGGCGGCCCATCGAGGTCAGGAAATCTTCGAGACGCGGGTACGCCGCCTCGTAGCCACCACGCACGGCCATCATCAGCCATTGAAAGACGATCTCCGAATTGCCGGAGCGCGTCAGGTGGAATGCCTCGTCGAGCTGCGCCATCCGCTCGGGCCCCAGATCGTCCGGCATGCTCTTCAGGAAATGGAGCCACTCATGCGTGGACCACGCGGCGGTTTGAATCGCGGCAAGCGAGACTTTCCCCTCCAGCCAGCGCCTGGCCTGATTCTCGACGCGGGCGAAAGCGTCGGAGGCCGGACGCGGCGCGCCGCCCGGAATCCCGGCCCGGTAAATCCATTCTTCGACGGGCACGCGCGTTGCCGCTGCGCCTGAGTCCCTGAGCAGATGGCTCTTCAAGTAAGAGAGGAAATCGTCGGTCGTGATGCTCTGGAACGCGAAGTGATCGAAGTAGCCGCGCAGGAACTGGTCGAAGCGCTGCCGCCCGACAGTCTCTTCAAGGTGACGCAGGAAGAGCGCGCCCTTTTCGTAGGGGACGCCTGTGAAGCCCGCGTCCGGGTCGCGCCCCGTGAGGTCAACGTGAAGAATCTCGTCGCGCTCGTCGAGCGTGGCCAGCTCCTCTTCGAGAGAGCGCCGCCCGAGCGTCGCCTCCATCTCCGCGCGCCCGCGCCCGTAGACGGCTTCGACGATGCGCCGCTCGATGTACGTGGTGAAGCCCTCGTTGAGCCAGAAATCGCTCCACGTCGCGTTGGTCACGAGATTGCCTGACCAGGAATGCGCCAGCTCGTGCGCGACCAGCGAGACGAGGCTCCTGTCTCCGGCCAGTACGGTCGGCGTCGCAAAGGTCAGGCGCGGGTTCTCCATCCCGCCGAAGGGGAAGCTCGGCGGCAGGACCAGCAGGTCGTAGCGCCCCCAGCGATAAGGCCCGTAGAGCCGCTCCGTGGCCTCGACCATCTTCTCCGTGTCGGCGAACTCGCGCGCCGCTCTGTCTACCACCGAAGGCTCTGCGTAGACGCCCGTCCGCTGGCCCAGAGCTTTGAAGCGCAGGTCGCCGACGGCCAGAGCGATGAGGTAGGAGGGAATCGACTGCGTCATCCTGAAGCTGTAGTCGCCGTCGCGCGGCGCACGCGGGTCGTTCTCGGCGCTCATCACGGCCACGAGATTGCGCGGTGTGCGCACGCGCGCCGTATAGGTCACGCGCACCTGCGGCGTATCCTGAAGCGGTATCCAACTGCGCGCGTGAATGGCCTGCGATTGCGTGAAGATGAAGGGAGACTTTTTGCCCGCGGTCTGCGGCGGCTCAAGCCACTGAAGGCCGGAAGCGCCCGGACTGGTCGTGTAATGGACGCGGACACGGGCTGCATTCTCAGGCAATTGGATGGTCAAAGGCGCGCCGAGAATCGGGTCGGACACGCCCAGAGCGAACTGCGTCCGCGTGTACCTGCGCCCGTCGGCGGAAGCCTCTACACGCGAGATGCTCAAGGCCCTGGTGTCTAGAATCAACGGAGCCCGTGCGCCCGCCGTCGTCCTCTCAAGACTCAAGACGGCGACGCCCCGCAGCATCTTCCGGCTGAAATCAACGTCCCAGCTCAGACCTAGATGCCGCACCCTGATCTCCTGCGGATTCGAGTATGAGTGAATGTCTTTAGTCGTCATCAAACCAGTTGCCGTAACCGCGCCAGTGTCCGAAGTCCGGGCGAGAGCTGCCGGATGCCTGCCCGTCCCGGCTCCGGTTGAAGAAGCGGTGCTTGAGATAACGGGCGCAATCACACAGCAGGCGAGAAGAAGACTCAGAAATCGCATCTTCATAGTAAATTCTCTGCGCTCCTTTGGCCTTCCGACGATTATTTGTGAAATACTGGTGAATAATAAAACATTCCGCGGAGTTACACACGTAATGGGAAACGGGCGGCCGAACTTTAAGCACTTCGGCGGGCTGCGAAAAGCACGAAGCTGTGACACCAGGACCTGTTTCGAGTTCTGCGGCGAGGCTGCGGAGCGTCTGCGCGCCGCGGTGGCTCGGGCCGGATGTATTCTAATTTCTGCCAGGCTGTGATTGATAAATAATGGAAGAATATTCGGATGTAGGCTCGACGGCAGATGCAAGCTCGACGGCAAACGCCGTCACGGCGGGCGACGCCACGCCGCTCGTGATGTCTGCCAGCCGCCGCTGGGCCGTGACGGCGGGCGTCCTGACGGGAATGTTTCTCGCCGCACTGGAGGCCACGGTCGTCGGCACGGCGATGCCGACCGTCATCGCCTCGCTCGGCGGGTTGAATCACTACAGCTGGGTCTTCTCAGCTTACCTGATTACCTCGACCGTGACCGTGCCCGTCTGGGGCAAGCTCTCTGACCTCTACGGGCGCAGGCTCTTCTTTCAGCTCGGCATCGCCATCTTCCTGATCGGCTCCGTGCTATCGGGAATGTCCACTTCGATGGCGCAGCTGATCGCCTTTCGCGCGCTTCAGGGGCTAGGGGCGGGCGCTCTGGTCCCGCTCGGGATGACGATCATCGGCGACATCTACACGGTCGCGGAGCGGGCCAGGATGCAGGCCTACTTCAGCGGCGTCTGGGGACTGTCAAGCGTTCTCGGCCCCATTGTCGGCGGTTTTATCACGGACCAGCTATCCTGGCGCTGGGTCTTTTACATCAACCTTCCGTTCGGGCTGGCGGCGGCGCTGATTATGGGGCTCGCGCTCAAAGAGCCGAAGCGGACCGAGCGGCCCGCGATTGATTACGCGGGAGCCGCGCTGCTGATGGCCGCCATCACCCTGTTGATGCTGGCGCTGGTCGAGGGCGGGACGAGCCTGGCGACGCTGCTCTCCGTGCGTAACCTGGCGCTCGTGGCCGGAGCAGTGCTGCTCGCGGCCCTCTTCTTCCGCGTCGAGCGCCGCGCCGCGGACCCCATCGTGCCCTTCAAGCTCTTCCGCAATCGCGTCGTCGCCGTCTCCGTCATGGCCGGTTTCCTGGCGGGCGTGGCGATGTTCGGTGCGATCTCTTTCGTCCCGCTCTTTGCGCAGGGGGCGCTCGGCGCGACGGCGACGGAGGCGGGCTCGCTCCTGACGCCGCTGATGCTCAGCTGGGTCATGCTCTCGATCATCGGCGGGCGCTTGCTGCTCAAGGTCGGCTATCGCCCGACGACCATCGTCGGCTTCTCGCTGCTGACGCTCGGCTTCGTCATGCTCTCGACCTTCCAGCGCGAGATGGCGCGGCTCTGGCTCTACCTTGACCTGATCCTGATCGGGGCCGGGCTGGGACTGACGATGCTGACGCTGCTCATCGCCGTCCAGCAATCGGTCCAGCGCGCGCAGCTCGGCGTCGCCACTTCGCTCAACCAGTTCTCACGCTCGATTGGCGGCGCGGTCGGGGTCGCCATCATGGGCGCTATCCTCTCGGCTGGGCTGGCCTCGCAATTGGACGCGGTCGCGCGCAGCGGCCAGAGTTCGCTGACGCCCGAACGCGCCGCCGAGCTTTCCGCCAACCCCAACGCTTTAATCGAGCCGCAGGCGCGCGCCGCGCTCCCGCCCGATACGCTCAACGCTCTTCAGAACTCTATGGCCGCCGCGATTCACAACGTCTTTTGGGCCGGGACGCTGATGGCCGGGCTGGCGCTGCTGGTCTCGCTGCGCCTGCCGCGCCGCGGCGACGAGCAGACCGAGCCGCCGACCGAAGACGCCTGCTGCGCGGAGACCGGCGAACGGATGGTCATGTCGGAGCTGACCACCATTGACCCGGAGCACGAACCAGTCGCCGCACGTGGCGACTGACGCAACCCTTCTTGCACAAAGCGACTGCCGCTGTCTTGCAGGAAGCGCGGGCAGGCTTAGTGCGCCAGCTCGGATTCGAGCACGACATCGGTCAATTTCATGGCGGGGCTGCTGAAGACGGACCGGCTCGTGAGCGGCTCTTCGCGGTTTTGTGCGGCTGTTGACGGCGCTGCGAGCGTCGCGGGCAGAGGACGCAGTTCGGCTGCCAGCGCGGCCGCGGCCAGCGCCGCTGCTTTCTCCAGCAACTGCTGGTGCGCGGGTTCATAGGCTTCGAGGCTCGCGGAATAGAGCGTGACGGCCCCGGCCAGCTCCCCTTCGTGAATCAGGGGACAGACGGCGAGCGTGCGGTAAGCGCCGCACTCTGCGGCCAGCGCGGGCGGCAGGTCCAGCCGCGGGTCGGCGTTGTAGAACGGCTGGCGATTGGCGAGCGCCCAGCCCGTCACGCCCTCGCCCGGCACGACCTGATGCCCGAGCATCGACGCGGCGTGCTCACCCGCTGCGTGCGCCACGAGGCTCTCTTCCGCGTGCGGCGGAACGAGCGTCAGCAGGCAGAGATCGTAAGGCACGACCGCGCCTAAATTTTCCGTAAAGAGAGCGATAATCCGATCCCTGCCGCGAGCCGCGCCGACCGTCCGGCCAAGCTCTGCGAGGGCTAACTGCTGCTGCTCGCTGGACGGCTCCGGTTGACCGGGCACGCGCTGGGCGACCGCTTCGGCCAGCCCGGAAGCCGGGACAACCAGCCGCGCTCGCTCCGAGAGTTGCTCGGTGGGCTCGATGCCGAAGGTCGGTGCGGGCACGCCGCGGTGGGCCAGAATCTCCGCCTCGAATTCCGGCAGGTGCGTGACGAAGATGCCGACGACGCGCGGGTCATACTGGCTGCCGCTGCCCTGCATAATCAGGTTGATGCCCTCTTCACGCGTCATGCCCTTGCGATACTGGCGGTCTTCGCGCACGGCGTCAAAGCAGTCAACGACCGACAGGATGCGCGCCGTCAAGGGAATCTCCTGCCCTTTGAGTCCATCCGGGTAGCCCTTACCGTCCCAGCGTTCATGATGCGAGCGGACGACGGGCACGACCGGGTAAGGGAATTCGACGCGCCCGAGAATCTGCGCCCCGACGATGGTGTGTATCTTCATCTTCTCAAACTCGGCGGCGGTCAATTTGCCGGGCTTGTTGAGAATGTAATCGGGGACGGCGATCTTGCCTATGTCGTGCAAGAGCGCCCCGGCGCGCAGGGCCTCTATCTCGGCCTCCGTGCAGCCGAGCAGGCGCGCCACTCCGGCCGCGTAAATCTGCACGCGCAGGACGTGCTCGTGCGTCACTTCGTCCTTGGCGTTGATGGCGACGGCCAGGGCCTCAATCGTCTCGCGGTGCGCCTTCTCCATCACGGTTATGCGCTCGCGCACGCTGTTGCGATACTGCCGGTGGCCGAAGCTGATGGCGATCAGGACGGGCGCGCCGCTGACGACCATGATCCACATATCGTATTGCAGCGTGATGTACATCAGGCTGGCGACGGCGCTCGTGGGCAGAAAGATCGGGGCGGCCCAGAGAAAGTTCTGCTTCCACTGGCTCAACGCCGCCGCTCCCTGCCGCAGCGCGAAGAAGACCGAGAAGAGCAGGGTGTTGACGACGATCTGGACCAGGTTGGCGATGAGCAACGCGACTGCGACGGCCGAGAAACTGTGCTGGCCGCCGGGACCCGCTTCGCCGAAACCGTAGAGCAGCACGCCTCTGAGCGCGACGGAGCTGGCCGCCGCCACCAGCGACATCATGCCGAACGAAAAGACGTTGCTTGAGAGACGACGGATGGCGCGGCGCGAGGAGACGAAGCCCTCGACTCCGGCGATGAAGATTGCGGGCGCTGGCCCGTACCAGCAGGCGACGAGCAGGACGATGGCGTCCGAGAGCGTGAAGGTGACTTTTTCCTGCGTCAGCTTGAGCGCAGACGGCAGCGGGAAGATGTTCGGAAACATGCCCGTGACAATCATCAGGGGCACGACCGCGAGGAAGATTAAGTGGTCGCGCAGTTGATAGTTGAGCAGGAGGCTGACACCGGCTATCAGCCACAGCGAGAGACCCGTGCTCGTCACCAGCGCCTGGTAGAAGTGGCTCTTAAACTCTCTTCTCTGTTCGGCCATATACTTTCCGCACGGTTTCGGTGAGGGCGGCGGGTCGCTCCCGCCGCCAAGCTTATTTGCCGGGAATTAAAGGGCTTAGCGCTTCGGGAAGAGGGGGCTGGTAGTGGCCAGGCGGCGGACGCCGAGCGGTATCGCCTGTTCACCCTGGACCATCACCTGCTCTTCGTTGGTACTGAGCGAGGCCGGGTCAATCAAGTTCGACGACCACGTCGCCTGACTATCGAAGCTCCAGCCGGAGAGCGCGCCGGACGATAATTTCCCGTCGGCCAGAGTGCAGCTGCTGGCGATGGTAATGCCGCTGGCAATCGTGATGCCGCTGGCGATAGTGATGCCGCTGGCGATAGTGATACCGCTGGCGATGGTAATCCCGCTGGCGATGGTGATGCCGTTGGAGAAGACGTA
>DASVWH010000174.1:0-33728 GCA_036389715.1 Pyrinomonadaceae bacterium | reverse complement strand
TTCAAGCCTTGAGAGAAGATCAGGTTGGCCTCTTCGAGCGTCTCTTTCGAGCCTACATCATACCACGTGCCGGGGACTCGCCAGGTATAGAACGCCGTCCGCGGGTACATCCACTGGACCAGGCGGCCGGGCTGGTCCGGGTTGTTGCCCTCGTCAATGTACTGCCGTATGAACGCCAGCGCCGCCCGCGGGTAATAGTAGAGAGCGATTCCGGTCAGCGTGCTGCGCGGCTGCGCGGGCTTCTCTTCAAAGAAGGTAATGCGCCCGTCTTCACCGACTTCGATGGCATTGTATTTCTTGATCTCTTCGAGATTGCCGACATCATAGACGGCGAGCACGGGCGCTTGCATCTGGCGGCAGTATGCGCCGAACTCTTCGAGGCTCTGGCTGAACAGGTTATCGCCTGCCACGACTATGATGTCGTCGTCAACCTGCTGGCTCGTCAGGACCAGTTGCAGGTCGCCGATGGCCCCCAGCTTATTCGAGTCGTCGGTCGAGCGGTCGTTGACGATAGTGAAATGGATGTCGCGCTTCTCCGCGCGATAACCGTCCGCCCAACGCTCGAAGTGCCCGGCGAACTTCGCGTTCGTCACCACGTAGACATGGTCTATCCCCGCGATGTGGGCCAGGTTGTCCAGCACGTGTTCGATCATCGGTTTGCCCGCTACCGGCAGCAGCGGCTTCGGCTGATTCAGCGTCAGCGGATAGAGACGCGTGGCGTATCCCGCCGCGAGTATGATTACCTTCATGTACCTTCCCTTTTAACTAACAGTCCGGCCTTCGCTCTTCTCTCACTAACAGTCTGTCTTTCCTCTTTATACTTATTCGCCGGGCCGCGAGCGCGACGGTCGCTGATCGCTCCCGAAGCTCTGCAAGCTGCTCCGGGCGATTCTCCCGCCTTCGCCGACGGCCCAGCCCGCACCCGCTCTCCCGGCAAAGCTCACGCTGTGAAAGCCTTCGCCCGCGATGCTCGTCCAGCTCCGGCCGCCGTCGCGCGAATAGTCTGAGCCGGACGGTCCGACCGCGACCAGCAGCAGCGACCGCGCGCCCGGCACGTAAGCCACGCAGGAACGAAAGCCCTGCGGCGGCGTGCCCTCTATGCGCGACCAGGTCACGCCCCCATCCGCCGTGACGGCGATATTATCGGTGGCCTCGCGCTCCTTCGCGTAGTCGCCGCCGACCGCCACCCCGTGCTTCGCATCCCAGAATGTTATCGAGAAGACGCCCGCCGTCTTACCGCTCGCCAGCGGCACTTTGGAGACTTTCCAGGTCCGGCCCGCGTCGGTCGAGCGAAAGACACGCGCGCCCGCCGGACCGCCCGTCCCGAACCAGGCGTGACGGCTGCCCAGAACGGCGATGCACGTCCCGCTCGCAGCGAAAGCGCCCTCGCCTTCCAGGGCCGCGGGCATTCCCTGCGCGGGGCTTTCCGTCCAGGTCCTGCCGCCGTCAGCGGTCCTGATAATCAGGAAACGCCCGTCCACCGGATCGCTGACCGCGATGCCGTGCGTCCTGTCCCAGAAGGCCATCGCGTCGAAGAAGGCGGCCGGGTGATTGCTCTGATACTGTAAGCTCCAGTGCGCGCCTGCATCGGTCGTCTGATAGATTCTGGATTTCCGGCCCTCGCCGATTGAGAGCAGGTAGGCCGTCCCGTCGTCGAAAGCATCCACGTCACGAAAGTCCATGTCGGAGGCTCCCGCGACTGTTGCCGTCTGCCAGGTCCTGCCGCCGTCGGTCGTGCGCGCGTAGGTTCCCCGCTCGCCGCTGGCCCAGGCGACGCTCGAACTGACGGCGCTCACCCCGCGCAGCCTGGCATTCGTGCCGCTCGATTGCGCCGCCCACTGCGCTCCGGCAAGCCCGGCCGAGCCCATCACGAGCAGCACCGCGAGCAGGTATTTTCCCGCAAAAGTCATAGATTGGACGAACATTCGATAAATGAATGAAACACGTTCGGGCCAAGTTAGCTGATTACATGTTACCTTACCTCAAAATCATCCGGGCAAGGAAATGGATTTCGAGGGGAAGGTTATCCTGGCGGCTAATCTCGTTGTGAGCTCCTCCGGGCGCTCTGATTAAAGAGGAGGGGTTAATCTTGAAGAACAGACAATTAGGCCGCAGCGGGCTCAACGTCTCGGCACTCGGGCTCGGCTGTATGGGGATGTCGGAATTTTACGGCCAGCGCGACGACGCGGAGTCCGTCGCCACCATTCATCGCGCGCTGGAGCTGGGCGTCAACTTCATTGATACGGCCGACATGTATGGCCCGTTTATCAACGAGGAGCTGGTCGGACGCGCCATTAAAGACCGCCGCGCGGGCGTCGTGCTGGCGACGAAGTTCGGCAACGTCAGGGGTGCGGACGGCAGTTTCCAGGGCATCAACGGGCGGCCGGAGTATGTCCGCGCGGCCTGCGAAGCCTCGCTCAGACGCCTTCAAGTGGAGACCATTGATCTTTATTACCAGCACCGCGTTGACCCGAACGTGCCGATAGAAGAGACGGTCGGTGCGATGGCGCGACTGGTCGAAGAGGGAAAGGTGCGCCACCTCGGTCTCTCGGAGGCCGCGCCGCAGACCGTCCGCCGCGCCCACGCCGTGCACCCGATTGCCGCGCTCCAATCGGAATACTCCCTCTGGACGCGCGACCCCGAAGACGAGATACTGCCCACCTGCCGCGAGCTTGGCATCGGCTTTGTCGCCTACAGTCCGCTCGGCCGCGGCTTCCTGACCGGACAGTTCAAGGGGCCCGAAGACCTCCCCGCGGACGACCGGCGGCGGCAGTTCCCGCGCTTCCAGGGAGAGAACTTCCAGCGTAACCTGGAGCTGGTCACGCGCATAGAAGAGATCGCGGCGGCGAAGGGTTGCACGCCCGCGCAGCTTGCGCTCGCGTGGGTGCTCGCGCAGGGCCAGGACATCGTGCCGATTCCGGGGACGAAGCGTCGCAAGTATCTCGAACAGAACGTCGCAGCGGTCGAGGTCGAGATTACTCCGCAGGAGCTGGAGCGCATCAACGAGCTGGCGCAGCCCGGAACGACGGCCGGTTCCAGATACCCGGAAGCCGCTATGCAATCGGTCAATCGTTGAGCTGCAATCGCTTGAGCGGTCAATGGTTGAGCCGTGGGCTTTCGTCAACGGCGGCCTTTAATCGGCGTGTGCCAGGGCGAAACGAGCCTTCGGGCTCTGGCGGTGGGCCGTCCCGGTCACTCTCAAAACAGATGCCAGCAGAGACGACAGACACCACAATCGGGCAACCGGAGACGGGCGCGGCAGTAGCGCCCACGGCCGAGATTCGCGCCCGCTTCCCCGCTCTGGAGCGTCACCAGGAGGGCTTTGCCGTCGCCTACTTCGACGGCCCCGGCGGCACGCAGGTCCCGCGCGCCGTCTGCGAAGCGATGACGGATTATCTCTATCACCATAACGCCAACACGCACTGGGAATATCCGACCAGCGCCGAGACGGATGCGGGGATAGATTATGCGCGGGCAGCGATGGCCGATTTCCTCAACGCCAGGCCCGCCGAGATAGTCTTCGGCGCAAACATGACGACGCTCGCCTTTCATCTCTCGCGTGCGCTCGGCCGCCGCTTCGAGCCGGGCGGCGAGCTGGTCATTACGGAGCTGGACCATCACGCCAACGTCGCTCCCTGGCAGGCGCTGGCCCGCGAGCGCGGCCTACAGCTGCGCACGGTCAGGATGATACCCGGCACGGGCCAGCTCGACTGGGCCGACCTTCGCGCCCAGCTCAACACGCGCACGCGGCTCGTAGCCCTCGGCGCGGCCTCCAATGCGCTCGGGACCATCACGGATGTCGGGCGCGCGGCAGAGCTGGCGCATGGTGTCGGCGCGCTAGTCTTCGTTGACGCCGTCCATTACGCGCCCCATCAATTAGTGGACGTGCGGCGCTTGGGCTGCGATTTCCTCGCCTGCTCGGCCTACAAGTTCTACGGCCCGCACGTCGGAGTCATGTACGGCAGGCGCGGGCTGCTCGAATCGCTGGACTTTCCCAGGCTGATGCCAGCGCCCGAAACTGCGCCCGAGCGCGCCGAAACCGGGACGCTCAACCATGAGGGCATCGCGGGTACGGCCGCGGCCGTTGATTTTCTCGCCTCGCTCTCTTCCGGCAACTCGCGCCGAGAGCGTTTGAGCAACACCTTCGCGGGCCTTCACGAACGCGGCATGGCCCTGACGGCCGGGCTCTGGGAAGGACTCTCGGCGATCCCCGGCGTGCGGCTCTACGGCCCGCCGCCCGGAGAGGCGCGCACGCCGACCGTCGCCTTCACGCTCCGCGGGATGGCGTCGTCCGAGGTCGTGCGCGCGCTGGTCCGGCGCGGGCTCTTTCTCTCGCACGGAGATTTCTACGCGCTGACGGTCGTCGAGCGGCTGGGACTGGCGGGCGAAGGACTCGTCCGCGCCGGTTGCGCCTGCTACACGACTAAAGACGAGGTGCAAAGATTGATTGACGGCGTGCGCGACATCGCTGGCCCGGCGTAAGTGCGAGGGAGAACACGCGACCCTCCGCTGCCCAAGCACGCACGAGCCGGAGAGCGTGCATCGAATGCAGCTCATTTTGCTCGACCGCCTTGAAAACCCGGCGCACACGCGGTCCGGGCAACGGCGGGTAAACAGTGAAATACTTTAAACGGAATGTGAAAGGAACCATATGGCCAATCTCAACTCATCCTTCTCCGTCTGGGCTCCACGCATGTTGAGCATCCTGCGGATAGTCGCCGCGCTACTCTTCATGGAGCACGGCAGCCAGAAGCTCTTCGGTTTTCCGCCCTCGGCGCAGGGCGGCACGCCCCCGATGTTCTCGCTCTTCTGGGTGGCCGGGGTGCTGGAATTCTTCGGCGGGCTGTTGCTGCTGCTCGGGCTGTTGACGCGCCCGGTGGCATTCATCCTGGCCGGAGAGATGGCCGTCGCTTACTTCATGTCGCACGCGCCTAGCAGCTTCTCGCCGCTGCTTAACAGGGGGGAGCCAGCTGTGCTCTTCTGCTTCATCTTCCTTTACCTGGCCCTGGCCGGGGGCGGCCCCTGGAGCCTCGATAGTCTGCGGCGACGCCGCGATGCCGCACCGCGCTAAGAGGCGTCTCCGACGCGAGGTCTACGGACATGGAGAAACCGCTGCCAGCCATCTTCTTCGGGCACGGCAACCCGATGAATGCGCTGCTCGACAACGACTATACGCGGGCCTGGGCCGCGGTCGGGGCCGGGTTGCCCAGGCCGCGCGCCGTGCTCTCGGTCTCGGCTCACTGGTATTCGCCGGGAACAGCCGTCACGGCCATGCCCCGCCCGCGGACGATTCACGACTTCGGCGGATTTCCCAGGGAGTTGTCGGAGGTCAGGTATCCGGCCCCCGGCGACCCGGAGCTGGCGCGCCGCGTGCGAGACTTACTAGCACCGCTCCCCGTTCGTCTGGACGAGCAGTGGGGGCTCGATCACGGCACATGGTCGGTCCTCTGTCACGTCTTTCCGCAGGCCGATGTCCCGATCATCCAGCTCAGCATAGACGAGACGCAACCGGCGGAATTTCACTACGAAACGGGCCGCCGTTTGTCTGCGTTGCGCGATGAAGGGGTCTTGATTATCGGGAGCGGCAACCTCGTGCACAACCTGCACACCTACTCCTGGGGAAGATATGCGGTCGAGCCCTTTGACTGGGCCGTGCGGTTTGAAGAGCAGGCGCGGGGGCTGCTCGCGGCGGGCACGGACGAGCCGCTCATCGCTTACGAGACGCTCGGCCGCGATGCGCGTCTCTCAGCGCCGACGCCGGACCACTACCTGCCGCTGCTCTACGTCATCTCCCAGCGCAGGCCGGGCGACGAGGTCAGCTTTCCGGTCGAAGGGTTCGACGGCGGCTCGATCTCCATGCTCTCGGTCCGTATCGGCTAAGAACGGGCGCAGCCGAGAGCCCGAAACAGCCGGAGCGCCAAAGGGCTTTGCGGGAATCCCCGCGGGCTCGTTGCCGAATGGCTGCCGGGATGAACAACAGAGAAAGGAAACTGCCTGTGATTAAAGGAAGCGAAGTCAGGAAAGCAGACCATCCGGTCGAGCGGCTATTTCTCGACCGGTGGTCGCCGCGCGCCCTGTCGGGTGAAGAAATCCCGGAAGAGGAGTTGATGATTATCTTCGAGGCCGCGCGCTGGGCTCCCTCCGCTTTCAACAACCAGCCGTGGCGTATTCTCTACGCGCGCCGCGACCGCGAGCACTGGCCGCTCTTCTTCGGCCTGCTCGCGGACTCGAACAAACTCTGGGCGCAGAAAGCCGCGGCGCTCCTGCTCTTTATCTCGCAGACGACCTTCGCCTATAACGGCAAGCCGTCCATCACGCACTCCTTCGACACCGGCGCGGCCTGGGAAAACCTGGCGCTCCAGGCGGCCCTCAAAGGCTACGTCGCGCACGGCATGCAGGGGTTCGATTACGAGGGAGCGCGGGCCGTGCTGAACATTCCCGAAGGATTCCGCGTCGAAGCGATGGCGGCCATCGGCAGGCCCGGAGCCAAAGAAGAGCTGCCCGAAAATCTACAGCAGCGCGAAACTCCGAGCCCCCGTCGCGGTCTCGCCGAAACTATCTGCGAAGGCCCCTTCTGCCTCTAAGCCGTCTGAGACCTTGCAAACCGGCTGCCGGGAACACCGGCCAGTGCGTTCTCTCGATGAGTGAGCCGTCCTCGGCCTTGAGCGCGGCCGGGCTCTGCGGGTTTACTCCGGGGGTTTACTGCCAGCGGAAGACTCGCAGGGCCAGGATGAAGCTGACGACGCACCACGCGAGCAGGACAGCCACGGCGGGCCAGCTCGTCGTGATTGAAAGCCCGTCGTTCATCAAGGCCCGCAGCGAATCGTTGAGCGCCGTCAGCGGCAGCGCCTTGATGAAGGGCTGAAGCAGCTGCGGGAAACGCGCCGACGAAAAGAACGTGCCGGAGAGCAGCCACATCGGCATCATCACCAGGTTCATCAGGCCGGAGACGCCCTCGATAGTGCGCGGCCGCGACGCCACCAGCAGGCCCAGGCCCGCGAAGGTCAGCGCCCCTAAGACCAGGAGAAAAACGACTCCCGCCAGCGAGCCGCGAATCGTAAAGCCAAAGGCCAGCCGCGCGAAGACGAGCACGACCGCCACTTCGAGCACCAGGAAAAGAAGCCGCGAGAGGATGAAGGAGAGCAGGTAATGAGAGCGCCTCATCGGCGTGGCCGCGAAGCGTTTGAGCAGCTTTCGCGTGCGCGCGTTGACGACCGCGAAGCCGACGCCCCAGAGCCCGCTGCCCATCAGGTTCATCCCGAGCAGGCCCGGAATCAGGAAGTCTATGTAGCGCGCGCCGGGCTCCGTCACCTGCTCTTCGCTGGCGCGGGCCACATCCGCGCGGCCGAGCGCACGCTGCAAGGCATCGTCCACGACCATCCGCGCCTGCAAGCTCTCCGGCCGCGAAGGGTCGTAGCGGTAATTGAAGGAGGCCGGTAAACCATTGTGCTCATTCGAGTTGCCGGGAGCCGTCGCGGTCGCCTGTCCCGCGGGAGCACCGCCCGTCGCGCGCAGGACCAGAGAGACGCGGCCGCTGCGCAACGCCTGCGCGGCTTCAGCCGCAGAGAGCGGGAGCGCCTCGATATTACCCGCGCGCGAGAGCACGGAGGCCAGCGCGTTAGCGTCCGTCTCCGTCGTCTGCGAGTCCGTCTCGACCGCGATGCGGATTCTCTCCGGCCCCGTGTTGCGGAAAGCTATGCCGAGCGCGAAGACCAGTAGGATGGGGAAGACAAAGACCCAGAAGACGGCCTCGGGCTCGCGTATGAACTCGCGCAGCCGCGTCTTCGTCAGCTCGACGAGCGGGTGAAACCGCTGCGTGCCCTTCGGTCCGCCATCTGGCTGTGGCACACGGGCAGAGAGCGCCTCCGTCGATTCGGGCCTGACCTGCGGAGCGTGCGTTTTGGCCTCCGCGCCGTTAATGATGTCCCGCTTAGCCATTGCGCAACAGTCTTCCTGTCAGGCTGACGAAGACATCCTCCAGCGTCGCCTGGTGCGTAGTCAAAGCGACGAGTTCCACTCGCCTCGCTTCAATCTCCGCGAGGAGCGCGGGCAGCGCCGCGCCGATGTCCGAGACCGTCAGCGCATGGCCCCCGGCCGTCGAGCGCACGCCGCGCACGCCCGGCAGTGCGGCCAGCACTCGCTCGTCTAACTCTCCCTCGCTGCTGAACTCCACTATCTGGTCGGCCCCGAGAGATGCTATCAGCTCCAGCGGCGTGCCGAGCGCGATGACGCGGCCCTGGTCCATAATCGCCACGCGGTCGCAGAGCCGCGTCGCCTCTTCCATGTAGTGCGTCGTCAAAACGATTGAGCCGCCGCCCGCGCGAAACTGCTCGACGATGGCCCAGAGCTTGAGCCGCGCCTGCGGGTCCAGGCCCGTCGTCGGCTCGTCCAGAAAGAGCAGGTCTGGATTGCCCATCAGGGCGCAGGCGATGGCGAGGCGCTGCTTTTGCCCGCCCGATAGTTTCCCGACGCGCGAGAGCTGCTTCTCTTCAAGCTCGACCAGGCGGATGATCTCGTCAACGTCGCGCCCGCTCGGGTAGAAGCTGCGAAAGAGGCTGATGGTCTCGCGCACCGTCAGCTTTTCCGCCAGCTGCGTCTCCTGCAACTGGACTCCGAGACGATTGCGTAGCGCCCGGTCCTGCCCCTCGCCCCAGCGATAGCCGAGCAGCTCGACCGTCCCGCCGTCGGGCGTCGTCAGCCCCTCGAATATCTCGACAGTGGTCGTCTTGCCCGCGCCGTTTGGCCCGAGCAGCCCGAAGCACTCGCCCTGGTAGACTTCCAGGTCTATGCCGTCAACGGCCGTCACGTCCGGGTAACGCTTGACCAGCGAGGCGCAACGCAGCGCGACACGCCGCGGCGCAACGCCTCCCGCGCCGTCGCCGTCTCCGGCATTAGCGGCCGCCGCTTCGCTCAAAACCATTCTCACCCCGTCCGCTTCCCTGCTGAGCATCCGAACACCAGTTTAACGCGCCGTCCCGTCAAGTCAAATAACCGGCAGCCGCGGGAAAAGCCGCGGGGGAATCCGGCGCCGGGGCGATAAAGGTCAGGGCCGGTTGAAAAGCG
This sequence comes from Pyrinomonadaceae bacterium, assembly GCA_036389715.1. Classification (GTDB taxonomy): domain Bacteria; phylum Acidobacteriota; class Blastocatellia; order Pyrinomonadales; family Pyrinomonadaceae; genus DASVWH01. The sequence continues at coordinate 24,665 of DASVWH010000174.1, read as the reverse complement.
CGGGGCGAGACTGTAACATCATCCGCGATTTGAGCAACGTAATTACTTACCCGCAGACCGAAGCGTTCTCTGCGCTCAACCACTCGCTTGAGCCTTTCTTCTCCGAACTGGCGCAGCTTCACTCGACCAAGGCACTGGAGGCTTCGCCGCTCTACCGGCGACTCAAGGCCGAGATAGAGCGTGTCTTGAACAACGTCGCGCAGGAAGAGTTCGCACCCGCGCCCGCCGCCATCCCTCGCGCCCGCCCGACCATTCGTGCGACCGCCTGGAATATCGAGCGCGGCCTGCGACTGGACAGCATCATCGAAGTGCTCCGCGAACACACCGAATTGCGCGAGAGCGATGTGCTGATGCTGACGGAGCTGGACTACGGCATGGCGCGGACCGGGAATCGCTTCGTCGCGCGCGAGATCGCACAGGCGCTCGGGCTCAACTACGTCTTCGCGCCCTGCTACATCGCGCTCAATAAGGGCAGCGGCCTGGAGAGCCGGGCGGAGGGTGAAAACAGGCAGGCGCTGCACGGCAACGCGCTTTTCTCGCGCTACCCGCTGCAGCGGGCCCATTCGGTCGGACTGCCCAACGGCAAGGACAAGATGAAGGGCAAGGAGAAGCGGCTGGGCCGCCAACGCGCCGTCGTCGCCGACGTAGAGCACCCCGCCGGACTCTTTCGCACGGTCAGCCTGCATCTGGACGCACACTCTTCGCAAAAGCACAGGCATCAACAGATGAAGCTCGTCCTCGATCACCTGGACACCCTGCGCCCGCAGCTTCCCGTGCTCATCGGCGGAGACTGGAACACCTCGACCTACAACTCGCGCCGCGCGCTCTACACCATCGTCGGCTTCTTCCGCCGCGTGATGATGGGCGTCAGCCATGTCATCGAAAATCATTACCTGAATCCGCCGCGCTGGTTCGAGCGCAGGCTCTTCGGGGAGCTGGGCAAACGCGGCTACGGGTATCTGGAGCTGAACGCGCCGGGGGCGGGCACGCTGCACTATGATGTCAAGAACCTGTCGGTCAGGGAGAACCTCTCCGACTGGGTTCCGCAGTGGTGCTTCTGGTTCGTCGAGCGTGCGCTTGAGCCGCAGGGAGGCCGCTGCTCTCTCAAGCTGGACTGGTTTGCGGGCAAAGGCATCGCGCCCGACACGGCTCATCCCCCGCGGGTCATCGGCGGTCTCAGAGACGACGCCGGGCCGCTCTCCGATCACGATGCGATTGTCCTGGACTTTGCTCTTGCCAACTGAACGAGGAGAAACATGAAGACATCCCTGTCGGCCGATTCGACGCGCCAGCTCTCGGCCAGGCTTCACGAAGCGAACACGGCTTTTGCCGAACGTTATCCGGGCGAAGCGGGCCAACGCCAGCCGGTCCACACCGTCTACGGCGGCGCTCATCTGTTCAAAGCCGATTCCGCCCTTCGGCTGGGAGCCCTGGCGCGCCGCTCGCTCGAACAGTTCGCGCCCGATTTCCTGACCTTCGCCAGGGCGCTCGGCCTGCCCGGAGCCGAGACGCTGCCCGACTCGATTGAGCAGGCGGAGGATTTGCAGTCTCGTCTCGAAGCAGATGCTGAAGCTATCCGGCGCGAGAACAAGGCCGCGTGGCTGGCCCACACCATCTACACGCGCGTCGCGGAGAAGCTGCACCGCGAGCCGGTCGAAGATTTCAGGATAGATTTCGAGGACGGCTACGGCAATCGCCCCGACGCGGAAGAGGACGGGCATGCAGCATCGGCCGCGGCGGAAGTGGCCAAAGGACTTGCCGCTGGAACGCTCCCGCCCTTCATCGGGATTCGCATCAAGCCCTTCACGGAGGAGCTGCGCGAGCGCAGCGTCCGCACGCTCGACATTTTCCTGAGCACGCTGGTTGAAGAGAGCGGCGGGCGGATTCCGCCTAATTTCTTCGTCACCCTTCCGAAGATAGTGATCCCGGAACAGGTCTCCGCGCTCGCAGACATCTTCGACATCCTCGACGGCTCGCTCGGCCTCGCCCAGGGCACGCTTAAGATGGAGATGATGGTCGAGACGACACAGTCAATCATCAACCGGCGCGGGGCAGCCAATCTGCCGCTCCTGCTCGACGCGGCACGCGGCCGCTGCGTCGCCGCACACTTCGGGACTTACGATTACACGGCGAGCTGCAACATCACCGCGGCGCACCAGCACATGATGCACCCGGCCTGCGACTTCGCGCGCCACATGATGCAGGTCGCCTTCGGCGACACGGGCGTCTGGCTCTCCGACGGCGCGACCAACATCATGCCGGTCGCCCCGCACCGCGCTGCCGAAGGCTCTGCGCTCACGCCCGCCGAGCTTGCGGAGAACCGCACGACGGTTCAACGCGCCTGGAAACTGCACTACGACCACATCCAGCATTCGCTGACGAACGCCTATTACCAGGGCTGGGACCTGCATCCGGCCCAGCTCCCGACACGCTACGCGGCCGTCTACGCATTCTTCCTCGACAGCCTCGAAGCGGCGTCCGAGCGGCTCAGCAACTTCGTCGAAAAGGCTGCCAAGGCCACGCTCGTCGGAGATGTCTTTGACGACGCCGCCACCGGCCAGGGCCTGCTCAACTATTTCCTGCGCGCCATCAACTGCGGGGCCATCAAGGAAGAAGAGGCGCTCGGCCTGACCGGCCTGACGCCCGCGGAGCTGCGCTCTGGCTCGTTCGTCAAGATTCTCAAGACTAGACAGAATCTATAGCCCGGTCGGGTTGCACGGCGAGCCGGACAGTGTGATGCGCAGGCGCACCGTCCGGCTTGTTGCAGCCAAGACCGCCAGTTGACTCTTCATCACTGTCACACTCCGCACTATGACACTTCGCTAAGTGCGACAACCCCGCTGGCCCGCGCCCTGCCTCTATCGCATTATCTCCGTGCCGAATTTTTGATGAACGAGGAGAGCTTGATGTCCGAGGTGGGCCGCTTCTTTGTCTCCCTGTTGTTGTGTTGCTTTCTCCTGTCGCGCAGCATTGCGGCGGCTGGACAGGGCTTGGAATCCCCGGCGCAGCGATGCTTCGAGCCGCGCGCCGTGATACAGACCAGCGCCTGGCTCACGGGAATATATTTCAGCCCGTCGGGCCGCCTCGTCACACAGAGAGGAAGGAAGAGACTGAAGGTCTGGGATGTCTCGACCGGCCGGGTGAACAGGGAATACACGGGCAACGATAATCAGATTTCGGCCGTCGCTTTCAGTCTTGACGGCTCGCGCATAGCGGCCGGTGACAGGGGCAGCAAGGCCTGGGTCTGGGAGACGGCAACCGGGAGATTGGTCGCCAGGTTCGAGACGAAACAGAACGATGAGATCAGTGAGCTTGCGCTCGCCCCGGACGGCAAGCTGCTGGCCACTATCGGAGAGGGCGGGTGCTACTGGACGAACACTTGCAACACGAAGGTCAAGCTCTGGGACGTGGAAGCGGGGCGCTTGAAGGCCACGCTCTCGCTGCCTTCTTTAGAGAACGTGATCTTCTCCAAGCTCGCTTTCAGCCCGGATGGAAAGACCCTGGCCACCGTGCTCGAATGGAAGGCCGCACTCTGGGATGCCGGGTCCGGGGAATTGAGGGCGAAGCTGATTGACCCGGCATCAGGGGGCTCGCTGCTTCACGAGGCGGCAGGCGATAGCCCCAGGGAGATAGCTTTCAGTCCGAACGGACGCGTCCTGGCAGTTCTCGGCTTTTATAGCGGGCACGTTAAGCTCTGGGACGTGGGCTCCGGGAAACTGATCGCCAGTTCGAGAGAGCTTGCGCCCGGCGAAGCGGTGCGTTCCATCTGCTTCAGTGCTGACGGACGGCTGATGGCCTGGGGCGGATTCCGAAAACAGATAAAAATCTATGACCTGGAGGCAGGAAAGGTCGTCAGGATTTTCAGGGGCGACGGTCGGATTAAATCCGTCAGCTTCAGTCCGGACGGGCGACTGCTGGCTGCTTCGGACGACAGCAACACTCATGTCTGGGAGACGGCGAGCGGCCGGTTACAGCAAAAGCTGGCGAAGTCCGCGCAGGCCGTCTTCAGCCCTGACGGGCGAACACTCGCAACCAGCTACGATGACGACCTGACGCTTCGTGATGTTTCCTGCCGTTAAGCACAGGCCCGAACGCCGCGCGGCCTCTCCGCTCGGGCGCATAATTCCAGGCTATGCTCTCCTGATGAATTTCGCTGCCGCCCACCCGGCCAGAATCAGCACGGAGAGGATCACCCAGTTGTACCTGTCGCCATAAGTGGTCGCGGCAAAGTGGTTGCTAATCATCGTGAAGACGACGGGGACGACCATGTAAGTGTTGTGCTTGGAGCGCAGCTTGGCGCGGGCGGCGAGTGTGGCATCGGGCTGCTTCCCTTCCTTGACGGCGGCGATCATCCGTCGCTGCGCGGGCAGGATTCGCATCCAGACGTTGGCCGCCATGATCGTCCCGAACATCGCGCCGACGTGAATGTAGGCCGCGCGCCCCGGCATCACACGCGTCATCCCGTAAGCGACGCCGACGACCAGCGCGTAAGAGACGACGGCGAAGACCGCCTCATTTCGGCCGAGCGGCGATTGGACCATCAAGTCATAAACAATCCAGCCGACGACGAGCAGGCCAATGCCGATCATAACGGCCGTGCTATGACTGATGTCGAGCACGTCCGGGTCAACGAGGCCGCTGCTCATGTAGTAAACGAGCGTCAGCAGGATGATGCCGCTCAACCAGGTAAACGCCGCCTCCCAGCGAAACCAGTGCAGCTTGCGCTCGCCCGGACTCTTCTGCTTTTCGACGACGTAAAAGCCCCCGCTATGGACCATCCAGACCTGCGCGGGCGTGCCGTCTCTAGCTCCCGATTCTTCTTCGGTCAGCCGCCCGTCGAGCCAGGTAAAGTAGTAGGTCGAGCCGACCCACATGATGGCCGCAAAGACGTGGACCCAGCGCACGACGAGGTTGAGCCATTCGCTCATGTTGGGGCTTAGTTTCATCTGTTAGCTCCCGCGATAGGTTGAATACCCGTAAGGGTTGAGCAGCAGCGGCACGTGATAATGCTCGGTCGCATCATTGACGGCGAAGACTACCAGCACGCGAGGATAGAAGCTCTCGATCTGCTGCGCAGAGAAATAGGCTTCGGTCTCAAAGCTCAGCCGGTAGACGCCCACTCTCAAAACATGGCCGGGCGCGAGCAGGTCTCGGAGGCGTCCGTCAGCGTCGGTTTCGCCTCTCCCGATAAGTTCCCACTCGCGCTCCCCGGCCCGAAATTCCAGGGAGACGGGCACGCCGCCCGCGGGCCTGCCCCGCGACGTATCGAGGACGTGTGTGGTAATCGCGCTCATTGTTCTAAAAGTTTCTGCAATCTCAGATGCGTGATTAGGCGCTGTTCTTCGGCGGCGACGCGAAGCTCCGTCGCGGGGTCGTTATTGAGGCGCTCAAGGCAGCTCGCCAGCATCTCTGCGGAAGTCTTCCCCGTCGCGCAAATGATGAAGATGTAGTTGAACTTCGCCTCGTATTCACGATTGACTTCGGCGAGCAAGCGCTTTGTCTCCTGCGAGGCCGCTTGCGTTCCGGCCTGCTCCTCGGCCGACCAGCGACGGGCGTCCGCGTCCTGGGCCAGCGCGGCTTTCTTCTCGCCGATCTTCGGGTGACGATTGAAGGCTTCCAGCCAGTCCCGCTCGTCTAAAGACCACCAGGTGCTGTCGGCCGCCGCCAGGAGTTCGCGTTCATCATCGAAGGGACGCGCCGCGGCCATCCGTCGCGCCCAGAGCGTCGAGCCGCAGCACTTGAGCAACGCCGCCGCGGCCTCTTCAGCCGCCAGCGAGTTCAGACGCTCCAGGCCCCGATTCAATCTTTCCTCCCGCTCGCATCGCCGAAGATTCTCAAGCGACTGACGCCGCCGTCGGGAAAGATGCTGAAGCGAACGTGCGTCACCGCGCCCGTCTCCTTCAACTCCTCTTCAAAGAAATGGCGCGTGTGGGCCAGCAGCTTCGTGCGCGGCAAGACCTCTTTCCAGGGGAGCGACGGAATGGTGGTCTGGTCCACGGCCTTGCCGTCGGCGTCGCAGGCTTCGAGCGAACAGCTCTCTGGAAAGTTGCCCTTGAAGTGTGACGTGTCAACCTCGACGCGCCGCAGCTCTCCTCTGGCTCCCAGCTTGACGACGGCCCAATCATGGCCGGGGCCGCGCCTGCGCTTGGTCTCCCAACCGTCGCTCATATCTCGCGCGCGTCCGGGCATAATCAGGTTATGGCGATGTCCGAAAAACATGTCGCTGCAACTCAAAACGAGCGCGCCGTTCTCGACGGCTGCCAGGTCTACGCGTCCGCCCTGACGTTCGAGGCTGGCCCAATCGGGGAGGACCTCTCCGTAGACCCTGAGCCGGGCCACGCCGCCGTCCGGGAAAATCTTGAAGCGCAGGTGCGTGAAGCGGCTGCTCTTGCGGATAGGGAAGGGGTTCTGCGAATCGCCGCGAAGCTCGGAGACCGGCAAAATCTCTTCCCACTCGGTCGCCTCGCTCGTCAACTGCTCGACATCCGGGTGCCTGGCGACGGCGCAGGCTTCCAGTGAGCACTGCTCCGGATAGTTGCCCTTGAAGTGCGCCGTGTCCACGATGACGCCGCGAATGATGCCCGGCAGGCCCAGCCTGATGATGCACCAATCAAAGCCGGGCGTGCGCCGCCTGCGCGACTCCCAGCCGTCCATCCACTTGCCGAGGTCCGTGTACTTGCCTTCGATGAAGACGGGCGCGCCGGGCTTCAGCAGGTTCTCCTTCGGCGCGAAGAACTCGTCGTTAGCGAAGAGGACGGCCCCGCCGAGCCGCTCCGAGGCCAGGTCAACCAGCTCCGTGAAATCTATCATCAGTCCCCTCTCTTCAGGAAAACTCCCGCAGGCGTCCCCGGAAATTCGCCCCGTTCGTAGACTCTCTGGCCGCGCAGGAAACTCTCTTCGACCACACCGCTCAAGGTCAGGCCCGTGTAAGGCGTCAGCTTGTGACGATGTTCGAGCATCGCTGGCTCGACGCGAAAGGTGGCGTCCGGTTTCCAGATAACGAGGTCGGCATCGAAGCCCTCGGCGATGGCTCCCTTGCGCCGGTCGAGCCCGACAAGGCGGGCCGGGGCGCGACACAGCCACTCGGCCAGATGCTCAAACGAATAGCCGCGCTCCCTGGCCAGCGTCCACATCACGGGCAGCCGCAACTGCAAGGAAGAGATGCCGCCCCAGGCCCGTAGAAAATCTCCCGCCTCGCAGAGTTTCATCGCAGGCGGGCAGGGCGAATGGTCCGAGACGACCAGCCCGATCAGCCCTTCGCCGAGCGCATCCCAGAGCTGCTCGCGGTTTTCGCGCTCGCGCACGGGCGGGCAACACTTGAACTCGGTCGCGCCGTCGGGAATCTCCTCGGCCGCAAAGCACAGGTAATGCGGGCAGGTCTCAACCGTTAAGGGCAGGCCATCGGCCCTCGCTTGCCGGAGCAGGTCAAGCGCATCCGCCGACGAATGATGAACGATGTGAACACGCGCGCCCGTCTCGCGGCAGAGCTTAATCATCAACTCGACGGCCTCGTTCTCGGCCGCGCGCGGGCGCGAATTGAGAAAGGTGCTATAGCTGCGTGGGTCGGCCTCCTGCGCAGCGCCTTCGTTAAGTCTAAGCGCCTGGTTAATCGGGCCGGGGAGTTCGGCGTGAACTATCAGCACCGCATTGAGCCGCGCCAGTTCCGGCATCGCCCGGCGCAGGTCCGGCTCCGTCACGTTCGGAAATTCCGCGACACCCGAATCCACCAGAAAGCATTTGAAGCCGAGCACGCCCGCACGCGCGAGCCCTTCCAACTGCGTCAGATTGCCCGGCACGACCCCGCCCCAGAATCCAACGTCAACGCGGCACTTCCCTTCGGCCGCATGGAGCTTTGCCTCAAGATTTTCCGGCGTCGTCGTCGGCGGAATGCTGTTGAGCGGCATCTCGACTATCGTCGTCACCCCGCCCGCCGCAGCCGCACGCGTCGCCGTCTCGAAGCCTTCCCAGTCCGTGCGGCCGGGCTCGTTAACGTGGACGTGCGTGTCAACCAGCCCAGGCATCAAGACCGCGTCCGCGTTCACCTCGACAGGCGCGCCCGCCGGTCCAACGTCATCGTAAGCGCCGACGCGAATGATGCGCCCGTCCCGGATGTGAACAGATGCCGGAGCGATGGCTTCAGGCGTAACTACCCTCTGACCGCGTATGACCAGCCCGGTTGGAGACATGATGAAACTTAGAATAAGCCGCGCGCTTCGGCAACAAAAGATTCAGCGCGGCTGTAAGCCAGACAAAAAATCTTCCAGAACATTCAAGGCGACCTGAAGACGATAGGCCGAGGTCGAGCGAACGTCATCAATCGGAGTAATCTCCCCGGCGAGTTCCGCCCTCGCAGCCTTAATCGCGTCGGCGTCGAGTCTTCTCCCTGTGAGCGCCTTTTCCGTCTTCAAACACCTGACGACCGTCGGCGCGACGCTCCCGAGCGCGATGCGTACCTCTTCGAGCTGTTCGCCGTCTAAACGAGCCAGCGCGGCGAAGCAGATTTTCGAGATGGCCTGCGCTTTACGAGTCCCGACCTTGCGATAATATTCCCGCCATGAGCCTTTGACGCGCGGCAGCCGGATGCTCTTAATCAACTCGTCTGGACGCATGATGGTCTGCTTGTAAGCGGTGTGAAAACCCTCGTAAGAGACGCGGCGCACGCCCCCGGCCGAGGCCAGCTCCACTTGCGCCTCGTAGACGAGCAGCGCCGGGGGCGAATCGGCCGCGGGCGAAGCGTTGGCGATGTTGCCGCCGAGCGTGCCGCGATTCTGGATGGCCAGCCCGCCCGTCTCGGAAGCCGCGCGGCAGAGCATCGGGAATTCCCTTCGCAGAACCTCGTTGGACTGAACGTCGGTGTAGGTCGAGAGCGCGCCCAGCGTCACCTCCTCGTCCGTCACACTGATGCCGCGCAGTTCCTCCAGGTTCCAGATGTTGACGAACTTACGATGTTGAAGCCGTCCGGCCTCAAAGAGGACCATCAAATCCGTGCCGCCTGCGAACGGACGCCAGATGCCCGGTTCCTGCGCAAGCAGCGCCAGCGCATCGTCCAGCTTCGCGGCGGCCCTCAATTCGTAAGCTGGCAGATAGGCCCTCATGCTTTGACCCCGCCTCTCTGGCAGGCATAGACGACCGCTTCAAAGATTTTGACGTAGCCCGTGCAGCGGCAGAGATTGCCCGCGAGCCCGGCGCGAATCTCGGCCTCGGTCGGCTGCGGCGTTCGTTCGAGCAGATTGACGGCGGCGATGACCATGCCGGGCGTGCAGATGCCGCACTGCGCCCCGCCGCAGGCGATGAAGGCTTCCTGCACGGCGTGCAGCTGCTCGCCGTCGGCGATGCCTTCGATGGTCTTAATCTCCGTGCCTTCGGCCTGAAGCACAGGGATGAGGCAACTGTTGACGAGCGCGCCGTTGATAAGCACGGAGCAGGCCCCGCACTCGCCTTCGCCGCAGCCCTCCTTCGTTCCCGTCAGCCGCAGCTCTTCCCTTAACACGTCGAGCAGCCGCGCCATCGGATGAGCATGAACCGTCGCCCGCTCGCCGTTGACTGTGCAGTTGATGGAGACTTGAGACGGGGCGTCAGGCACGTTCGCCTCCCAGCTCCCGCATTAGGGATTCGGGCATCAGCGGAATGTAATTGATGCCGACGCCCGTAGCGTGCTCGATGGCGTTGAGAATGGCCGGGGCCGCGCCGTCCATCGGCAGCTCGCCGATGCCCTTCGCTCCCGCCGGGCCGTAGGCATAAGGGTTCTCTTCAAAGAAGACGCGAATCGGAGGGATGTCGGCGGCCGTCGGAATGATGTAGTTGGTCATCTGGTTATTAATCATCCGGCCGTCCTGCCAGACGACGTTCTCAAACAGAGTGTAGCCGATGGCCTGCGCGACGCCGCCCTCTATCTGCCCCGCCGCGAGCACGGGGTGTATCACTTTTCCGACCTCCTGCAAGGCCACGAAATCGTCTACGCGCACTTCGTAGGTCAGCGGGTCATAGGTCACTTCCGCGACGTAGACGGCCCAGGCGAAAGCGCCGTAAGCGTCGCCACGGTATTTCTCGTCGTCCCAGTTGATGCCGGGCGGCGCTTTGTACTGGCTCAGGGATTTGAGCGGCCCGTGTTTCTCAAGATACGCCTGGCAGGCTCGACGGAAATCCTCCGAGCCGTAATCTTCTTTCAACAAGCCGCTGCCCGTCAGCGTCTGCTTTAAGCCCAGGACCGCCGATTCGACCAGCTTGCCGACGATCATGCAGGTCCGGGAGGCGACGGTCGGGCCGCTGTTGGGAACGTGGCCCGTATCAGGCTTGGCAATCTCTATCAGGTCGTAATCAACGCCGAGGGCTTCGGCGGCGATCTGCGAAAAGATGGTGTTCGTGCCCTGGCCTATCTCCGTGCTGGCGGCGAGAATCCGCACGCGCCCTTCAACGGTAGCCTCCGCGCCGACCACCGATTCGAGGTATTTCTCGCCGGAGCCCGTGAAGCCCGCGCCGTGCATGAAAGAGGCGAAGCCCATCCCCTTCTTGACCTGCGAAGTTTGATTCTCGACGGCGAAACGCTTCTGCTTCTCCGTGTAATCGGTCAACTCGAAGGCGCGCCGGAGCAGGCCCTGCATGTCAACCTTCTCGCGTATCACCTGGCTGGTCGCCGTCGTCTCGCCCTCCTCTATAAAGTTGCGGCGGCGAAACTCTTCGGGCGTCAGGCCGAGCGCGAGCGCGACCTTGTTCATGTGGCGCTCAAGGGCAAAGATGCTCTGCGGCGCGCCGAAGCCGCGAAATGCCCCGTGCGGGGGGACGTTGGTGGCGACGGCGCGGCTCTTGATGCGGACGTTCGGGCAGGAGTAAGGCCCTGCGGCGTGAATCGTGCCGCGCGAGAGGACCACCGAAGAGAGCGTCGCGTAGGCCCCGCCGTCAACCGTGAAATCTATCTCCATGCCGACGAGCCGCCCGTCGCGCGTGACCGCCGTCCGGTGCTTGGTCAGCGAAGGGTGACGCTTGGTCGTCGCCGCCATGTCTTCCGCTCGGTCGTAGACGATCTTGACGGGGCGGCCCGATTTCCAGGCGAGCAGCGCCGCATGGCCTCCGATCATCGAAGGATACTCTTCCTTGCCGCCGAAGCCGCCGCCCGTCTCGACCTGCACGACGCGAATCTTGTGCTCCGGCAGCCCGAACAATTTGAGCAGCGCCTTGTGAACATAGTAAGGACACTGCATAGAGCCCCAGACGGTCACGCCGTCCTCCGGCCCGGCAATCGCAATCACCCCGTTATTCTCTATGTAGAGCTGCTCCTGCGCGCCCGTCCGGTATTCGCCTTCGACGATCAGATCGGCGCTCTTCCAGGCTTCGTCCACATCGCCCTTCTCGACGTGGAAAGACTTGAAGACGTTATCCTCTCCCCAGATAATCTCCTTCCGGTCCAGAGAATCGTCCAGGGTCAGGACGGCGGGCAGCGGCTCGATGTCGAGTCGCACATGACGCCTGGCCTCTTCCAGCAAGTATTTATCCGGGTGAGCCAGCAGGAGCACTGCCTCTTCCCGATGATTGACGAACCCGTCGGCGAGATACGGCTGGTCCAGCAGGATGAGCGCGACCGCGTTCTCGCCCGGAATATCCCTGGCCGTGACGATGACGAACTCGTCCCAGGGAATCTCGCCTTCAAACGAGACGCCCCTGATGCGGCCGCGCGCGACGGGGCTGCGCACGGTCGTCCCGTAGAGCATTTCGGGGAAGACCAGGTCGTCAATATACCGCGCGCGGCCCGTGACCTTATCGCGCCCTTCTTTGCGCGGCACGGACCGCCCTACAATCTGCATGAGAGGCTCCGTTTTTCCGAGGTTTAGCCGACGAAAGACCTGGCGATTCTGGCCGTTATCGGGTCAAAGGTGTCGCGCGCGGACTCGTCATACTCGATCATCAAGGTCTTGAAGGTGTCGCCCTTCAGGATCGTCTTCTCGTAAAAAATCCTGCCGTTCTGCCGCCCCGAGACGACGTAGAAATTACCCTTGAGGAGCTTGTAGACGACTTCGCGCGAGCCGCCCTCGCCCGTGATTGCCGACTGGTAAGCGCTCCTCAGCGTCTCGTTCTGGGCGTTGTAGCGTCCGAAGACGCGCATCTCGGCGCTGCTCTCGCGCGCGCGGAAGACCTGCCCGTCGCCGTTGTCCGCTTCGCCCTGCGGCACGAATATCCCGGCCGGGTAAGAGACGGAGTATTGAAACCTGGCGTTGGAATAGGTGCGATAAGTAACGCGCCCGGTCTGGACCAGCGCGCGGGCCGGGCCAGGGTTCAGGACGCGGGCGGCCGGGGGCGTTGTCGCGCCCGGGCTTGGGTTCAAATCCCGCGCCGAGTGACCCGGCAGGCAGCAGAGCACGAGGCTCAGGATGGTCGAAAGTGTCAGGTAAGTCATCAGTATCTTCCTTGGGTTTAAGATTATGGCATAACGCGGAGTGATACTTTACAACGTCTGCGCGCAGTTATGAAAACCTTTTGCGCCGTTATGAAAAACTTTCGCGCTCGAACTCATCCGATTCCTGCTGCTTCAGGCCCGGCCGGAGTTCCGCGGATGAAAACGGCGCACGTATTCGCGGTATGCGTTGACCTCGCGGGCCGCGCGTGTCTCATCCCAGCCGAGATGCTTCAACGCTATCCGCGCAGCCGCTTCGACGGCGTCGAGCCCGGCCGCCGCCCCCAGCCCGGCCATCGTCCTCCGCAACAGACAATCAGCCAGCGTTTCGGCCAGCTCGCGCCGGAAAGAGATTAAGACCTCCGCGCCTATCGCGCCCGTCGCCGGGCTGAAGGGCCGCCGCAGCTCCGAATCATCGCCCGCAAGCTCCAGCACCTCCGCCGCCCGCGTCCCGTAAATCCCGAGCAAACGTTCCGCAACGGCCGGAGGCAGGCCGCTCTCCGCTTTGAACTGTGCGCGGAACTCCGCGAAGTTTTCAGTCGAAGCGCCCGGAAGCCGCAGCCGTGCAGTCGGACAAGCCGGAGACTCTCTTCCGAGCTTCTTAAAGAGCAGGTCAACGACCCGCTCGGAGAGATGCCTGTAGGTCGTCAGCTTTCCGCCGACGATGGAGATGAGCCCGCCCGGGGCATGGTCGCGGATGAAATGCCGCCGCGTAATACTCGCCGGTTCACTCGCCGCATGATACGGCAGGGGCCGCACGCCCGAATAGGTATAGAGAATCGAGTCGCGGCTCAACCCTGCGGACGCAATCACGCGGTTGGTCTCACGCAGCAGGTAATCAATCTCACCTTCCGCGGCTTCGACCTGGTCCAGGTCGCCGTCGTAAGGCAAATCCGTCGTCCCGATTAGATAGAGCCCGTTCCAGGGGATGATGAAGAATGGCCTCGCGTCCTCCTGCGCCTCAACGTACAGCGCATCCGCGGGCGCGCCCGCAAAGCCCTTGACCACCAGGTGGCTTCCCTTCGTCCCGCCGATGAGCCTTGCGGGAGGGCCCGGCGCGTGGCCCAGCACCTCGTCAACCCAGGGGCCCGCCGCGTTGACTACCAAGGCCGCGCGTGCGGAAGCTGCGCGACCGCCCGGCAGGTCAGTCAGGATTACGCCGCGGACCACCCCCGCTTCGACGATGAATTTATCTACGCGCGCATGGGTCAGCACGCGAGCGCCGTGACCTGTCGCGGAGAGCACATTTTCGAGGACGAGCCGCTCGGCATATTCGACCTGAGCGTCATAGTAGAGGGCCGCGCCGCGCAATCCCTCGCGGCTGAGGCCGGGCACACGCTGGAGAGTCTCGGCGACGGAAAGCAAGCGGTGACGCTTGAGTGATTTGTCGAACGAGAGCACGTCGTAAGCGAACATTCCGGCGCGGATGGTCAGGAGGCCGCGGCGGCCCTGCCGGTAGACGGGAATCAACATCGGCAGCGGCCGGACCAGGTGGGGCGCGATTCGCAACAGTCGTTCACGCTCGCGCAAGGACTCACGCACCAGCCCGAGTTCGCCGTGCTCAAGGTAGCGCAGCCCGCCGTGAATCAGCCGCGTGGACCAAGCGGAAGTGCCGGACGCGATGTCTCCCTTATCGAGGAGCAGGACTTTCAGGCCGCGCATCGCGGCGTCGCGGGCCACGCCTGCGCCGTTGATTCCTGCGCCGATGATGATGACATCGAACGCGGTCTCTGTGATGGCACTGAGGTCAGCTCTCAATGGCGGCTCTTCAGCTCGACTCCCAATTTTTAGAGCGTTCGACGGCTTTCAGCCAGCGTTCGTAAAGCAGGTCTCGCTCCTGTGCGCCAAGCCCCGGCTCAAAGCGCCTGTCCAGTTTCCATTTCGCGTCCAACTCCTCGCGGCTCTCCCAGAAGCCGACGGCCAGCCCGGCCAGGTAAGCCGCGCCGAGCGAGGTCGTCTCTTTGATTAAAGGGACTTCGACGGGCACGCCCAGGATGTCCGCCTGGAACTGCATCAGGAAACTGTTGGAGACAGCGCCGCCGTCTGCCCGCAGCTCCCGGAGGGCTATGCCCGAATCGCGCTCCATCGCTTCGACCACGTCCCGCGTCTGGTAGCAGATGCTTTCCAGCGCGGCGCGCGCCAGGTGTGCCCGCGTCGTGCCGCGCGTGATGCCTTGAATGCTGCCGCGCGCGTAAGCGTCCCAGTGCGGCGCGCCCAGTCCCACCAGCGCCGGGACGAAATAGACGCCCTCGTTCGACTCTAAAGAAGCGGCCAGGGCTTCAGTCTCCGCCGCGTCACGGATAATCCCCAGGCCGTCGCGGAGCCACTGGACGGCCGCACCCGTGATAAAGATTGCGCCTTCAAGCGCATACTCGACCGGCTCATCACCGACGCCCCAGGCGATGGTCGTCAGCAGCTTCTCCCTGCTTTCGACCGCCTGGCCGCCCGTGTTGAGCATGACGAAAGAGCCCGTCCCGTAGGTGTTCTTGGCCAGGCCCGCACCGTGACAAGCCTGGCCGAAGAGCGCCGCGTGCTGGTCGCCAGCTATGCCCGCGATGGGGATGCGCTCGCCGAAGAAGACGGCCGGGTCCGTCTCCGCGTAAACGTGTGAAGACGGCCTGACCTCCGGCAGCATGGAGCGGGGCACGCCGAAGATTCGCAGCAGCTCTTCGTCCCAGCCGAGCTCGTGGATGTCGTACATCAGCGTCCGCGAGGCGTTTGAATAGTCCGTGACGTGCGCTCGTCCTCGCGTCAGGTTCCAGACGAGCCAGGAATCAATCGTGCCGAAAGCCAACTGACCCTTTGCCGCGCGCGCTCTGAGTCCTTCGACGTGGTCGAGCAGCCATTTGATCTTCGTTCCCGAAAAGTAAGCGTCAACGACGAGCCCCGTCTTGCGTCTGAAGAGAGCTTCCAGGCCCTCCGCTTTGAGCTGGTCGCAGAGGGCTGCCGTCCGGCGGTCCTGCCAGACGATGGCGTTGGCGACAGGCTCGCCCGTGGCGCGGTCCCAGACGACCGCGGTCTCGCGCTGGTTGGTGATGCCGATGGCCTTAATCTCGGACGGGGCAATCCCCGCCCTCTCGATTGCGACGGAGACCAGGCGGAGGCTGACGGTCCATATCTCTACGGCGTCGTGCTCAACCCAGCCCGGCTGCGGGTAGTGCTGCGTGAACTCCGAATAGGCGTGGCCTTTAATCGTGCCCTCATGGTCGAAGATGATGACCTTCGTGCCCGTCGTCCCCTGGTCCAGCGCCAACACATAGCCCTCTCTCATCGAAAGCCTCCAATGCGGTCTTGATGACTATAGTGAAGCGTTTCTCTCTCTGCCGCTCTCCCGGAATTGAGCGTCAAACACGCCGGAGCCGCGTCTTGATCTTCTGGCCATCGGCATCATAAATCAAAACGGCTCTTTCACCGGCGTCGAAATATCGGCCGGTAACAGAATGGCCCACCAATTCGTCCCGGGCAGTTCCAACGCACCCTCTGGCCGATAATTATCTCTCATAACGATTCAAGTTTGCCTTGACTTAAAGCCTAAACTGTTCGATAAAGAGCTTGTGAATGATGGCACACAGTCTCAAAAAGCTGCCCGCATGGCAGTCGAGAGCGGGGCGGGCGGCAACCGTCGAGAGGCTGTGAGCAGTGTGTAAATATAAGTAGCGGCGGGGTTTCCGGGCCCGGCTTGAATTGACGGGCCATTCATGTGCACCATCTTCAAAAGGAGAATCAAGCATGTCTGCGGCACTCATTCCCCAGGGGCCAAGGGGCCACTTCATACTCGGCGTAATGCCTGAGTTCAACCGCGACTCCCTCGCCTTCGTCACCAGAATTGCCCGCGAATACGGCGACATCGTCCGCGCGCGATTCTTTTACGTTCCCGCATACTTTCTCTATCATCCGACAGACATAGAGTATGTGCTGGCGACCAACAATCGTAATTTCATCAAGCCGCTCTCCTTCCGCTCGCCCTTCTTCCGTCGCGTCCTCGGCAACGGTCTGCTGACCAGCGAGGGCGAATTCTGGCGACGCCAGCGACGCCTCGCTCAACCCGCTTTTCACCGCGAGCGGATCAACGCTTATGCAGATGTCATGGTCCGGGACGCGGAGAAGATGCTCGCCGCCTGGCGCGACGGCGACGCGCACGACATCCATGAGGAGATGATGCGCCTGACGATGGAGATCGTGACGCACACGCTCTTCAACGTTGACGTGGCGAATGATGCCGAGAAGGTGGCGGCGGCGCTGCGAGAGATAGCCGAGCCTTTCAGCCAGCAGGCGACTCTCAAGTGGATTCTGGACAACAGGCTGCCGACCTCCGGCAATCGTCGCTTTCACAAGGTGGCCGCCGAGCTGGACGAGGTTATCTATCGAATCATCGGCCAGCGGCGCGCGGCGGGCGCAAAGGATCAGGGCGACCTGCTCTCGATGCTGCTCGAAGCACAGGACGAGGATGGCAGCCAGATGACCGACCAGCAGTTACGCGATGAGGTCATCACGCTGTTTCTGGCGGGTCAGGAGACGACGGCGCTCGTGCTCTCCTGGGCCTGGTATCTGCTGGCCCAGCACCCCGAGATCGAAGCCGAGCTGTGGCGCGAGCTGGAAGAGGTGCTCGGAGGCCGCGCGCCCACTCTCGCGGACATGCCGCGCCTGGTCTACACGGAGAAGATCGTCAAGGAAGCGATGCGGCTCTACCCGCCTGCTTATGCGGTCGGGCGCGAGGCCATCAACGATTGCGAGGTCGGCGGCTACAGGGTTCCGGCCGGGACGCAGATTTTCATGTTCACCTGGGTCGTGCATCGCGACCCGCGTTTCTTCGACGAGCCGGAGCAGTTCAAGCCCGAGCGCTGGACTGCGGAGTTCACCGGCCGCTTACCCAAATACGCCTATTTTCCGTTCGGCGGCGGGCCGCGCGTCTGCATCGGTAACTCCTTTGCGATGATGGAGATAATCCTGCTGATGGCGACCGTCGCGCAGCGATTCCGGCTGAGAACCGCGCCCGGCCAGGTGGTCGAGCTATTCCCTGCGATGTCGCTCCGCCCCCGCGACGGCATCAAGATGACCATCGAAGAACGAAGATGATTTAATCATTGATTCGTTTAGTCATGTAATCATGTAATCATTGATTCATTTAACTACTGGGTTAATGACTAACTGTCCCGGCAGCTAAATGATTACATGAATCAATGAATCAACGATTACGTGAATCAATCTATCAATCTCTTTCCTTTCTCGCGGGCTTTGATTTAGGATGTCGGGCATGGCTGGCAAGCAATCAATGAGTGAGGTGGTCCATCAAGGCCCTGAGGCGCAGGCGGGCCAGGCGGCGATGGTTGAAGGTAAGAGCGCGTCTCAGGCGCGGCCGGTCTCTGGCGCAGAGCGTGAGCAGGCGGGTGTGCCCAAATCCGTCTGGCGCGAGTATTTTGAATCCATCATCCACGTCGCAATCATGTATCTCTTCTTCACGACGTTCATCGCGCTCTCGGTCGGAGTGCCGACCTCTTCGATGGAGAACACGATTTTAGTCGGGGATAAATTCCTGATTAATAGATTCATCTTCGCCCCCGGCTCCGAGCCTTTCTTCCTGCCCAAGCGCGCAATCAGGCGCGGCGACATCATCGTGTTCAAGTATCCGGGCGACCGCGATCATCCGCTGCGCGACAGGATGAACGGGATAACCCCGTACAAGGACTATTTCATCAAGCGCGTGATCGGGCTGCCGGGAGACCGGATAGAAGTGCGCGGCGCGAGCGTCTTAGTCAATGGTCAGGCGCTGCCCGAACATCGCGTCAGCGCCGAGCAGGGCAAGGACGAAAAATCGCCGCTCGACATTAACTCCATCCCGCCGCGCAAGAGCAACGAGCCTTACACCGTCTACTATTCCTCGAACACGCTGGCCGCTCGGGCGGACCAACCCGACCAGCCCTCCGAATTGATGCGCTACGGGGTGGGGCAACCTTTCCAGATTCCAGAGGGCTACTACTTCATGATGGGCGACAACCGGGACAACAGCGCCGACAGCCGCGTCTGGGGGCTGGTCTCGCGCGACCTCGTCATCGGCCGTGCACTCTTCATCTTCTGGTCCTATAACGCGAGCGCGGCCTCGAACGGTAATTTCCTGGTAGACTTTTACCAGAACTCACGTTGGGACAGAATCGGGATGATGATTAAATGAGGCCCGGTTAAGCCCGAAACCCTTATGCATCAACGACTTAAGCGGGGCAGGCGGCCCCAGCGCGACGACCCGCGCCGGGTTCAAGCGGACCGCTCTCGATAGTATCTCTTTCATCATTTTTGCGGACAGAACCGATGGCCGAAGATTTGCAAAGCAGCTATGACCTCGTGGCCGCTGATTATGCGGAGGAGTATCGTGACGACCTGGACCGGAAGCCTTTCGACCGGAAGATGCTCGACTGGTTGGCCGAACGAGTGGGCGGGCTGGGAGTCATTTGTGACATGGGATGCGGGCCGGGCCAGGTGGCCCACTATTTAGCGGGCCGCGGCGTGAAGGTTTGCGGCCTCGATTTATCAACGGCAATGGTCGAGCGTGCGCAGGTCTTAAATCCCGGCGTTCCCTTCCAGCAGGGCGATATGCTGGCCCTCACTAACGTGGCGGACAACTCTTACGGAGGAGTCGCGGCCTTTTACTCCATCGTCCATGTTCCACGCGAGGCGGTCGTTCGAGCCTTGCAGGAGTTCGAGCGTGTGCTGCGTCCGGGAGGTGTCCTGCTGCTCACCTTTCACATCGGGCAGGAGATCATTCACCGTGCGGAGTGGTGGGGCAAAGAGGTCTCCCTGGATTTCATCTTCTTTGAAACAGAAGAGATGAAGGGCTATCTCCGGCTGGCGGGATTCGCGCTCGCCGAAGTGATCGAGAGAGACCCCTATCAGGAAGTAGAGTACCCGAGCCGGCGCGCCTATATATTTGCGCGAAAGCCGGAGCCCGCAACGCCCGCCAGGTGATGCGCGTGCAGGCCGCGAGCCAGCAACCGCATGACAACGAAGGGCGAAGGACGGTTGCGTCTCCCGCGCCGTTGCCCTACCCGGCGGACGGCGGCTCTCGCTGGCCCAGCTCTTCTATCTCCGCTTCGATGGCGCGCAGTGTTCCCTGGAGCATGGAGCGGTGTGCGGGCCTGGTAGCGCGTTCGAGCTGGTCGAGCGTCCTGGCGCGCGAGAGCCTGAGCGATTCGAGCCGGTCGTGACGGACGCGCTCTTCGGGCGAGAGAGCGTCGCGCGGCTGTTCGAGCGCACCCGCCCCGGCCTCCTCTATCTGGGCTTCGACCGCCTTGCTTTCCCATCCTCTGGCCATCCCGGTTCCCTCCAATCCGCGTGCTCTAAGGTCTATGGCTTAAGTCTGATTAATCAACGAACGTCTGTTTCGTATAGTCGAAGGTGCGCTCCGGGACGGGGCTCGAAGCGAAGACCATGGGGTTGCGTTCCCAGGCGCTGGTCTGCCAGTTATCCATCGCGTTGCTCTCGTTAATCCAGGGCGGGAGCGACATGAATAAGAGGTGCGCCATCGAATTGACGTAAGGCTCGTACATTCGTCGCAGCTCGGCCAGCTTCTGCCCGGCTTCGTCGCCGTCTCTGAGCGGGACGCCCGCCGCCGTCAGAGTCCTGCGGACGCGTTCCAGGTCCGTGGCCGAAAGGCGCGCAGGCTCCGGCGCGCGCGGCGGAGTATCGTAAACCTGCGCCAGGTCAACCAGGGCGTGTCGCGCCATCGCAAAGGTCATCTTCGCCTGCCACGTCGAGCCGTCGCGGACGCCGACGATAATCAGGGCGCACGTGTCCAGAATCGTCGTCAGCGCCGCGAGCCAGGATTGATTCTCGTGCTGCGAGCGGAAGTAGACCAGGACGGGATAGGAGAGATGGCTTTCCAGCAGCTCCGCGGACCAGCGCTCCCAATCGCGTAAGAGTTCCGTCAAAGACGCCATGCTCCCGTTGAGGCCGTGTCGCGCGAGCAGCTCGGTGGCGCTCGGCGGCGACCCGGCGCGCGCGTCGAGCAGCGAGATGTTCGCTTCGCGTCTTGAAAAAGCCTGGTAAATCACGGGCAGATAACCGATGACCAGCGCCAGAAAACCGAAGCCCATCCCGGCTTCGAGCACGGTCGCGGCGCGCGCGTAGGGCGTCCGCGGCGCAATGTCGCCGAGACCCAAAGTAAAGAAGGTCGTCCCGCTGAAATAAAGGTCCGTCCTGAAATTCGCAGTAGCCCCGGTCGCAATACTGATCCTTGAGCCAATCGCCCAGTGAATCATCGCGAAGCCGACGATCAGGCCGATTCCCCAGACGACCAGCAGCAACAGCAGCGAGAGCGGGCCGAAGAAGCCAAGGTATCTCTCGCGCATCTTGCCCGGACGCATCCAGCGCGCCACCCATGAGACCAGCATCCAGCTTCCCATGTAAAACAGGCCGGTCAGGCGGATGCGCCGCGAGACACGCCGCGGCAACACCACCGTCTCGAAAGCATCCCAGAGGACAACCAGAATAAAGAGACACCCGACTGCTCCGACAAGGATGGACATGACCGTTGCTCCCCAAAGAATTGATTCATTGATTCATCTAGCCATTGATTTATTTAACTACTGAATTATGGCTAACCTGCGCTGGCGGCTAAATCAGTAGATGAATCACAGAGGCGTTTTTTGTCAAGCCCTGTTTCCGCGCCGCAAAAGCGGATAGTATCTACGCCGTGAGAGTTGACCCAACGGAGAGCGTCGAATGAAATTCGTCAAAGAAAGCCTGATTCGGGCGGAGCCAGAGCGGGTCTTCGCTTTCCACGAGCTGCCGGATGCGCTCGCGCGGTTGACGCCGCCGGGCGAGACGGCGCGCGTCCTCCAGCCCGCGCCGGACCTGCGCGTCGGTTCGACGGCCATCATCGAGGCGCGCATCCTCGGGCTTTTCAAGGCCCGCTGGATGGCCAGGCACACGGCCTATGAGCCGCCGCACATGTTCGAGGACATACAGGTCAGCGGGCCGTTTCGCAGCTGGCGTCACCGTCACCTGATTAGCGTGCATGAGGAGGGCGCTCTGCTGCGCGACGAGGTCGAGTACGAGCCGCCGCTCGGTCTCCTGGGGCGCGTCGCCGCACCGCTCCTGATTATTCCCAGGCTGCGCCGCTTGTTCGATTATCGCCACCGCGTCACGCGCCAGTGGTGCGAAAGCACGGACGACTAAAGCTCACCCGCCCGTTCAAAGCGAATCCGGCAGTTAAAAAAAAGGATGCCGCGCTGTGCCGTGTGCGCAGAAAAAGAGAGGCACAAAGCCCGTAGCCCTGTGCCTCTCTCTCGACCGCGTCTCAGACTGTCCCGCCGCCGGGCGTCGAAAAGCATCGGCGGCGGGAGCGGTTCAGTATTTGACGCGGACGCGATAGACCAGCTTCGTTTCCGCGTCCCTGGCGACCGGAATATTGAAGCGCGCGGAGAAGGCAGTCGTCTTCTCCGCCTTGAAGTTGGAGGACATCATTCGCCAGTCGCCGCCGATGGCCTCGTTGACGATGACGTTGATGGGCGTCTCCTTGTGATTGCGAATCGTGATCTCGTAAGCGTACTCGTAGAGGTCATTGCCGAGCACCTTGTAGTCTGTCTGCTTCCTCTCGGCGATGATGTCGAAGGCGTCGCCGACCTTGATGCGGACATCCTCATCCTTGGGCGTATGGTCTATCCGGTCTTCGCCGATGAACTGCTGTGCGCCGCCGCTGTCCTGCTTGTAGAGACGAATGGTTCCGGCGGGCAGGGCCATCCCGAGCTTATTCTGCTGCGAGTTGCGAAACTGGACGAAGGCCCCGACCCTGTCCCTGATGATCGCGCCCGGATTGTTATAGCTGCGGTAGTAATCCTGCGCCCCGTTGATGACGAACTCTTTCGTCACGTTGAAGCCCGCGGCTTCGAGCAGCGAGACCTGCTTCGTTTCCTGCTCGCGAATCGAAGTCGGGCGCTGCAAAGTGTACATGTGATACTCGAAGAAGCCCTGCTCCTGAAACTCCGAGACATCGGCCGCCATCGAAGCGGCCGCCAGGGCCCGCTCGTTGCGCGCACGATTCTGAACGCGGTTGACATCCCCTGCGATCAGTTGCAGCCGCGCGCCGTCAAAGCCGACGCCGCTCTGATTATTGAGCGTGACCCATCCCTGCAAGTCTCCGCGGCTGTCGTCCGCGTTGATGACCAGGACGTAATCGGCTTCCCAGCTCATCCCTCCGGTCAGGTAGCTGGCCTCGATCGTCTGCTCCCCGCTTCTGGCGCTGTTGAGGTCCCAGACGAGCGTCGGCGTCGCCACCAGGTTCTGCGGCAGGTCAGGAAAGCGCATCTCCGCGATGTTTGAGGGATTGATGACGATCTGCCCGCCGATTCTCCAGACCTGCCCGCTATTGTTAGAGAGCAGCGTGGCCTGAACGGGCGTCAGAATCTCCGTGCTGTTCTCGTAGCGACGCAGGATCAGCGTGATCTCTTTGCCGACGAACTTGTCGAGCAGCTTGGCCGGGTTGAGCAGGTCGTACTGGTAATTCTGCTCCAGAATCCGCAGGTCGTCCGCGGCCGTCAGCGAAGAGAGATGCACGGTCTCGGGCCGAATCTGCGCGGCCACGTCCGCGAAGCGAAGCGCGATGCGCCCTGCCGGCAGAGAGAGCGCGCGCGTCTCCCGAATCAAGCCCAGGTTTGAATTGTAGACCGTGACGTTCACGGAGCGCCGATCACGCGCAGTCGTAGTGGTCAAAGAAGATTGAGCGGCTGCCGGAAGCACTGAAGACAAGAGGAGCGCTACAGCGAGCGCGTAACTGGCTAAACGTGGCATGCGAACATGAACCTCCAAAGTGGTTTCAACAACAGGACCGGCATCCTTGCGGCCAGCCCGGCCGTTGTATGAACGAGGCCCCCGCGCAGACCTTGCGCTCCCGGCAGCAATGAAGGAGAAAGCGATCAGCAATGATGGAAGAGATGAGAAATCAAGGTGTGATGACTTAACGGGAAATGAAGATGTGTCACTTAGCTTGCATCATCTTAGCTTGAATCGTCTTAGCTTGAATCGTCCTGCTCTGCGTCTTTTGCTCTGCATCTTCTGCTCTTCCATCTTCATCCTAGCCCGGTGCAGGCTTCGTGCTCGACGCTCCCGCATTGAAATTTATCGCTGATACAAATGAAAGCGGCGCTTCTTCTAAATTAGAAGAAGCGCCGCTTTGCAGAGAATGAGCACCTGTTTCAGCAGGGCATCAGTAAAGGTTAAAGTTATATTCTATCTGGATATACTGCGACACCGCGTGCCCGTCCTTCGATGCTGGCGTGAACCTGATCTGCCTGGCCGCCGCTATCGCTTTCTCCGTTAATCCATACGGCAATCCGCTCACCGCTCGGATATTCGTCACCTGCCCCGAGCTACTCAAGACCGCTCGCAGCACCACCGTCCCTGATACCTGGTTCTTTCTCGCCTCTTCCGTATACTGCGGCTCCGGCCTCGCAATAATCCGCGCCTTCTGGCTCACATCCTTCGGACTAAATGTCCGCGTGTAATCCTCTCCGTTATTGCCTCGCCCTCCTCCGGCTCCTCCGCCTCCATCTGACGGGTCTCCCCCGCCCATATTCCTCCCTCGGCCCTTGCCGAAGCCCTCTCCTTCTCCCTCTCCGATGCCGACTCCCGTTCCCTTACCCAGTCCGTTGCCCGTCCCTGGTCCGGCGCTCGTCGCCTGCGAATTAGAGCGCGGGTCTCCGTACCTGTCAGAGGGCAACTGCTTGTACAGCGCCGGGTCGATGTTGATGCCTGCCGCCGGTAAGGGCGGATTATGCAGAGGAGGTGTGGTCGGTATCTTCGCCGGTATCTCCGAAGGAGGAGGAATCCTGCCCTGCTGCGTCGGCAGGACTTCCTGCTGGCCTCCGCCGCCGCCTCCGCCTGCCTTCTTGAACTTGGGCTGCGAGCCTTCTCCGGCTCCCTTGTTAAAGCCGACTCTGCCCTTCTCGCCCGTGCCCACACCCTTGTCAGGCTTCTGTTCTTCCTCTTTATCTGGAATCTCGGTCTCGATCATCTGCTCAAGGACCAGTTGCTCGTGCTCCTGGGCGGCGGCGCGGCGAGACTGAATGCGGCCGAAGACGACGAAAGCGATGACGGCCGAGAGGACTAAAAGCAGGGAGGAGGAGACGGCGATGGCGACGTTGCGGCTGGAGAGAAAGCGCCAGAACATCAGAGAATAGGCGGAAAGCAGGCGCTTGGAATAGCCGAAGGGGTCACGCTTGAATTCGGGCCAGGTCAGTTGAGAATCGCGCGAGACGGTGCGCAGTTCATCGATCAGGCGGCGCGTGAGGCC
>DASVWH010000173.1:0-13604 GCA_036389715.1 Pyrinomonadaceae bacterium | reverse complement strand
ACTGTCTTTTAATGCGGCGGCGCGAAGCGTTAACAGTCGCGAAGCGTCTGTCTGCGTAGCCATGTCTGCGAGCTTGAATTGAATCGCCTGAAATTCCGCTATCGGCTGGCCGAAAGCATGCCGCTCTTTGGCATACTTTGTGGCTTCGTCCAGTGCGCCCTGCGCGATGCCGGTCGAGAGAGCGCCGATGCCGATGCGTCCATTATCGAGACTGTTAAAGGCCACCTTGAGCCCGTTGCCTTCGCCGCCGAGGACGTTCGCCGCAGGCACGCGGACATCCGCGAAGCTCATCTCGGCCGTCTGCGAAGCGCGCTGTCCCATCTTGTGTTCGATGGCCGAGACGGACAAGCCGGGCGTGTCTCCCTCGACGATGAAGGTCGTCACGCTGCTCTTCTGACCGCTCTGCCCGGTCACGGCCATGACGATGTAGGTCTGCGCCTCGCCGCCGCTCGTCACCCAGGACTTCGTGCCGTTGATGATGTACGAGTCGCCGTCGCGGACGGCGCGCGTGCGCAGGTTCGACGCATCCGAACCGGCCTGCGGCTCTGAGAGGCAGAAGGCCCCGAGCGCTTCGCCGCGTGCCAGCGGGACCAGGTATTTGCGCTTCTGCTCCTCGGTCCCGAAGCTCAGGAGCGGGTAGCAGCAGACGGAATTGGTGACGCCGACGATGACGCAGACAGAGGCATCGGCACGCGCTATCTCTTCGAGCGCGACGGCGTAGGCGACCGCGTCGAAGCCTGCCCCGCCCCACTCCTCCGGGATAATCATGCCCATCAGCCCGAGTTCCGCCAGTCCCCGCAGCTGCTCGCGCGGGAATTTCGACTGCTCGTCGTACTCGTGCGCGCGCGGCGCAATCTCCGCCGCGACGAACTCGCGCATGGATGCCTGCACCATTCGCTGCTCTTCCGATAGCTCAAAATCCACTGTTCGTTCCGCCCCTCTTTTTATCGAAAGCTAGCACGGGAAAGAACCCGCGACAAGTCCGAGCGGGCACTCTTTGCCCCCGGCAGCGAACGGCTCCCGGCCCCGGACCGGCTTGCCGCCCATTTCCATCTTCATTTACAATCGAATTTCTATTTTTCGCGCCGGTCTCCTGAGCAATGAAGCCTCTTCTATTTACGGCTCTCGCGGCATACGTCGTCGCGGCGATCCACTCGATTCTGGCGTTCATCAACAAGCGTCGCACGCTGGAGCGCATCGCGCTGGCGGCGCTGGCCTTCGGCTTCGTGCTGCACACGGTTTCGCTCGTCACGGACTGGACGGGCGAGGGACACTACCCGCTCTTCGGCCTGCGCGAGACGCTCTCTTTTCTGGCCTGGACGCTGGTTGCGATGTACGCCCTGACGCTCTATCGCTACCGGACGCAGGCGCTGGCCAGCTTCACGATGCCGCTGGTCGCGCTCCTGACCTTCATCGCCAGCGTCACGCGCGACACGTCGAACGCAGACCAGGGCGCGGTCACCGATGTCGGCTCGGCATGGCTCTTCCCGGTCCATACGACGCTCCTGATTTTCGCTTACGCCGCCTTCTTCGTCGTCTTCGTCGCCAGCGTCATGTACCTGCTGCAAGAGCGTGAGTTGAAGCTCAAGACCTTCGGCGCGATCTTTCATCGCCTGCCGTCGCTGACCACCATCAACGATATTGCGACGACGACCGTCGGCATCGGGTGGGGACTGCTGACGCTCGGCATCCTGACCGGGATGCTCTGGTCTTCGGCGCGCGACAACCGGCTCTGGCATAACGACCCGAAGGAGATTTTCGCGGCGCTGACGTGGCTGCTCTACCTGGCGCTGATACACTACAGGGCGACTGCGGGGTGGCGCGGGCGCAGGGCGGCATGGCTCGGGGTGGTCGGATTTGCGCTGGTGCTCTGCACGTTCTTCGGCACGCGGCTGCTGGGCGGATACCACGTTTTTGGTTAAGCTGGGGAAGCGGGCGGCTTCCCTTTAGCTCGAACACGGGGCGGGCCAGAGTATTTTTCAAGCCCTGCGCGGAACTGTCCTGCAAGGGGCCCGCCTGATGCTGAAGGGGACGCGCGCGGCGGCTGCCGGTCTCCGGCTCTTGATTCTATGTCTATTGTTCTCGTCGGACTCAATCACAAGACCGCGCCGGTGGCCGTGCGCGAGCGGCTCGCTTTCACGGACGAAGCGTGCGCAGAGGGCTTACGCTCGCTCGTTGACGGCCAGGTGGTCAGCGAGGGCCTGATCGTCTCGACCTGTAACCGCGTCGAGGTGCTGGCGGCGACGACGGGCGAGCAGGGAGCCGTCGGCGTCGAGCGCATCAAGGGTTTTCTCAGCCAGTCGCGCCACGTGCCGCACGAGGATTTCCAGGGCCATCTCTACAGCCACGCCGACGACGAAGCCGTGCGCCACATCTTTCGCGTCACCTCTTCGCTGGATTCGATGGTCGTCGGCGAGCCGCAGGTGCTGGGCCAGGTGCGCCGGGCCTATTCGCTGGCGGTCGCGGCGGGCACGGCCGGGCGCGTCCTCAATCGTCTCGTTCACCAATCCTTTCGCGTCGCCAAGCGCGTCCGCACGGAGACCGGCATCGCTGCTTCGGCCGTCTCGATCAGCTATATGGCGGTCGAATTGGGGCGCAAGATTTTCGGAGAGCTGCGCGGCCGCACCGTGCTTCTGGTCGGCGCGGGCGAGATGGCGGAGCTTTCCGCGCGTCACCTAGTCAACGCCGGGGTTTCGCGCGTGATGATTGCCAACCGGACGGACGAGACGGCGCAGAGGCTGGCCGCGGAGTTCGGCGGCGAGGCCGTCGAGTTCTCGCGTCTTAGCTCTCACCTGGCCGAGGCCGACATCGTGATCTGCTCGACGGGCGCAAGCCAGTACCTGATTACCGCTCCAATCGCCCGCGAGGCCCTGGAGATGCGGCGCAACCGCCCGGCCTTCTTCATAGACATCTCGGTCCCGCGTAACATTGACCCGGCCGTCGGCCAGATTCCGAACCTCTTCATCTTCGACATAGACGACCTGGAATCCGTCATCGCCTCGAACATCCGCGAGCGTGAGCGCGAGGCCGAGCGCGCCGAGCTGATAGTCGAATCCGAAGTCATGCAGTTTCAGCAGGCACTGCGTAACCTGGACATCGGGCCGACCATCGGCGCGTTGCGACAGAAGCTACAGGACATTGCGCGCGACGAGCTGGCACGCCAGCGCCAGCGCCTCGGACAATTGACGCCCGAACAGGAACGCGCCATCGAAGCTCTTCTGCTCTCGACCGTCAACAAGATTTCCCATCCCATCATTCATCGCCTGAAAAACTCTTATGACCTGGGCGAAAACGACGACCTGCTGGCCTGGCGCTCCGTTTTCGGCCTCGAAGAATGAGCAGAGCGCGAAGCGGAGGCCAGGGTCATGGATGCCGTTGAAAGCCTTTTACCGGCCCCTGTCGCCGCGGCCCCGGCCCCCTACTTATGGACATTCTCGAAACCATCAAACACTTCTTCATCAGCTACGGCTACTGGACCGTCTTCGTCGGGGTGATGCTGGAAAACGCGGGGCTGCCCGTGCCGGGCGAGACGATTCTGCTGGCCGCCGGATTCTTCGCGGCGGACGGCCATTTCAACCTGGCGCTGGTGATGCTGATTGCCATGTCGGGGGCAATCATCGGCGATAACATAGGGTTCGCCATCGGCCATCACTACGGGCGCGGATTCCTCCTGCGTTTCGGCAAATACTTTTTCCTGACACCGCGCAGGCTCGTCCACATCAACGATTTTTTCGAGCGTCACGGCAATAAAACGATTCTCATCGCGCGCTTTGTGACGGGCCTGCGCGTCTTCGCCGCCATCTTCGCCGGGGCTTCCGAGATGCGCTGGCGCGTCTTCCTCTTTTACAACGCGGTCGGCGCTGTCCTCTGGGCCATCGCTATTTCGCTGGTCGGCTATCTCTTCGGCAACAGTTGGCCCATGCTTGAGAAATGGGTGGGGCGAAGCGGCCTCTTCATCCTGCTTGCGGGAATTATCACGGGCATCATTCTCTGGCACTTGCATTCGCGCCGCAAGGCCAGGAGACGAATCGAAGGGACGGCGACATCCGCTCGATGAAGAACCGTCTGATTATCGGCTCGCGCGGCTCGAAGCTGGCGCTCTGGCAGGCAGAATGGATCAAGGCGCAGCTGGCCCTGCGTCATCCGCACGCGGAAATTAGAGTCTTGATAATCAAGACTTCGGGCGACGTTTTGAAGGATGCGCCGCTCTCGGTCATCGGCGGCAAGGGCGTCTTCACCAAAGAGTTGGAAGAAGCGCTCCTCGACGGGCGCATTGACCTGGCCGTGCACTCGCTCAAGGATTTACCGACGACGCTGCCGCCCGGCCTGGCCATCACCTGCATCCCCGAACGCGAGGACGCGCGCGATGCCCTGGTCCTGCGCGACAAGGCAAGCGTCGCGCGGCCCTCGCTCAAGGCCCTGCCCGAAGGCGCTGTCGTCGGCACGTCGAGTCTCCGCCGCCTGGCGCAGTTAAAGCACCTGCGGCCGGACCTCGGCATCAAGGACCTGCGCGGAAATGTTGACACGCGGCTGCGCAAGCTGGATGCAGGCGAATACGATGCAGTGATTCTGGCGTCAGCGGGGTTGCGCCGCCTGGGGCTGGCAGCCCGCATCAGCGCCCCGCTTGAGCCTGCGGAGATGCTCCCGGCCGTCGGGCAGGGTGCGCTCGGCGTCGAGACGCGCGAAGATGACACGGAAGTCTTGAGCCTGCTCGCGCCGCTTGAAGATGCGCGGACGCGCGCGGCCTGTACGGCCGAGCGTGCCCTGCTGCGCGCTCTCGGCGGAGGCTGCCAGCTGCCCATCGCGGCGCACGCCGCGGTGACGCCGGACAATCGCCTGCACCTGGCTGGCCTGGTCGCCGGACTCTCCGGCGAGACCATCATCCGCGAGGCGCTCGAAGGCGAAGCGGCAGAGGCCGCCCGGCTAGGCGAATCGCTGGCCGCCCGGCTGCGCGAGCGCGGGGCCGCTTCCCTGCTCTCAGGGCTAATCATGGGGTGAAGAGTCGCACGCACTTTTGAGCGCGGGCGGCGCGTCGTTATTTTTCAGAGAAGCAGGCGCGGACCGGCAGAAGAAACGTAGACTGTGGCCCATCCGCTTCAGGCTGCTGCTTCGAGTTCAAGCTGCTTCGATCTTCTATGCCGGAATCGCAAACAGAACGGGCTTCAGTAACAGGCGATGAAGCGGAGCGTGGGCTGGCGGGCCGCACCGTCGTCATCACGCGCGCTCTCAAGCAGTCCGCGGAATTCGCGGCCGAGCTTGAGCGTCACGGCGCACGCGTCATCGCCTGTCCGACCATCGAGATTGCGGAGCCCGAAAGCTACGCGCCGCTCGACGAGGCGATTGATAATCTGTACGGCTACGACTGGCTGATCTTCACGAGCGTCAACGGGGTGGACTATTTCCTGCGCAGGCTGGAAGCACGCGGCCACACGGCCAGCGAGCTGGACGAGCTGCGCGTCTGCGCCATCGGAGAAGCGACGGCGCTCAGGCTGCGCGACGCGCAGGTTCACGTGGATGTCGTGCCGGAGCAGTTCAAAGCCGAGGGCGTCTATGCGGCGCTGGAGAGCTACGTCGGCGGGCGTGAGGGCTTCGCGCGGCTCAACATTCTGCTCCCGCGTGCGGCGGTCGCGCGCGACTATCTGCCGGACGCCCTCGAAGCGGCGGGCGCACGCGTTGACGTAGTCGCGGCCTATCGCACCGTCGCGCCTCAATCGTCCGAACGCCGCCGCGTCGAAGCACTGCTGGCGGGCGGCGCTGTTGACTGCATTACCTTCACCAGCTCTTCGACGGTCGAGAACTTTGCGCGGCTCTTCGACACGACCGACCTGACGCGGCTGCTCAAAGGGGTAGCCGTCGCCTGCATCGGCGACATCACGGCCGAGACGGCCTCGCGCTACGGCCTGCGGGCGGATATTCAGCCCGGCCAGTACACCATCCCCGCGCTGACACGCGCCATCCTCGACTACTACGCGAAGGCCGGGCCGCAAGACGGCGTCTGAAGTTTCGGGTGAAGAAAGCAAACGTCACACGACCCCCGGCACATGCAATGCTCCAGCCCTGTGCGATGCTCAAGCCTGTGCGATGCTCAAGCCTGTGCGATGCCCTCACCCTGTGCAAGGCTCCGGGCCCGCGCAAGCTCCCTTAAATTCTCGCGGCTCCTTCAACCCTCTTTTTCGACTCTCCCGCCGAGACGCCGGTTCTGCTCATCGAAGAGCACGGGCAGGCGCTCGCTTTCGAGCACGTCGAGGCGGCGCAGGATTTCCGCGAGCGAAAGCTCGTTCTTGAGATTCAAGCGATAATCGAGGTCTGCGCGCAGCCTGTCCTTCTCGCCCTGCCTGTTCTGCGACATCATGATGATGGGCGCTTGAACGCCTGCGATGATGCCCAGCATCAGCCCCAGTAGCTGGTACGGGTAAGGGTCAATCTCGCGGCTCGGGATGAGGTACGAGTTGACCCAGACCCAGCCGATCAGGACCAGCGTCAAGACGCTGATGAATTTCCAGCTCCCGCCGAAGCCCGCGATGCGATTGGCCAGGCGATCCGCCATCGTCATCCGCGCGTCCTCTTCATCGTTGATGTTGCGCGAGACGCGCTGGCTCAAAAGCTGGTCGGTCCGGCGCAGCCTGTCGGTCACGGCGCTCAGCATCTTGAGCGCGACATCCGGGTTGCCGCGCACGAAGCTCAAAAAGTTGCGGCGCGAGAGAATAGCCAGGCGCGCATCCTCTATCACGGTCGCATCGGCCGAGCGCGGCTTGCCGTCGAAGAGCGCCATCTCGCCGAAGAAATCGCCGCCCGCCAGCTCCGCCAGCGTCACGTCGCGCCCGTCCGCATCCCTGATGCTGATGCGCACGCGCCCATTGTCAATCAGGTACATGGAATCGCCCGTCTCGCCCGAATGGAAGAGCGACGTGCCGCCGGAGACGTGATTGATGACCAGCAGCTCGCGCAGCTCGCGCGCCGCCGTGTCGTCGAGCGAAGAGAACAGCGGAACCGAGCGCAGCTCTTCAAGGGTAATCACGGCGACCGCACTCGTTGACATGGACCTCGACATAGACCTCACCTTTCAAGGGGAAATTCATTCACAACAGAACTCGAAGAAAAGGGTTTCGCGTTCAGGACGACGCCGGACGGAATCTTGCGGGACTGCCGGTCTATTTATCCGGCGGGGCGGCTTTTCCGTTCATCCGGGCGCGTCAGGGCTTGCCGCCGCGACCGGCTTCAAAGCTCTCGCGCGTCAACTCGAAGCGAATCACGCCGGGCTCAGAGCCTTCTTCGGCGACGAGACTGAAGCCGCTCTTTTCGAGCACACGGATCGAGGGCTTCAGCTCCGGGAAGGTCTCTGCGATGACGCGCCTGACCTCTGCGTGCTCAAAGGCCCAGACGAGAAGCCCCGCGACCGCCTCCGTCGCGTAACCGTGGCGCTGGTCGTCCTCCATCACCGAATAGCCTATCTCGGCCGTGCCGTCGGGCGTCGGCTTGCCCTTGAAGCCGCCGATACCGATTGCCCTGCGCTCGCCCTGCGGGTCTGCCAGGAGGATGAAGTACCACTGGTTCCAGCCGTTGGCGTCCGGGTGCTCTTCGTGATAACGCGCGCTCCATTCCATCGAGTCGGCGTCGTTCAAGGGAGGCGGCCAATTTTCCGGCACGCGTGCGCCGAGCAGACGCGAAAACTCCTGCCTGTCGTCAATCTCTGCGCGGGAGTGCCGGGCCGTCCCGGCAACCAGCTCCAGCCGCGCCGTCGTCAAGCTCAAGTCAGCCATTTGTCCAGTGCCTCTTTCATCGAAAGCATCGGAAGAGACGGCCGCGCCGACGGCTCTTACCGCAGTCAACCGGCCCCAGTCGCCGGGCTGCCGCAACGGTCGCGCAAAGCCCTTCTCATTCGGGCGCAGACTCGGGCGCAGGCGTCGCTAAACGCCCGTCTTTCATCATGATAATGCGGTCGGCGAAGCGCGCCGCCAGCTCGCTGTCGTGCGTCACCATGAGGACGGTCAGCGCGTCCTGCTCGACCATCTCACGCAGCAATGCCAGCACCTCTGCGCTGCGCGTCGAGTCCAGATTCCCGGTCGGCTCGTCCGCCAGCAGGACGCGCGGGCGATTGGCCAGCGCACGGGCGATGGCGACTCTCTGCTGCTCGCCTCCCGAAAGCTCCGAGGGCCTGTGCGTGAGCCTGTCGCCGAGCCCGACGCGCTCCAAAAGCTCCCGCGCGCGCAGGCTTCTGCGGCTGCCCTTGAGCCCGCCGAAGGCGAGCGCGAGATTGATGTTCTCGGCGGCCGTCATGGTCGCGATGAGGTTGAAGTTTTGAAAGATCATCCCGACCGAGTGGCGGCGGTAGTGCGCCATCTGCCGCTTGTTGAAGGGGGCCAGCGATTTGCTCTCGAAGAGGACTTCGCCGCTGGTCGGCGTGTCGAGCCCGCCGAGCAGGTTGAGCAGCGTTGACTTGCCCGAACCGGAAGTCCCCTGAATCGCGACCAGCTCGCCCGGCTCGACCGCGACCGAGACCTCGCTTAGCGCCGCGACCTCCGTGCTTCCCATCCTGTAAATTTTCGAGACCGCGCGGGTCTCCATCAATGCGGCCATGAGAAATTCGCTGCTCCGTCCTCGCTCCCTCCCCGGGGCGGGCGCGGGAGATGCCCCGTCACGCCCCGGGATAAACTTTAACACGGGCCCTGAGGCCGTCAATTTCCCCTATACACACGCGGGCGATACTCATATAATGACGGCCCGTAACTTCCATTTAATTCGGTCTCTTTATAAAGCATTCTGGTTTCATCAGCCAGTTTCAGGATAGAAAGGATTTAACTTCATGGCACAGAACTATGGCGGGCCGCCAGGCGGTGGGCCACCGCCGGGACAACAACCTCCATACGGGCAGCCCCCACAGTACGGTCAACAGCAGCCGCAGCAGCCTTACGGTCAGCCGCCCCAGCAATACGGGCAGCAGCCCTACGGCTACCAGCAGCCATACCCGCAGCAGCAGGGCTACGGGGCCGTGCCCGCTCCGGTCGTCGAGGCCGACGCCTACGAGCGCACGGTGAGCCTGCTCTGCTACGCCTGGGTAGCTCTCGGAATCGCTTTCGGCGGGGCGAACCTGCTGGAGTTTCGCAACCTCGGCGTTTTCGCTTACAGCATCAACATCGGCGCGCTGGCCATCCTCCTGATGCCGCTGGCCGCTAAGGCCGTCGCGGGCGAGAGCCAGCTCATCGGTTTTCACGCCAAGCAAGCGTTGATGATCGGCGTCTTTTACCTGATCGCGCGCTTCGTCGTCGGCCTGCTCTTCCTGATTCCGCAGGCGGAAATCCAGACGATTCTCGGCGGGCTGCTGATCGGGGCAATCCAGGTCCTGTTTACTTACCTGGCGCTGCTGGCCGGAGTCAGGGCTTTCTACAGGCGTGAGCTTTTCCGCGCGCCCGTGGTCGGCGGGATGGTCAAGTAGAGCGGGCTCGCGTTTCGCTCTGCTGGCGCTTTCCGGCTACACATTCGACTGAACGGCGCGTTCGCCCTCTGCCACCCGGCCCATGAGGGCGACGCGCCACAGCTCGAACCTTTCCTCGTCAAAGCCCTTCAGCATCACTTCAAACCGCGCGGCCGCGAGCCCTCCGGCCCCCGTGCCTGCCAACATCTCAAAGACCTCCGGGTCGGCGCGCACGGCCGGGGAGATAACCACGTCGCCACCCGTAGAGAGCCCTTCGAGCCGCGCCGCCAGGTTGACAGTACAACCGAAATAGTCCAGCCGCCCGTTGAGCGTGACGGCGATGCAGGGCCCCGTGTGAATGCCGACCTTGAGCAGCAGCGGGCGAACGCCCGCGGGCGGCGCGGCGAGCTTCTGCTGTGCTTGGAGGATGGCGCGCAGTGCTCCGGCGGGTCTGCGAAAGACGGCCATGACGGCATCGCCGATGGTCTTGACGAGCGCCCCGTCCTGCTCCGCGATGGCCTCGCGCAGCACGTCGAAGTGGCTCATCACGCAGCCGAAGGCAGGCGCGTCGCCGATCTCGCGATAGAGCTGCGTTGAGCCCTTAAGGTCCGTGAAGAGAACAGTTAGCGTCCCGACCGAGATTTGCTCGCCGGGGCGCAGCGCCTCGTTTGAGAAGAGGTCGCGGAAGACTTGCAGCGCCGTCACCTCGGCGGCCGTCGCCGCCTGGTCGCTCCAGGCCATCCGCTCCAGCACGAATAACTGCTCCTGCTCCGTGGCGTTCTCCAACTGCAATTCTGGCTGCACGGCCAGGCACAGCTCTTCCTTCGCCCAGCCTTCCATGCATGCTCTGAGCCTCGCCTCCTGCGCGCCGCCCGCGACGGCTTGCAGGTATCTCGCGCCCGGCAGCTCCGAACAGCGCAGCCTGTAGCGCCCGGCTTCGAGGGGGAGCGAAAGACGGCGCAGCTCGCCGGGCGCGAGCAGTTGCTGGGCGACGATGTGCGGCGTGACCTCTGGCCCGCCCGTGCAGAACCGGCGGCGCTCGACTAGGCGAACGGAAGGATTCGGGCGAAAGGTAAGCTCGACCGAGCGGTCAAAGTCGAGCGTGAAATCCACGTCGCAGGTCCGGCAGTTGACCTCCGACGAGAGCCCCGCCAACGACACGCTGCTCTCGGCCGCCCCGCGGCAGTGCGGGCAGATCATGTCCCACTCCAGGTCGAGCAGCCCTGCGCGCGTCGCCCGCAGGCAGACTTCGAGGACATCGCGCCGCGGCAAGCCCCAGTAATCGGCCAGGGCGTGCGAGCGGATGCGCCCGAGCGTGATGTCGTCGCCTTCTTCGAGCAGCTCGCTCAAACGTCCGACGAGCTGCGTGTCCGCGCCCTGCTCTACGAGCTTGCGGCAAAGGGCTGCCAGGCGCGCCCTGCCTCCCTGCGCAAACTTCGCGGGCGCTGGCTGGTAGAGCGGAGGCCGCCCGTCGGCAATCAGCCGGTCGTAGCGGTGAAAGATGGCGCGGAAGCTGCGCGCGCTGAGCAGCCCGACCTGCACGGGAATCGCCGAGACGCCGAGAAGATTGCGGGGCCGCGCCCAGACTTCGTAAATCAAACGCGTCCCGCCCGCGGGCTGGCGTTTAAGCTCGGCGCGGACGCGCATCTCGGCCAGCGGGCCTTTGAGATAGCGGCGCTCAACACCGAAGCGCAGCGGGCGAATCCACTCGAAGGGCTGCTCCTCCCATTCGACCGCCATGCCGAGCTTGAAGAGACGCAGGCGGCGGCGTCCGCCGGGCAGCCGCGCCGCGCCCTCTGCCCCGGAATCGAGGACGGGGACTCCGGCGTCACGATTGAAGCGGTTGGTGTCGGCGACCAGCGGCCAGAGCTGTTCCGGGCTGGCCCGGAGGTCGTATTCCCAGCGATAGTGAAATTCCCTGTAGCCCATTTTGAGCGCCTCGGAGGAGTTTTAAACAGGGCCGGTCCGGCTCTTCGTCCGTGCCGGGCGGCGGCAGCCAGCGAAGAGAGGAAGCGTCTTAAACAGCGGCTGGCGAGGATGATAATACGATTGAGACTGCAAAAACAGATTGGCGGCGGGATTCCCTGAAAGATTCCCGCCGCCCTCAGATGTCGCGTCGCTCGGCTAAACGCCTAAACTTCCTTGTACTCCGAATTGACATCCTCGTCCGACGAAGCGACGCGGTAGTTCCTGGACTGTTTCTGCTTGGTAATCAGCAGGTCGTCTTTCGTCTTGAGCAGGTCGGCGCGGCTGTAGACGGACAATTCAAAATTGTAGCCATGAGTGATGGCGTCCTTCGGGCAGGCCTCGACGCAGAAGCCGCAGAAGATGCAGCGCCCGTAGTCTATGTTGTAGACCTCCGCGAAGCGCTCATCAACGCCCGTGCGTTCGAGCTTATCGCGCGGGTCGTCCTTGGCGATGATGTAGATGCAGTCCGAAGGGCAGGCCGCGGCGCACAGGAAACAGGCGACGCACTTCTCTTTCCCGTTTTCGTCTACGTGCAGGAGATGCTGTCCGCGATAACGCGGCTGCATCGTCACGGGCTCGTCCGGGTACTGCACGGTCCACTTCTCGCGCGGGATGTAAGAGAAGGTGACGCCCATCCCCTTGATAATCGCCTTGGTTGATTCGATCACATCGCTGATGATTGACATATAAACCTCGTCAATGGTCAATCGTGAATCGTCAATCGTGAATAGAAGAACGGTCTTTCTTTCACGATTGACGATTGACGATTGACGATTTACTAAATCAATTCCAACTGGCTGAAGAAGTATGAAATCTCGATGGCCGCGTTCTCTTCCGAGTCCGAGCCGTGAACGGCGTTTTCGCCGAGCGAGCCGCCGAACTCTTTGCGCAGCGTCCCCTCGTCGGCCTTGGCCGGATCGGTCGCGCCCATCAGGTCGCGCCAGGCCCTGACCGCGCCCGCCTTCTCCAGCGCCATGACGACGCACGGACCGCCGGACATGAACTCGGTCAGCTCGCCGAAGAACGGGCGCTCGCGGTGCACCGCGTAGAAGCCTTCGGCCTCGGCCCGCGTCATGTGCAAGAGCTTCATCCCGCGAATCTGGAACCCGCCGTCAGTGATGCGTTGAATAATGCTTCCCGTCTTCCCGTCGCGCACGGCGTCGGGCTTGATGATGCCGAATGTCAGCTTACCTGTTTGCTCTGCCATTGTTCTCCTCGGAAAAGTGAGCAGTGAGCAGTGAGCAGTAAAGGAAAGAAGAACTGCTTACTGCTTACTGCTCACTGCTCACTGATTTTCATGCTGCCGCGCGTGAGCCGAGCGCGTCTTTCATCGCCGTGCCGATGTCGGCCGGTGAGTTGACGACGCGAATACCGGCGTCTTCGAGCGCCTTCATCTTTTCGGCGGCCGTCCCCTTGCCCCCGGCGATAATCGCTCCGGCGTGTCCCATGCGGCGTCCGGGCGGCGCTGTCTGCCCGGCGATAAAGGCGACGATGGGCTTGGTGACGCTATTTTTGGCGAAGGCCGCCGCGTCCTCTTCGGCCGTGCCGCCGATCTCGCCGATCATCACGATGCCGTCGGTTTCGTCATCAGCCTGAAAGAGCGCGAGGGCGTCAACGTGGGTCGTGCCGACGATGGGGTCGCCGCCGATGCCGATGGCGGTTGACTGGCCGAGGCCGAGCGCCGTCAACTGCCCGACCGCCTCGTAGGTCAGCGTCCCGGAACGCGAGACGACGCCGATGCGCCCTTCTTTGTGAATGTGTCCGGGCATGATGCCGATCTTGCACTTGCCGGGCGAGATGATGCCGGGGCAGTTCGGGCCGATCAGCCGCGTCGCCTTGTCGGAGAGATACTCCTTGACCCTGACCATGTCGAGGGCCGGAATGCCCTCCGTGATGCAGACGACCAGAGGCAGCCCGGCGTCGGCCGCTTCCATAATCGCGTCGGCCGCAAACGGCGGCGGGACGTAGATGACGGAAGCATTCGCGCCCGCTTCGCGGACGGCGTCGGCGACGGTGTTGAAGACGGGGACGCCTTCATGCGTCGTGCCGCCCTTGCCGGGCGTGACGCCGCCGACGACCTGCGTGCCATACTCGATCATCTGTTTGGTATGAAACGTCCCCTCTTTGCCCGTGATGCCCTGCACGACCAGGCGCGTCTTTTTATCAACCAGAACGCTCAAAAGATGTTCTCCTCGGAAGAAGGTCAATAGTCAATGGTCAATGG
>DASVWH010000172.1:0-11989 GCA_036389715.1 Pyrinomonadaceae bacterium | reverse complement strand
TGAAGGCCTTGAGCTTCGAGATACGCTCGGCGGCGGGCAGTTGAAGGATAGCAGCCAGCTCGGCCCTGTCGGGCGTGTTGCGCGTCGAGCCCGGGGTTTTCGAGAGGGCCGCGCGCGCCGTTGATTTTTGCGCCGGGCGCGCCGTTTCGCCCGCAGCCGTTTCGCCCGTGGCAGCCGTCTCTGCCGGAGCGGCTTGCGCAGCAGTTGGCGCGGCAGTTTGCGCAGCGGTCTCCGAAGGCGCTTGCTGAGCGGCTTGCGGAGTCGCCTGCGGGCTCGTCGGCGCGGGCGTCGGGAGCGGTTTTTCTGCGGCCGACTGCGGGGCCTGGTCAATCCCTTCGAGGCTGAAGCCGCGCTTGGCGGCGAGTTGCGTGACGAAGGTCTGGACGGCTGTCAGCAAGCCTTCGCTGAAATTGCCGGAACTAAAGGGCGCGCGCATCCGGTTGCCCATCTCGCCGATCAGCCCGTCGGGCAATTCGCTTCTGAAGACCTTGCTGACCTGCGCGATAAACTTGGCGTTATCCACGGAGACGAGCAGCAGCAGGCTGTGCTTTCTGCTCAACAGCGCGCCCGTGCCCCATTCACGTGCGAGCCGCAGCGAATAGTCATAGACCTCCTGCTCGCCCGTCGTCTTGACGGTCACGACCATAAACTCTACGCCGCCCCGCTCCTTCAAGTTAGAGAGGATGTTTTCCATCCGCTCTTTGGTCGCGGCGTCAATCACGCCCGCGAAATCGTTGACGTGGCCCGTCGGCTGCGGCAGCGTCTCGCCCGGTTTTTGCGCGCGCGCCGGAGCAACCGTTAGTAAGCACAAGGCCAGGGCTGCCAGCGAAGCGCGCGCGCGCGTTTTTCGTCCCCAAAGTTTGAGCATAAGTATTTCCCGTCTCTCAGATTCAGAGCCCGGCCCGGACAAAGGGCCACCGGCTTTCCTTTCACTTTCCGGCTTTCCTTTGACTTCAACGCGGCGTTCCGGTCGCGGCCAGCCCTTCGAGCAGGACGCGCCCGACGGCGTTGCTGGGGGCCTGCACGCCGAGCACGGAGGCCAGGGTCGGCGCGATGTCGGCGGGCGTCGCCGCCTGTGCGTAGCGTCCCGGCGCGATGCCGCCGCCCATGATTATCAGGGGCACGTGCGTGTCGTATGAATAGGGCGAGCCGTGCGTCGCCGTAATCGTATCGCCGAGATATTTGAAGGGCTCGTAAACGACTATCACGTCGCCGCTGCGGCGCGCGTAGAAGCCGTGAAAGACGCGGCGCGCGATGGGGTCCGCGGGCGAGATAGCGCCGTTCTGAAGCTGCGTCCGCGTGAAGCAGCGGGCGATGCCCGGGACGGTCAGCGCCGCCTGGCAGGCGACCCGCTCGATCTCTTCATTGTTGATGTTGTCGCGCCTGAGTGCGACCGGATTGAAATAGAGATTCCCGTTATAGAAGCCTTCGCGGTCGGAGAGCTTCTGGACGTAATCGGCGGTCGGGTCCGGCTGCTCGTTCTTGCGATTGTAGCGCGCGCTGATGCCGAGCCGCATCGCCCGCAGGACATCGTCGTTCCTGATGCGCCCGCCCGGCAGGCCAAGCGCGCCCGCCTGTTCGGGTACGGGCGCGACGCCGTGATCGGCCGTGAAGACGACCAGCGTATTCTGGAGCCCCGTGCGAGCGTTGACGAAATCGAGCAGCGCGGCGATTGACCTGTCAACGCGCAGCGTGATGTCCATCGCTTCCTGGCTGTAAGGGCCGTAGCGATGGCCGACGTAATCGTTGGCCGAAAAGCTGACCGTCAGCACGTCCGTGTCTTCGTCCTCTCCGAGCCGCTCGTTGGTAATGGCCTGTTGGGCGAAAGAGAGCAGCATCTCGTTGGAGAAAGGCGTGTAGTCGAGCGCGTTGTAGAAATCCTTGCCCGGCCCGGCCGCGCCGCCCGTGATGACGTGCGGAAAGCTGTTCGTGTCGCCCTTGGCGTCGCCGATGTTCTCCCAGGGGGGAGAGTCGGCCCCGGCCCGCTTGAGATATTCCGCCTCCGGCAACAGCCGCTCCCAGCGCGCCCCGAAATACTTATCGGCAGGTCGCGTTTCGTTGAAGCTGGCGACCCAGCCCGGCAGTTGATTGAAGTAGTAGTTGGAGGAGACCATCCGGCCCGTCCGCGTGCTGAACCAGTAGGCGGCGTTGGCGTGGCGTCCCGACGGCAGGATGGACGCGCGGTCTTTGACCGAGATGCCGATGACCTTTGAGCGATCATTGGTCTTCAGGCGCAGCTCGTCGCCAAGCGTTGAAGCCATCAGGCGGCGCGGGCTCGAAGCCGCCTCGTCGGCCTCGCCGCCGAGCAGCACGGCCGTCGTGTCCGAGACGCTCGTCACGTTTCTACCCACATCGCGGTCGGGCCATTCGTTGCCGACGATGCCGGTCTCCGCTGGCCATGCGCCCGTCATCAGCGTCGCGTGGCCCGGCGCGGTATAGGTCGGCATGTGATCGTAGTTGGCCTCGGACCATGATGCCCCTTCGCGCAGCAGGCGCTTGAGGCCGCGAGGGTCGAAGAGGTCGCCGAAGCGCTCCAGGTAGTCGTAGCGAAACTGGTCCACGACGATCAGCAGGACGAGGCGCGGGTGCGGGCGCTGGCCGTCGCCGCCGCCCGGTCTCGGAGTCGGTGTGGGGGCCGCGGCGGGCGGTCCCGCAGTGCGCGCGGGCCTGCGGCGCTGCTGTGCGCCCGCGCCCGGCGGCAGCGAACAGAGCAGGAGCAGAAGCGAGAGTCCGAAGGCTGTGACGGTGCGGCGTGCTTGATGTTTGTCTCTCATCTGGGTCATTCGGAATTAGAGATTGTAAGTTTATTCCGGCAGAGCGTCCGACGGGCGCTCCTCGCGCCAGGGCTAATTCGACCGCGGGCGCTGGGAATCACTACCGGTCAGGCTCTCAAAGACTGACCGGGGCTCTACAGAACGCGAGTTGAGATAGTAGCACAGGCTTTCACTGCTGCCACTTCGCCAGGAACTGCGGATGCCGCCAGTCCCAGATGCGCGACGGCTGCCGGTCAACATTGACGGGGCGGATGTTCCAGAGGGCCGTTGCGTGAGAGGTCGCGCCGAGCGTGTTGATGATGATGCTGAGCAGTAGAAGAGCAGCGCCGAGCGTGCCCTGCATCCTGCGGCCCGCGCGTGGCCGAGCGGCTTCGTGCTCTTCTTCCTGCTCACTCCCTTTAAGCATCGCCTGGACCGAGAGCGCCGCCAGCAGCACGAACCAGGGCACGAGGCCCGTCATCAGTCGCGGCCCGTAAGAGTGCCCGCCGTACCAGTGCGGGAACCCGGAAATCGCTATCCAGTGCGCGAATATCACGCCGAGCGCGAGCAGGACCAGGCGCGTGTGGGCCAGTTGCCGCCTGTACCTCGCCAGCAGGTATGCGACGAACAGCAGCACCGGGACGTAGACGAGCAATCCGCGCGCGGGACTGATGAGATTACCGGCCAGCGCCTCGCCGAAATGCTCGAAGGTCAGACGACTGGCCAGGTAATAGCCCGGCAATATCCGCCCGTAATGATTGAGCGAATAAGCGATGAAGACCGCCAGCCACGCAGCCCCCGTGAGCGCGAAGTGGGCGAACAAGCGCCGTT
The DNA here is from genome assembly GCA_036389715.1 of Pyrinomonadaceae bacterium. Taxonomy (GTDB): domain Bacteria; phylum Acidobacteriota; class Blastocatellia; order Pyrinomonadales; family Pyrinomonadaceae; genus DASVWH01. Next base: position 8,405 of record DASVWH010000172.1, on the reverse strand, counting down.
GATAAAGCAGCAGGTAAATGGTAATGGCCAGAATCGGGAGCGCATTCGTCGGGCGCACGAAGTAGGTCCAGGCCAGGAGGCTCGACAGCAGAATGGGGCGCAGGCGATAACGCCCCGCCTCATGCGCGAGCAGCATCAGAACCACTATCCCGAGCAGCAGGATGCTCCAGGTATCGGTCCATAAAGCCCTCGAAGCGGTGCTCCAAACCTGTGTTCCCCAGGCTCCCCCGAGCGCGACGACGATGCTCCAGCCGAGCGGCAGAATGAGGCGAGCGGTGTAAAAGAAGATGCCCGCCAGCGTCGCCATCAGGAGCGCGGCCAGGCCCGCCTGAAGCCTGACCTCGTTTTTCAAGTTATAGCTTCCGTCCGGGTTGACGGTCGAAATCCCGAGCGCCCTCATCAACACGACGTAAGGGACGGAGAGCACGGAGCTGCCCGGCGGGAAAATGTAGTAGAGATGGCCGCCGCTCTCTTCGAGCTGGTAGAGGCTTTCGTCCTTGAGCAGGCCGCCCGCCGCGCTGCGCTCGACGCCGGGAATCGAATAATGCTCAAGGGCGAAGCTCCCGCGCTCCGCAAGGCTCTGGCTGAGCAGCAGGCAGTATCTCGAATCGCCGACCTGGTGCACGCGTGCCAGCAGAAACGTCAGGAGAGTAATGACGAAAATGGCCAGACACGTGAGCGCCTCGGCCCTCCCCGCAGCGAATCCTTGACGCCCTGTGCTCTTCATCAAAGTAGATTAACGACGAATCGTGCGCGCATGATAACATCAAGCGCAAGACCTGGGGTAAGAGTAAAAAGCAGCGGGTAAGAGTCAAAAAGCGGGTGACGGAGTGAGCGAGCTGGACGAAGAATGGGCGCAGGTGCTGGCGGAAGCCGAGCGGCGCGCGCGCGCCGCCGGTCGCGGCGACCTGGTTGACTACCTGGCCCTGCGCGCTTCAAACGATCAGGCGCGGCAGACCGGAATCGAATGGTTATTCGCCACCTTCACGGCGCTCGCGGCCCGTGCCAACCGCGCCGGGGCCGCCATTCAGGCGGTCAAGAAGGATGGGCATCGTTTCGCGTTCGGCAGCGCCACGATGGTCGGCACGCTCTGGACCCTGAGCCTGGGCGTGCGCCAGTTGATGATCGAGGCGGGCTGGCCGCGAGCGCCCGGCGACGGCTTCATTCCGGGCAGCGGGCTGGCCGCCGCACGCATCCGCCACTTCGGCCTCAAGTCCGCAAACGAAGAGCTGCTGCTTGTCCGCTCGGCCGCAGGCATCCCGCAATGGCTCGTCCTCGAACAGAGCGGGGCGCGCGCGGAATTGACCGAGGAGCGCGCCATCCGTCACCTCAAGAGATTCGTCGGGACGGCTTAGAACTCGCGGGCCAAAGAGAGTGTAAAGAGAATGTACGGCCCAAAACCGGCCGCCCGCTTTTCCCCAAACCGCTAACGATATGCGATAGCGCCTGCACGTTTTCGTCGCCCGCCCGGGCTCCCGCGTCTTCGAGCCCACCGAAAAACTATCCATCGCGCCACGCTTTGATTTGATTCCGGGCGCGGCCCCTCTCGCTCTCCGGGCTTGCGGCACGATGTTTGCCGGAGCCTTAGGCGGAGGACGTAACATCTTAAGATCCCCGGATGAGACGTTTGATAGAGGCCGACCGAATCAACGACACCTTTGATGATGACGCGAGACGCGGTCGCCGCCAGTTAGAAATCTTACGAGGAGAATTAAAACAATGGCCAACCGACGCAGAATTATCCCGACCGTCATCGCCGCCGCCTTGATAGCACTCTGCCTGCCCGCGCTCGCAGCGGCGCAGGGAAACTACGACCCGTGGGGACGCGACCGCCGTGACAACAGGGATTATGGAAGGGACAGGGACTATCGCCGCAGCGGCGGGCGCTACGGCTATGACAACCGCGCCGTGCGAGATGCCGCCAGGCGCGTTGACGACCGCAGCGGCGATTTTCAAAGACATCTCGACAGCGCGCTCGACCGCAGCCGCTATGACGATACGCGCCGCGAAGACCGCATCAACGAGAGGGCCAGGGAGTTTCGCAGCGCCGCAGACAATTTCAGAGACCGCCTGGGCGACGCACGCGACCTCTACCGCGCCTCCAACGAGGCTCGCAGGCTCTTGCAGCTTGCCTCGCAGCTTGATCGCGTCGTCGGTCGCACCCGCCTCGATTCGCGGACAGCCTCCGACTGGTCGCAGATCACGCAGGACCTGCGCCTGATCGCCGACGCCTACGGCCTGAGCTTCAACGGGACGGGCGGTTACTACGGACGCGACGACGACTATCGCCGCAATGACCGCCGGAACAACAACGACTGGTGGAGAAGGCTGCCCTTCCCGCAGTAAGGGTTTGAGATGAAGAGTTAAGCGTAGATGCGCGCAGCCGCTTCGCAGGGGCTGCGCGCAGGGTCGGCCGAAAGCCTCGCCTCCTCGCAAGAGTGGGCGGGGCTTTCGCCTTTTACGCCGCTTGATGCCAGAATAAGGTATGGCAGGCACGCTCTACATCGTGGCGACGCCCATCGGTAATCTCGAAGACATCACGCAGCGAGCCCTGCGCGTGCTCGGCGAAGTCGCGGTCATCGCCTGCGAGGACACGCGCCACACGCGCGTCCTGCTCAATCATTACGGCATCGAGACGAAGACTGTCAGTTATCACGAGCACAACGAGCGCGAGCGCGCCGCAGAGCTGGGCGCTCTGCTGGAGACGGGAGCGAGCGTGGCTGTCGTCTCGGACGCGGGCACGCCGGGCATCTCCGACCCTGGCTTCCGGCTGGTCCATGAGGCGGCAACGCGCGGAGCGCGGGTAGTGCCCGTCCCCGGCGCGACCGCCTTCGTCGCGGCACTGGTGGCTTCGGGGCTGCCGACCGACAGCTTCTTCTTCGGGGGATTTCTGCCCGCCCGCTCGACGCAGCGGCGCGCCCGCTTCGCCGAGGCTCGCACCCTCGACGCGACGCTTATCTTCTACGAAGCGCCGCATCGCATCGCGCAGGCTCTCGCCGACGCGCGCGAGATGCTGGGCGAGCGCGAGGCGGCCGTCGCGCGTGAGTTGACCAAGCTGCACGAAGAGGTGTTGCGCGGGCGCTTGAGCGAGCTGGCCCTGCGTTTTGGCGGCAAGGCGACGGCGCGCGGCGAGATGGTGCTCGTCATTGACCGTGCGATAATCAACGAGGAAGCCTCCGAAAATGGCCCCGCGTCCGGGATAGCGGCGCGCGTAGAGACCTTCGAGAGCCAGGGAATGGACGCCCGCGCAGCCCTTAAGAAGGCCGCACGCGAACTCGGCCTCGGCCGCTCGGAAGCCTACCGCCGCCTCGTCGCCGAACGGGCCAGGGCGAGAATTGACGAGGAGGAAAGAGATTGATTCATGTAGTCATTTAATCATTGATTCATCTGGTCATTTACTCATTTAACAATTCACTTAGTCGTTCAATGAATCAATGATGACATGAATCAATGATTAAATTCTTTCGCCGGTTTTACTTTTATGCAAATCTCTCCTCGCAGCGACCATCTACAGTGCCCCGGCTGCGGCGCTGCGATAGCCCGCGATGCTCTCTTTTGTGAAGCATGCGGGGCGCGGATGGATGAAGCGTGCGCGCAGGAGATTCGCAGCGTGGCGTACCTCCTCGCGGAGCTGGAAGGCTGGGAGGCTGAAGAGGTCGTCAGCCGCGAACAGGCTGCGCGGCTGCGCGGGAGCTACGAACGAAGACTGGAAGATTTGCGCGCCCGGCTGGCATCCGCCGCCGAGGCCGCGACGACACGCCCGCCCGCGCCGGAACCAGGCGCTGCTGCCGCCGCTCAACCTCAAGCTCCTGCGCCGCGCCCGGACGCCGAACAAGCGCATGCAACTGCCGAAGATTCTCCCGCACGGCAACCCGCGGGCGATGCCTCCCCCTTTCCTTTTCCTTTTCCTCGCAGAGCCGCGCGAACGTCACAGGCGGCGCGCCCCGCGCTCTCACCGCCAGCGCCCAGGCGTAACGTCGTCGAGACGCTGACCGATCCGCAGACCATCCGCTTTCTGCTCTATACGGGCGCGGCGATGTTCGTCGTCGGCATCGTCATCTGGCTGCGCGACGTGCTCTATCAAAAGCTGCAAGAGCCTCTGGTCCAGGCCGCGCTGCTGATGCTCGGGACGACGGGCGTGACGGTCGCGGGCTGGCTGACTATCCTGCGCACGCGGCTGCGGCTGACGGGCCGGGCGTTGACCTTAATCGGCTCATTGCTGGTTCCCGTCAATTTCTGGTTCCTGGTGCGCTCGGGGCTGATTCAGAACAACGGGCGGGCCTGGCTGGTCTACGCTTTCTGTGCGCTGCTCTATGCGCTGACGGCTGCGCTGCTGCGTGAAAAGCTCTACGTCTACCTGGCGTCGGTCGCAAGCATCATTGCGGCCTGGGCCATCATCTACCGCGACGCGCCCGAAGCGTTCGGCCTGTATGCGCTGGCGCTGGCGGGCATCTCGCTGGTCCTGTTGCACGTCTCGCGCCTCTTGCCGCGCGACGATACCCATGCGACTTCACCGGCCGCGCCTCCGTCCGGCGAGGATGATGGGGCACGGGAGAGAGACGGGCGACAACCGGGGCGCTTCGATTATCAACTGTGGGGCGGGCCGCTCGTACAGGTCTCGCTCGCCGGTTCAACGCTCGCCGCGCTCCTTTACATGACGCTGCGCGCAGGTTCGCAGCCCTCGCTCTCCGAAGGAATATTCCGCCTCGGCTCAAGCGTTTACGATGCGGGCGTGGCGATGCTCCTGTTCGCCTGCCTGGCCTACGTCGCGTGGCTCGCGGGCCGCTACATTGACACGAAGAGGCGCGTCGGTCTCTACACCTTGAGCGCGCTGGCGCTCGTCTGGACGGAGTTTCTGGCGGCGGACGGCCTGGCGGTCTCGGGCTCGACGATGGTGCTGGCGCTCGGCCTGGCGGCGCTGGCCCTCTCGCTGTGTGCCCGCCTTGCGCGGGGCGCTGCTCTTCCGGCGGCGCTTCATCGGGCGGGCCTGATCGTCGGCCTGGTGCTTGTGCCCGCGAGCGCCTGGCTGGTCCTGGACGCCGAGGTCTATTCGCTCGCGCAGGCGGCGGCTCTAGCCTCACTGGCCGCGGCCTATGCGTTTCTCGGCACGCCGCGCTTCTCCGGAAAAGTCATCTTCGTAACGCTCGCACACGCCTCGGCTCTCTATGCCTCGGCCGCTTTTTTGGTCGCGCTGCTCGGCTTCAGGCTGGAATCCGTGACGCTCTTTTCGGCGGCCTCTGCGGCGTGGCCCTTCGTGCTCTACGCGATTGCGTTCCTGGTCCTGCGGCTGCGGCGGGAGGAACAACTGGCCGCGCCCTTCATCCGCATCGCGGACATGGAATTCGTGCTCCTGCTCCTTTCGGCGGGCATCACCGCGCTGCTCTTACACCTCTGGCCGGAGGGCGGCATTTTGAGAACGCAGACGCTGCGCGGCTCCATGTTCTTCGTCCTCTTTGCGGCCATCGCCTACGGGGCGTTGCGCGGGCGGCGCGAGCGTTCGGCGCTGGGCGTTGCGCTCGTGTCAACGGCCGCGCTGGTGATGGTTGCGGCGGCGGGAGACGCGTTGAAGTTTTCCGGCGCACTGCCTGCAGCGTGGCCCGTCGCGGTTTTTGTCATCTGCGCGGCCTTTCTTATCTCAAAAGCCGCCGCCCGCCTGCTGCCCGCCCCCGGTGCGACCTTCGAGGCGGGCAAGGCTTCGGCGACGGCCAGCCAGGGCCAGCTCTTCCTCGCAGGGATAGCCCGCTTCGTAGCCGACTCGGCCGTCACCGTGTGTGCGACTCTCTGGCTTGCGACCGCGCTCTCGCAGCTTGAGAGTGGCGGCGCGGGCGCGCTCTTCGTACTGCTGCTCGCACTCCTCTACTGGAGCGAACGCACGGCGCGTGTGCGGGAATCCTGGCTGGTCTACATCTCAGCCGTTCATGCGGGCGCTCTGTGCGTCGCCGTGCTCACGGCGCTCGGGGTCAGCCTGGAATGGTTCGCGGCGACCGCGGCGCTCACGCTCTTTCCGCTGCTCTTCGCGCTCGGCCGCTACGCGCTGGCACGCGGGGCCGAATGGCTACGGATGCCCGCCGGTCGCGCCGCAGCCGCAGCCGGAACTCTGGCCTCTCTCGCGGCGCTGCTTCAGGCATCAACACACCTGCGGGCGGGCGATCCGGCGTTGCTGGCGGCGTCGGTGGCGCTCGGTGCGGTGGCGCTGGTCTCCTTCGGCGCGAGTTTCTGGTCGAGAGAGCACGCGCGCCTGCAATACTTCCGCGCGGGGCTGAGCGCGGCCGTCATGGCATTCGCGCTCTCGTGCCTGCGGGCCGGTTTCGATCCGGTCGAGGACGTGGAGCTTTACACTTCGCCGGTCGCCATCCTCGTGCTCATCGTCGCTTACACGGCGGTGCGGCGCGAGTGGAACGAGTATGCGCGCGATGCGGCGCTGCTTTTCTGGACGGGCAGTATTCTGCTGGCGGGGCCGTTGCTGATTCGCGCGCTTCAGTTTCGGCTGCTGCTGGATTTACCCGCGCCGTCGCGTGACCTGACGACGCTTTGCGCCTCGCTCGCGCTCGTCCTCTCTGGCGTGATGGGCAGACTGCGAGCGCCTCTGCTCATCGGCGGAGCGGCGCTCGGGCTTGAGCTGTTGGCGTTGGCGCTGACAAGCGTTGACTGGATGCAGGTTCCCTTGAAGGTCTACTTAATCTCGGTCGGCGCGCTGCTCGTAATTTTCTGGGGGATGCTGGAATTCCGCCGCGAGCAAATCCTGCTGATGCGCAAGCGCTTGAGCGAGAGGCGTGAGTATGCGCGGGAGCGATTCGGCGAATGGCGCTAGGCCGCGAGGGAAAACCTGGACCGGCGGTTCTTCAACGGACCGGCGGATGAACGAAAGCCAGCTGGAGAGACAGAAGAAAGCGCGCGAGGATAGGGCCCGAAGGGATAAAAGACGAGGCTACTCAAGTTGAGCAGCCTCGTCTTTTATCCTTAGCGGCTTTCCTGTTTCCTGTTGGCTCTCCCCGCGTTTAAGAGCATCTTTCGACAGGCGGATGGGAAAGCCCAGGCTAGTCCTGTGTGACTTCGGCGGGCAGCGGCTTGTCAACCTTCGGGCGCGCGGGCAGGTTGGCCAGCTCCCACATGGTCGCATAGACGGTGCGCGTGATTTTTTCCATCTTCTGGTAATCAATCTTGTCGGCCGTATCGCCGGGGCGATGGTAATCCTCGTGCTCGCCGTCGAAGAAGAAGATGATCGGGATGCCCTTCTTCGCGTAGTTGAAATGGTCCGAGCGATAGAAGAAGCGGTTCGGGTCTTTCGGGTCGTCGTAGGTGTAGTTGAAGGCCAGGTTGAGATAACCCTTGTTGACGCGTTCGCTCAAGTCGCCGAGCTGCGTGCTCATCATCCTGGAGCCGATGACGTAGACCTCGTTCGGACCCGAGAGGGTCTTGTTCAGAGGATTCGTGTCGCCCTCTTTTTTGCTGCGCCCGATCATGTCTATGTTGATCTGCGTGACGATGCGGTCGAGCGGAATCGTCGGGTTATCGGTAAAGTAGCGCGAGCCCCAAAGTCCCTTCTCCTCGCCGCAATGCCAGACGAAAAGGATGGAGCGCCTGGGCGCGGGATTCCTGGCGACGGTCTCGGCCAGCGCGAGCAGCGCCGTCGTCCCCGACCCGTCATCATCCGCGCCGTTCCAGATAGTATCGGTCGTGTCGCCGCTGGCCGAGGGAGCGCGGCCCGCGCCGCCGGGCGCACCCGTGCCGACGTGATCGTAGTGCGCGCCGAGCGCGACGTACTCGTTCTTGAGCACGGGGTCTTTGCCTTCGAGGACGGCCACGACGTTCTGCGTGTAGACGGGTTCGGCCTTGAGCGTGACGGTCAGGTTAACCTTCTTCTCGGGGCTGAAATCGAAAGCCTTGATGGCATCGGTCGCGGCGTCTCTGGCGAGGATGGCGGCCGCGCTCTGCTTCTCTCCCTGGAAGAGAGCGTTGACCATCTTTTCGGAAAGGATGGCGCGCGGGAAGGTCGCTTCGCCGGGCTTGCGGAATTTGTCTATCGAGACGGTTCCGCGCGTCAGTGCGTTCTGGCGGCTGCGTTCCCAGAAGGCCAGCGTCTGTTTGCCGGGCAGAGAGATGATGCCTTTCGCGCCATGCGTCTGCGCGTAGGTCTCCGGGTCTATCCAGTCAACGCCCTCCTTGCCGCCCTGTAGATCGGCGAAAGTCACGCCCTTCGGGAGGCCGCCGAGCAGGACCATGACCTTGTCCTTCACGTCAACGCCCTGATAAGCGTCGATGTTCTTGGCCTTGACGACCCAGCCGTGGCCGACGTAGACGAGCGGCCCCGCGGCTGCGGTGCTCACCGTGCTGGCGAGGACGAAGTCGTCGCCGGGCTTGAAGGCGCGGCCGGCGAACTCGACGCGCGTCTTCTCGGCGTCCAC
>DASVWH010000171.1:0-16386 GCA_036389715.1 Pyrinomonadaceae bacterium | reverse complement strand
AGGCGTATGTGTTGACGAAGGAAGAGGGCGGAAGACACACGCCGTTTTTCACAGGCTATAGGCCGCAGTTCTACTTTCGGACGACGGATGTGACGGGGGTGGCGCATTTGCCCGAAGGCGTGGAGATGGTGATGCCGGGCGATAATGTAGCGATGGAGATAGAGTTGATCGCGCCGATAGCGATGGAGAAGGGGTTGAGGTTTGCGATCAGGGAAGGCGGGCGGACGGTGGGAGCGGGGACGGTGACGGATATCGTCGAATAGCTCCACCTACTGCCTCGTCTAATAGCACCGGCTTTCAAGTCGAGTGAAGGAAAATATGCTGAACGAAAAGATCAGAATCAGACTCAAGGCTTACGACCATCGCGTGCTGGACCAGTCCACTACGGAGATAGTCGAGACGGCCAAGCGAACCGGCGCGCGCGTTGCGGGGCCGATACCGCTCCCCACTTTGAAGAACAAGTGGACGGTGCTGCGCTCGCCGCACGTTGACAAAAAGTCGCGCGAGCAGTTTGAAATCAGGACGCACAAGCGCCTGATGGACATTCTCGATCCGACGCCGCAGACCGTTGACGCGCTGATGAAGCTGGACCTTCCGGCCGGTGTTGACGTTGAGATTAAAGCGTTTGGCAGGGATAGGTAATTACGAGTTTCCGGTTTTCAGTCTTCAGCTTTCAGCCGGTGGCGGAAAGCCTTTAACTGAAAACTCGCAACTCGAAACTCGAAACTGAGGGTGAGAGATGATTAACGGAATCATCGGTAAGAAAGTCGGGATGACGCAGATTTTCGCGGCCGACGGCACGGTCACTCCGGTGACGGTGATTAAGGCTGGCCCCTGCGTCGTCGTTCAGAAGAAGAGCGCGGCGGGCCGCGATGGCTACAACGCCGTGCAGCTCGGGCTGGTCGAAGACAGGCCGGTCAAGCTCAAGAACGTCAATAAGCCGATGCGCGGCCACTTCGAGAAGACGGGCGGCGGCGTGCCTCCGACCCGCATCTTGAAGGAGTTTCGCCTGGAAGACGCGGCCGACCCGACCAGCGTCGGCGATAAGGTGCTCGTGGACCAGTTCAGCGACGGCGATATGATCGAAGTCATCGGGCGCTCGAAGGGCCGCGGCTTTGCCGGAACGGTCAAGCGGCACAACTTCAATCGCGGCCCCGAGTCTCACGGCTCGATGAACGTTCGCGCGCCCGGCTCAATCGGCCAGTCTGCCTATCCGTCGCGCGTTATTCCGGGGACACGCTCTTCGGGACACATGGGCGACGAGCGCGTGACCGTCAGAGGCCTGACGGTGGCGCACGTCGACATCGAGAACAATCTATTAATGGTGCGCGGCGCAGTGCCGGGAGCCAACGGCAGCGTCGTAATCGTCAAGAAGGCTGCGAGACAGAAGAAGAAGAGGTAGTTTTCAGTTTTCAGTTTTCAGCCAGAAAGACTTGTTTTAACTGAAAACTGAAAACTGAAAACTGCGAACGGAGTGAGCTATGCCTACCGTTAAGGTGCGCAATCTGAAGAATGAAGAGGTCGGCGATGTTGAATTGCCCGATGCCGTATTCGGCGCGGAACTCAACGAGTCGCTGATTCATGCCGCCGTCAGGAATTTCATGGCGAATGCGCGTGCCGGGACAGTCGGCACGAAGACGCGCGGCGATGTTTCCGGTTCGGGGCGCAAGCTCTGGAAACAGAAGGGGACGGGACGGGCGCGCGTCGCTTCGATCCGCACCCCGCTCTGGAAGGGCGGCGGCAATACGCACGGCCCGCAGGCGCGCGACTGGTCCTATAACCTGCCGAAGAAGATGCGGCGCGGCGCTCTGCGCTCGGCTCTGTCCGAGCGTGTGCGCGAGGGCAACCTGGTCGTCATCGAGAGCTTCACGCTCGAACAGCCGAAGACGCGGCAGTTCGTCGAGTCGCTCGGCACGCTCGGCCTCGCAGGCAAGACCCTGATCGTGGATTCGCTCGACAACATGAACCTGTTGCTCGCGGCGCGCAACGTCAAGCGCGCGAAGGTCGTCAGCAGCTACGGCTTGAACATCTACGACCTGCTCTATCACGAGAAGCTGGTGCTCTCGCGCGCGGCCATCCAGGAGTTGTCCGACCTGCTCGACCCGAAATCGAGAAAGGCGGGCGCGGGCGAGACCGACGCGGAGGAGAACGGCAGCGCCGACACCGCAACGGGCGCGGGCCAGAACGAAAGCGCGACAGAGGAGGCGGCATAAACGATGCGAACAGTCTGGGACATCATCAAGTCGCCCGTGATTACGGAAAAGGCACTGGTGGCCAAGGAAGAGACGCAGGACTCCGGCCAGTTGTTGACCTTCCGCGTTGACCGCCACGCGACCAAGCCTGAGATCAAATCCGCCGTGGAGACGATCTTCCAGGTCAAGGTGGCGCGCGTGCGGACGATCAACTACGCGGGCAAGATGGCGCGGCGCGGGCGCTACGAAGGGCGCAAACCGTCCTGGAAAAAAGCCTACGTGACGCTCAAACAGGGCGAGAACCCGCTCGATTACGGCGAAGCAATCTAAAGGCGGTTTTCAGTTTTCGGTTTTCAGTTTTCAGTAAAAGCAAGAGAGTCTTGAAGTCTTAACTGAAAACTGAAAACCGAAAACTGAAAACCGTCTTCTACTTTTCTTCCAACATCCTGGTATGTCGCGCGACGAAACTCTGCGCCGCGTCGTAGCCGCGCACCCGTAAAAGCTGAACCCGGACGGCCGTCTCGACCAGGGTGGAGAGATTCCGTCCGGGGCTGACGGGAATCAGGACCTGCGGGACGCCGACGCCGAGGATGTCTACGGCCTGCGCATCTATCCCGAGGCGGTCAACCTCCCCTGCTTCGTCCCAGCGCTTGAGCTTGATGGAGAGGTCCACGGTCTTTGTCACGCTGATGGCCGAGACGCCGAAGAGGTCGCGGATGTTGATAATCCCGAGACCGCGAATCTCCAGGTGCTCGCGCAGGAGTTCGGGCGCGGTCCCGACCAGGCGTTCCGCCCCGATGCGCCTGACCTCCACCACGTCGTCGGAGACGAGCCGATGCCCGCGCGCAATCAGGTCGAGCGCACACTCGGACTTGCCGATGCCGGAAGCACCCTCGATCAAAACGCCGAGGCCGTAAAGGTCCAGGAGCACGCCGTGGCGCATGACCAGCGGCGCGAGCAGCTCCTGCAAGTAGTCCGTGATGGCGCTGATGGCGAGCGAGCTGACGAGCGGCGTCCGCAGCAGCGGAAGGTCGGCCGCCGTCGCGGCCTCGACCAATTCCGGCAAGGGCTCAAGCCCCTTGGTGATGAGAATGCAGGAGATTTTATCGAGCGCGAGATTATCAATCGCCGCCTGTCGCTTCTCGGCTTCGAGCTGGCCCAGGTAACGGATTTCGCTCTGGCCGACGAGCTGTAAGCGGCCCGGATGAATGTAGTCTGTGAACCCTGCGAGCGCCAGCCCGAGCTTCTGAATCCGCGCCGCCGTCAGCAGATGCGTCTCCAAACCCGAATGGCCCGAAAGGACTCTCAGCTCAAGCTGCGCCGGGGCGTGCGCCAGAAATTGACCGACGGTGATTGACCGCTGCTCGTTGCTGCCCTGTTCCATAGCATTTGATGAGCGCCGCCGGGGTGAGCAAAGGGACGGCGGCGGCCCCGTCAAAAGCCCGGCTGCTCGCCCGGCTTCGAGGGCCGCCCGCCCGGCGTCGGCCGCGTCATGCTCAAGGCTCGATCAGCCCGTAATTACGGTCTTTGCGTTTGTAGAGCACGGCGACCCGGTCTGTGTCGGAGTTGCGGAAGACGACGAACTGGTCTGTCTCTTCGGAAAGACGCATGGCGGCTTCCTCCGGGGTCATCGGTTTGACGGGATAGCGCCTGGCCGCGATGATGCGCGACGGGCGCGGGCTGGCTTCGACCTCCTGGCCGTCCGGCTGCGGCGCGACGGCCGAAGTCGGCATCCCGCCCTGCTTACGGTCAATGATCTTCTTCTTGAGTTTGAGCGCCTGCTTTTCGATCTTGGTGATGGCGCGCGAGAGCGCCTGGTACATATCGGCGTTGGTGTCGCTGGCGGTCAGCGTATGCTCGCGCCAGTGGACCAGGATTTCCCCGATCTGGCGATTCTTCTGGACATCTATGATGACGTGGGCGCGCGCCGTCGAATCATTGAAGACATGATCCAGCTTCTTGAAATGGTCTTCGACGTGGGCGCGCAAGGCCGGTGTCACCTCGACGTGACGCCCCGTGTATTCAAACTCCATCAGAGTCTTCCCTCCTCGAAAAAAAATAATAGGCGACAGGTAATGGGTGCTGGGCGATAGGACGAAACGGTTCTCTCTTATCACTTACCACCTCTTACCGATCACCGTTTTTAGACCGGCGCGCGACGCTCGCGCGAGCCCGGAATCTGCATCTGGTCGCGGTACTTGGCGACGGTCCGGCGCGAGAGCTTGATGCCGTCTTTAATCAGAATCTTGACGATCTGGTCGTCGGTAATCGGGTTATGCACGTCCTCTTCTTCGATCAGCTTCTTGATCTTGAGCTTGATGATGCGGGTCGAGACCTCTTCGCCCTCCTCGTTCATCATCCCCTCTGTAAAGAAGCGGCGCAGCTCGATGACGCCCTGCGGCGTGTGCGCGTACTTGCGATTGACGACGCGCGAGACGGTCGAAAGATGCATCCCGATGTCTTCGGCGATGTCTTTGAGCATCATCGGCTTGATGAATTGCACGCCCTTGTCGAGAAACTCCTTCTGGCGTTTGACGATGGACTCGACGACCTTGTAGATGGTCTGCCGCCGGTGCTCTATGTTGCGCAGGAGGTCAACGGCCGAGCGCATCTTATCGCGGATGAAGTCGCGCGTCTCCTTCGAGGTGTTCTGCTGCGAGAGCATCTGCTGGTAGTTCTGGCTGATGCGCAGGCGCGGGCTCCCGTCGTCCGCAAAGTAGATGATGTAGCCGCCCAGGTCGTCGAAGTCCTCGAACTCGTCCATCTTCTCGATGTAGATTTCCGGCGTAATCAGGACCGGCTCGTCCGAAGAGTAGCGGCGGCCCGGAAAGGGGTCGAGCGAGCGTATGTACTTGACCTCTTCGACCAGCGTTTCCACGTCGACGCCGATCTGTTTCGAGAGATTCGGCAGCTTGTGCTGCTGAAGCTCAAGGAGGTGCTCGCCAATCAGGCGTGCGGCCAGACGGTCGCTCTCGCCGCTGACCTCCATCTGGACCAGCAGGCACTCGCGCGCATCACGAGCGCCGCATCCGACGGGGTCGAGCTGCATCACTATCCGGCGCGCCGCCTCGACCTGCTCTTCGGTCCAGCCGCCCATCATCGCAATCTCTTCGTTGGTGGCGGTCAGCCGCCCGTCGCCATCCAGATTACCGATGACGCAGAGCGCGGCGTCCATCACAGCGCCGTCCACCGGGCTCATGTGCAACTGCCATTCGAGATGTTCGGAGAGCGACGGCGCGCGCGTCAAAAACTGCTCGAAGGTCGGCGCGTCCTCCTTGTACTCGAACTCCTGCGTCTTGTATCCGGGGTCAAGATAGTCCTGAAACTCGCGGCCGAAGTCTATCTCCTCGAAGGAGTCGGACGAAGCCTCGTCCTGCCCGATCTCTTCGGAGGCTTCGACGCCTGACGCCTCGGCGCTGGCCGCCGGGTCGCCGCCCTCCATCTCGCCGTAGAGCGCGACCGCGTCCAGCTCGCCCGTCCCGTTCTGGGACGAGCCGTTCAAATCGGCCGCACCCTCGCCCGGCGCGGCGTCGAAACTGCTCGCCGGGTCGCCGTTGGCCAGTTGGTCGAGAATCTTTTCGGCCAGCTCATGCGTCTCTTCCTGAGAGGGGACCTCTTCGAGCACGGGGTTTTCGAGGAGCTGCTGCTGAATCAGGTCGCTCAACTCGATGGAGGTCATCTGCAACATCTCGATGCGCTGGCGCAGTTGCGGCGTGAGCACGAGACGCTGCGAAAGATTGGTTGTGAGCTTAACGGACATACCTTACTTGGAAAAACCGTTTCATAAATCGCCTGGAATTTAAAAATTGAGCGCCTGAAAAGCGCCGGTAGATTATAACTGAAAAAGCAGTAGGTAGACAGTAGACAGTTTTCAGTTTTCGGTTTTCAGTTTTCAGTTTCTGATTTTGGGCAGGGGTTTTGACTGATTTCCGGCCAGAGTTTTAACTGAAAACCGAAAACTGAAAACCGAAACCAGAGCACTTCAACGGCTTTAGAGGCTGAACCTGTCGCCGAGATAGAGCCGCCGGACCTCCGGGTCGTTGACCAGGTCCTGCGGGTGGCCGGAGCGGAAGATGCGGCCTTCGGCCATGATGTAGGCGCGGTCGGTCACGCCGAGCGTCTCGCGCACGTTATGGTCCGTAATCAGGATGCCGATGCCGCGATCACGCAGGTACAGAATGACGCCCTGGATGTCGTCAATGGCCTTCGGGTCAATGCCCGCGAAGGGCTCGTCGAGCAGGATATACTGCGGCTCCGTGGCCAGGGCGCGGGCAATCTCCGTGCGTCTTCTTTCGCCCCCGGAGAGCGCATCGCCCCGCGTATTGCGCACGTGCGCGATGCCGAACTCTTCGAGCAGCTCTTCGAGCCGCTTGAAGCGTTCGCGCCTTCTGAGGCCCATCGTTTCGAGCACGGCCAGGATATTCTGGGCGGCCGTCATCTTGCGAAAGATGGAGGGCTCCTGCGGCAGGTAGCCGAGGCCGAGCCGCGCGCGCAGGTACATCGGGAGCTTCGTCACGTCGCGCTCGGCCAGGCGAATCGCGCCGCGGTCTGGGCGTTCGAGCCCCGTAATCATGTAGAAGGTCGTCGTCTTGCCCGCACCGTTTGCGCCGAGCAGCCCGACCACCTCGCCCGGCTCGACGTGCAGGCTGACGCCGTCAACGACGCGCCGCTTGCCGTAAGTCTTCTGTAGATTGGAAGCGGCCAGGGCGGCCGTCGAAGGGCTCTGCTCGGCGCGACGCGGCCTCGACACGTCGTCCTCCAAAGAGGCGGCGCGCCCTCCCTCCCTTTCAACTAGCAGGGTCTCTTCCATCTCATTCCGGTAAATGGTCAATCGTCAATGGTCAATGGTCAATCGTGAATCGTAAATGGTAAATAGAAGAACGGCCTTAGTTCTTCTCACCCGCGGCCCTGCGCTCAATAGTTAATGGTCAATGGCGGTAAATGAGACCCGCTCTTCTATTCACGATTTACGATTTACGATTCACGATTCACGATTGACCGTCTTTACTGCTTTCTGACCTTGTGCGTCGAGCGCACGCGGCCGGGCGATTGCGGGCCTCTCGGGTCGTCAGCGACCACTCTACTCTCGCGTAAATAGACAGTCAAACGGCCCCCTTCGGAGCTTCCCTGCTCCGTGTCTTCGACGCGCGCCGGGTTGCCTTTGAGCACGACGGTCTCGTCGGCGGCCGTGTACTGCGCCCAGTCTCCCGTGCCCTGCCTGCCCGGTTGATTGACGATCACTTCGCGCTGCGCGATGGTCTTCTCGACCTCGTTGATCTCTCGTAGAAGGTAAACGTCCGCGACGCCGCTGCGAATCCTGTCCGTGTCCTGCTTGATGTCAACGTGGCCTTCGTAGTGCAGTATCCGGTCGGTCTGCGAATAGCTCATGCTGTCGGCGGTCGCAAAGGCCGGGACGACCGCGCTGGCGCCGTCCGCGCTCTTGCGCCTGGCCTGGTAGACGGCGCTCTGGACGTGGCCCTGGCCCTCCATCCGCTGCGTCTCACGATAGAGCGTCAGGCGGTCTGCGCGGACGAAATTATCGTCCTGCCAGGCGCGCGCGCTGCCCGTGTAAATCCCGACTCCGGTCAGGTGACGAAACTCCGCGCGGTCGGAGACGATGTAGACGGGGCTTTTGGCTTTCTGAAACGGGGTCGCGCCGTTGGTCTGCTCCTGGCTGTAGTAGGTCGTCGCGGTCTTTCCGCGACTGTAGGAGATATCGCTGCGCGTGTCGGAATCAATCTCCAGGGCCTTGGTGCGAGCGCGCGAGTCCCAGACGGTCGGCTCGCCGCCGCGCATCCGCACGGTCTCGTCGGCGGCCGTGTAAGAGAGGTTGGCGGCGCGGCCGTTGCGGTCCTTCTCGTTGAACTTGGAATCGCCCTCGGCGTCGAGCCGCTCGATATCCTGCGTCTCGCGGACCAGCAGGGCCGTCATCTTTTGCGCGGTCAGCGTGCGCTGTGCGCGCTCCTCGGTCGGCTGCAAGGGGTCTATCACGGCCTTCGCGTTGCCGCTCGCGTTGAAGGCGCGTACCAGGTTCCCGGTCTCGTAAAAGTCGCAGACGAAGAGCGGGGCGGTCAGCGTCTTGCGATCAGCGGTCGCGCTCTGTTGGATGGGCTCGATGACCAGCTCGGCGTTGCCGCTGGCCTCTGCGCTTTCGAGGTCCTGTCCCGTCGTGCGCCAGCGCAGCGTCACGGCATCGGCGGTCAGACGCTTATTGGCGGCCTTCGGGTCGGCGGCGCGCGATTGCGGCGCGGAGAGCGCCAGGACCGAACGCCCCTGCGCGCGCATCTCCCTGAGCAGGCTGCGCTCGCCCTGCGCCTGGAAGTTGACTTCCAGAGAATTAGCGCCCGTCAAACGCATCTCGGAATCCGCGTTGAGACTCTGCGCGCGCACGTCGCGCACGGCGGCGGCGCGCTGAAGACGCTGATCGTCGTCGAAGAAGAAATCCATCTCGGCCGCGTGAACTTCGGCCGCGCGCCCCTCCGTCATCGAGCGCAGGTAGGAGTTGCCGCGCGCTTCGACCTTCTGCACACGCTTGCGCGCATTGAGTTGGGCCGAGAGCGTATCGCCGCTCATAATGTCGCGCTCCTGCTCGGCTGTCGCGCCGCCCGTGAACGTCAGGTGCAGCGCGGACTGCTCGAAGGTGGCACGCGCGGCGCGAATCGTGACGGGACGCGCGCGCGCGCCCGAGCTGGCCGCAGCCCGGCCCGTCTTCGTCTCCGGCGCGACAGTGATCTCGACCCCGCTGTGCAGCTCCAGCCTTTTGTTCCTGGCGTCGAGCACGGCCCCGGTCGAGTGTCCAGAGACATTCTCGCGCGTGAAGGCGATGGGCCTGGCCGTCTCCGCTATCTCTGTCTTCTGGTCGTAAGCGATGGCTTCGGTCTGCGCGGAGAGGGCGTCGCGCGTCTCTATCTGGACGGCCCCCGTGAACCAGATGCGCGCCTCGTTAGACTTTTCAGTCCCCGGCAGGTAGATAGCGCGATGGGCGGTTATCTGGTCCGGCTTCTCGCCGACGGGCGGGTAAAATTCGACGTGGACTTCCTCCAGCTCGTGATGCTTGTCGGCATAAGTCACGTCGCGCGCCGCGCGGACCAGCATCCGCAGGCGGTCCCCCTCCGTCACGCGCCGCTCGTAGTTCTCGAAGATGCTCGTCACCTGCCTGGACAATTCCGGCGGCTCGCTGCGCATCCGAAAAGGCTCGTTGTTGCGCAGCCGGTAGTAACTGATGCCGACGTAAATCAGCCCGGCCGCCAGCACTGCCAGCGCCAGCACGCGCGTCACCAGCGGCAGGCGCGCACGCCAGCCAATCACAATCGCTCTTTTTCGCCTGACCTCTTGCATCTCTTTTGGTAAATAGTGAATCGTCAATCGTGAATAGATAAGAGCAACAGCCTGAGAGAAAACTCGTTGAGAGAAAGCCGCTCGCCTTTCTATTGACGATTTACAATTTATAATTCACTATTCACGATTGACGATTCACTATTCACCAATCCTCATATCTTTGACGCATAACTGTAAGCGCGTCTCGCCCTTCCAGGTGTTGGGCTCGACCGTGTAGGCCAGTTCGATGCGTGTGCCGGGCGCAAGCGTTCGCTCTCCGGCCAACTCTTCGAGGCCGCTCCACCAGACCGCTTCCAGGGCCTGGCCGTCCTCGCCCGCCAGGCGCAGCTTCAAGTGCTTGTCTTTCATCACGCGCGGCTCGGACATGACGCGCAGGTTCCCGGTCATGAAGACGGGACGCGGATTGCCCGCGCCGAACGGCTCAAGGGCGCTCAGCTCTTCGACCATCTGAAGAGAGAGGGCCGCGGCCGGTAATTCGGCATCAATTCTCAGGCTCGGCACGAGATCGTCTGCGCAGAGGCGCAGGGCGGCATGGTCGTTGAGACGGCGGCGCAGTTCCTTGATGCGCTCGCGCCGGATGGTCAGCCCGGCCGCGTGCGAGTGGCCGCCGAACTTCTCGAACAGCTCGGCGCACCCGGTCAGACCGTCGAGCAGGTGATAGGCTTCGATGCTGCGTGCGGAGCCGTGCCCGACCTCGCCGTCGAGCGAGATGACGATGCACGGGCGATTGATCCGCTCCGCGATCTTCGAGGCGGCGATGCCGATCACGCCCCTGTGCCACCCGTCGCCCGCGATGACGGCGACGTGCGCCTGGCGTACACCGCCCGCGGTAGACGATTCAAGCTCGGCGTGCGCGCGTTTGACTATCTCATCCTGCACGCTGCGGCGCTCGCGGTTGCGCGCGTCGAGCTGCTCGGCCAAGCGCCTTGCTTCCTCTTTATCCTGCGTCTCGAACAGCTCTACGACGGCGCGGGCCGCGTCCATTCTCCCGGCGGCATTGATTCTCGGGCCGAGGCGAAAACCAACGTCATACGCAGTCAGCCCGCGCCCCTCGTTGCAGCCCGCGACCTCCATCAAAGCGCGCAATCCGGGGTTGGTCGCCCGCGGCAGATCGGCCAGCCCGAGCGCGACGATTGTTCTGTTCTCGCCCGTCAACTGCGCGACATCCGCCACCGTCCCGATGGCCACCATCTTCAAAAACCCCTTGACCTGGGACGCGCGCCCCCGCTCGCGAAAGAGCGCGTCGGCCAGCTTGAAAGCGACGCCGACGCCCGCCAGATTCTTGTCCGGGTAGTTGCAGCCGCGCTGGTTCGGATTGAGCACGGCGAAGGCAGGCGGCGCGCCTTCGTCCTCGTCCGGCAGGTGATGGTCCGTGACGATCAGGTCGAGCCCGTTGGCCCTGGCCCAGCGCAGCGGCTCGTGCGCGCGGATACCGCAATCAACGCTGACGACTACCTTGTAGCCGTCGGCGGCGGCACGCTCCAAAGCCTCCTGCTGAATGCCATAGCCTTCGGTAAAGCGGTGCGGGACGTGAAAGCCCGTCTTTGCCCCGAGCAGGCCGAGCGCGCGCCGCAGGACAACCGTGCCCGTCGTCCCGTCCACATCGTAATCGCCGTAGACGAGAATCTTCTCGCCCGCATCAATGGCCGCGAGCAGGCGCGCGACGCTCTCGCGCATCCCGAGCATCAGGGACGGGTCGTGTAACTGGTCCAGGGAAGGGTGCAGGAATTTTCGCGCTGAATCTTCGTCGGCGTAGCCGCGTGCGACCAGTAGTGCCGCGACGACGGGCGAGATGCCGAGCGAGCGAGCCAGCCGGGCAGCGGCGTCCGGCGAGTCCGGTTGACTGACGATCCAGCGTTTGGCCCTCATAGACCTCCTGAAAAAGATGAACGCGGGACGCAGGGCCTAGTGGAGAAGCGCTTTCATCCCATTGCCCGGCGTCCCGCCTTCATCTGTCATCCCTCTCATTCCGCGAACCAGCCGTTCGGGTTCAGCAGCCGGATGCCGATGCGCTGCTTGCCGTCGGTCTCGTCCGTCCAGACGCCGTTGACTTCCGCTTCCAGGCTCTGGCCGAACGGGGGCGTCAAGCGCACGGTTGTTCCGACTTCGACCGTCACGTCGGTAATCAGCGTCGCGCCGCCGCGGCTGATCTTGACGGCTTCGGCATTGACCTGAAAGGGCTGGCCGCCGGGCGCAGTTCCTTCGAGCACCACGGCAAAATCCACAGGGACGCGCGGGCTGCGCGGCCTCTGGACGGGGGTGGCGTCTTCACGCTTTAATTCATCACTCATCTGGGCTGATGGCCCTCCTATTTCTCGTCTTCGGACGAATCTTCTGCTAACGGAGGAGGGGCAGTCTTAAGTGTACCGAATCTTGCTGATTATTGTTAGTCTCGATTCCCGCGCCGGGCCGCGCCACTGGCTGCGAGACGGCCGAGCTGTGCTGTTCGGACGCGGCTGCTTCCGTGCTGTCCAGCGGCGCGAGGCGGCCCGTCAACAACAGCGCCATGATGGCGATGCCGACTATCAGGCGATAGCCGATGAAGATGCCTGTCGTGTGCGTGCGCAGGAATCGCAGCAGAAACCAGATGGAGGCGTAACCGACTATTCCTGAAACGATGGTCGCCACCGCCAGCGAGCCGTAGCTGCCGTCGGGCAGGCGGTGGACGGCCTCTTTAAGTTCGAGCAGGCCGCTGGCGGCGATGGCCGGAATCGAGAGGAGGAAGGAGAAGCGCGCGGCCGTCTCGCGCTTTTCTCCCGCGAAGAGCCCGCCCATGATGGTCGAGCCGGAGCGGCTCGCGCCCGGAATCAGGGCCAGGACCTGCGCACCGCCTACGGCCAGCGCGTCGCTCACTCCCAGCTCCTCCATCGAGCGCTGCTGCCTGCCGACGAACTCCGCGATGGCCAGGAAGATGGCAATCACGACCATCATCGTCGCAATCACCCAGAGGTTTTTCGTAAACGTGCCCTCGATCTGTTTCTTGAAGAGGAGCCCGACGATGGCCACCGGGAGCGAGCCGATAATCACCAGCCAGCCCAGCCAGGCTTCCCTCGAAAGGCGCGCAGGGCGTCCGGCAGTCGCCGTCGAACCGGCTTCCGCGTTCCCCGGCTTGCCGCCGAGGAGCGCCAGGTGGTCCAGGACGAAAGCGCGCGTGATCTTCCAGATGTCGGGCGCGAAGTAGATGAGGACGGCGAGCAGCGTCCCGAGCTGGATGACGGCGATGGTGGCCGTCGTCTGTTCGGCGCGCTCGGCCTGTCCTTCGTAAAGACGGATGGCGCGGCTGGCAAAGATTAGGTGCGCCGTCGAGCTGATCGGGATAAACTCCGTCAGCCCCTGCACGATGCCGAGAATGATGGCCTGTAGAATGGACATGGATGATTTTTTTGATCTTAGCTGTTCAACCCCTGCGCGGTGCAGTCCGAAGACGGCGCGGCCCGACTTGCGGCCTCTCCCTGCCGATTGGTTGAAGCTCTAAAATCGCTCTGCCTTTCATTCGCGAAATGAATTTCTGGATGCGATCCGGTCGTACAAGGGGATGGGCATGAGCATCGCCGCGCGCACGATTGTCGCGAGCTGCCAGGGGAAAGCGTAGGACTTCTTGCGCGCTTCGACGGCGCGGACGATTTTCCCGACGGCATCGTCAAGCTCCATCAGGTAGGGCAAACGCGCCTGCCTGCCCTCGGTCAGGGCGGTTTTGATAAAGCCCGGATGAATGATCGTCACGTCCAGGCCCGTCCCGCGCAGGTCCAGGCGGAGGCTCTCGAAGAAAGCGGAGAGCGCCGCCTTGCTCGCGCAGTAAGCGCCGGACTTGAGCAGCCCGCGATAGGCCGCGAGGCTTGAGATGGCGACCAACTGGCCGCTTCCCTGCTCGACCATCTCGGGCAGCACGGCCGTCACGCTGTTGACCGCGCCGAGCACGTTGATGCCGATCACCTCCGCCACTTCGTCCGCCTTCAAATCGGTCGCGTGCGTTGTCGCGCCGACGCCCGCATTGGCGATCAGCACGTCAACGCGCCCGTGCTCCCGGCGCAGCTCGTCGGCGGCAGCGCGCACGGCCGCCGCATCCCTCACGTCGGCCGCCAGCGCCCGCGCCCGCCCGCCCGCCGCTTCGACCTCGCGCGCCAGCTCCCGGAGAGCGTCCCCGCGTCTCGCCAGCAGGCCGAGCGTCGCGCCGCGTCGCCCAAGCTCGACCGCGAGGCCACGCCCGATGCCGCTCGACGCCCCCGTAATCAGAACAACCTTCTGTGTCCAGTCGAACATAAAAAAAGTCCGCGCTCTTAACAGCAGCTTTCGACGCTCATTTCAATATTCGATGCGGCCGGTCAGAGAGCGCGCAGGCATTTCGCCGCGACCCGTCTAAAGTTTACTCGCATCTCCTTTGAACTCCACTAAATCCCAGAGATTGCCGTACAAATCTTCAAAGACGGCGACCGTCCCGTACTCTTCCGTCTTGGGTTCTCTGACAAAGGTGATGCCCTGCTGCTGCATCTTTCCGTAATCGCGCCAAAAGTCGTCCGTCCTGAGAAAGAGGAAAACGCGGCCGCCCGTCTGGTTGCCGATTCTGCTTCTCTGCTCTTCGCCGACGCCCTTCGCTAGTAACAGGCAGCACTCCTCCGAGCCTTTGGGTGCGACTAAAACCCATCTTTTGGTCTCGCTCTGCGGCGTGTCTTCGAGCAGAGTGAAATTCAGTTTCTCGGTATAGAATTTTATAGCCTCGTCATAGTTGTCTACCACCAAGGCAATGTGCGCGATGCTCTGTTTCATAGCTCTGTTGATTGACGAGAACCGTGAGAGACGGAAAACAACCGCGGAGTCTCGGGCGCTCGGACTGATCTACTTTCAGGTCAGCACAATTCGGCGACGTGTTCGCCGAGCACGCGCAGCGCCGTGCCGAGATCGTCTTGCTTGATGAGCAGGTGATCGCGCGAGAAGGCCGAGAGCGCGCCGACGCTGATTCCGGCTTCCGCCAGGATGCCCGTCACCCGCGCCAGGTAACCGACGACGCTCCAATCGAGCACGACGCCGAAGGTCAACAGGCGAAAGCCGCCCTCTATGCGTGCTTCGCGGGCGGCGTGGCGCATCGTCCGCCAGTCGGATTCCTCAAGCAGGAGCGTCACTTCGTGTTCGTCGCGCAACAGCATGTAAGGCGCGGTCCCGCGCGGGCTCAGCTCCGGGTTTTCCAGCAGCCGCGCCCAATCTTCGTGCCGTAATCCGACCAGAAAGAATGTTCCGGGCGCGACTTCGACGCTCGTCCGGCGCAGCAGCTCCGTGATCTCTGTTTCTTGCATCGGGCGAATGATAGAAGGCCGGAAGGTCTCGAAGGCGCGCAGAGACGAGACCGTCGGCAGGAGTTTTCTCACCGCCGCTTTTGTCTCTGCGCGCCGTCGGGCTCCCAGCGTTTTAGACCTGGATGATGACGGGCATGATGACGGGCTTAGCGCCTGTCTGTTTCTGGATGAAGCGCTTGAGCTCCACCCGGACGTGCTCCTTGAGCAGGCTCGCGTCCTTGCGCTCGGAACGCGGCGCGCGCCCGACCGCTTCGGTCACGATGCGCTGCGCCTCTTTGATGAAACCGTTCGAGCCGTCTACGCCGATGAGCCCGCGCGCGACGATTTCCGGCGCGGATTCAAGCTCGCCCGTCTCCTCGCTGACGGTCAGGACCAGCGAGACGACGCCGTCATAGGCCAGCTGCTTGCGCTCGCGCACCGTCTCGCGGTCAATCTCTTCAAAGCCGGAATCGTCAATGAAGGTCCGCCCGACCTCGCGCTTGTCCGTGATGGTCGCGCGCTCGCCGTCTAGTTCGAGCACGTCGCCGTTCTCGATCAGGATAATATTCTCTTCCGCGTAGCCCAGGTGGTTTTTGACGAACTCCTTGTGACGGAAGAGCATCCGGTACTCGCCGTGTATCGGGACGACGAACTTCGGCCGCACGGCCTCCGTCATAATCTTGATATCTTCCTGCGAGGCGTGGCCGCTGACGTGAATCAGCCGCCGCTTCTCTTCGATGATATTCGCGCCGCGCTTGTAGATGTAGCCGATGAGGCGCGAGATGGCGCGCTCGTTGCCCGGAATAATGCGCGCCGAGAGGACCACCGTGTCGCCCTCTTCGATGGTTATCCCCTTGTAGCTCTGCGTCGCCATCTGCGAGAGCGCGGCACGCGGCTCACCCTGCGAGCCCGTCACCAGGAAGACGACCTCGTCGTCGTCCATGTTCTTCGTCTGGCCCAGGCTGACGAGCAACCCGTCGGGAATATCAAGATAGCCAAGCTCGTCCGCTATCTCCACATTTTTCTGCATCGAGCGGCCCAGCACACAGACCTTGCGGTCGAATTGCTGCGCTATGTCGAGCACGATCTGGAGACGATGAATCGAGGAAGCGAACGCCGCGACGATGATGCGCCCGCGGGCCTCCGCGAAAATCTCCTCGAAGGCCGGAATGACGGCGCGCTCCGAAGGCGTGCGTCCGGGCACGGTCGCGTTGGTCGAATCCGAGAGCAGCGCCAGCACGCCCTCCTGCCCGTAGCTCCTGAGCGTCCGCAGGTCAATCGGCTCGCCGATGACCGGAGTCTCGTCAACCTTGTAATCGCCCGTGTGAATGATGGTTCCCACGGGTGTCCTGATGGCCAGCGAGAAGCAGTCAACCAGGGAATGAGAGACGCGTATGAACTCGACTTTGAAGGGGCCGATCTCGACCACCTGGCGCGGGTCCACCCTGTGTATCAGGACATCGTCCATCAGGTCGTGCTCTTCGAGTTTTCTCTCCGCGAGGCCGACCGTAAAGTGCGAAGCGTAAACCGGGACGTTGAACTTTTTGAGGATGTAGGGCAGCGCCCCCAGGTGATCCTCGTGCCCGTGC
>DASVWH010000170.1:0-2649 GCA_036389715.1 Pyrinomonadaceae bacterium | reverse complement strand
TCCGTCTCTGAAATCTTCGTCACTCTTCTGGCCGGTGCTGCGCTGCACCTGGCTCGCCCCGAACAACTGCTCCCTGGCCCTGACTTCATCTCCCTGCTCCGAGAACAGGCCATCACTACTGTTACTCTCCCTCCTTCACTTCTTTCCGCCCTGCCTGCCGAAGAGCTACCGGCGCTGCGGACACTCGTTTGTGCGGGCGAGACCTGCACGCGCGAAGTAGTGCAGCGATGGAGCGCGCAGGGGCGCAGGCTCATCAATGCATATGGACCGACGGAAGCCACCGTCTGCGCGACATTGACGGATGAGTTGAAGGGAGAAGAGAAGCCGCCGATAGGAAGGCCGATAGGGAACGTGCGCGTCTATGTGCTGGACAAGCAGCAGAGGCCGGTGCCGGTGGGAGTAGTAGGAGAGCTGTACATCGGAGGGATGGGAGTAGCGAGAGGGTATCAGAACAGGGCGGAGATGAGTGCGGAGAAGTTCATTCCTGATGCGTACAGCGAAGAGGGAGGAGAGAGGCTGTACAGGACAGGAGACTGGGTGAGGTACGTGAAGGGAGGGAAGCTGGAGTATGTGGGGCGGATAGATGAGCAGGTAAAGGTCAGAGGGTTCAGGATAGAGTTGGGTGAAATAGAAGCGGCGCTGGCGGCGCATGAAGCTGTGCGCGAAGCGGCCGTCGTCGTCAAAGAAGACTCATCAGGCGATAAACGTCTGGCCGCATATGTGGTCGGCAGAGAGCCGGGAGCACCGACGGCGGGCGAGCTTCGACTGTTTATCAAAGATAAGCTGCCGGGACACATGATCCCCGCGCTCTTCGTGACGCTTGACGAGATGCCTCTGACGCCGAACGGCAAGATTGACCGGCGCGCTCTGGCCAGGCTGAAAGTCGAGCGCACGGAAGTGCAGGCAAACCTCGTGATGCCGCGCACCGAGGCCGAGAGAACCATCGCAGGCATCTGGCAGGAAGTACTTCAACTGGAAAGCGTGGGCGTGCATGACAATTTCTTTGACCTCGGCGGCCATTCGCTGCTGCTGATTCAGCTCCAGGGCAAACTCAAAGAGGCGCTCGGCCCCGGCATTACCATTATAGATTTGTTCGAGCATCCGACCATCGCTGCACTTTCGGAAGAGCTGAGCCGCAAACGCAGTGAAGCGCCCGCGCTGCAAAACAGCTATGACCATGCGGCAAACCGCCGCGCGCTCAGCCAGCAAAACAGGCGGAACAGGCAAAGACATCAAGCCGTCTAGGAACCATCCGGGATTTCGTGTGACAGCATGAACAGCGCAACCTCGCTCGATTCGACAAATGACGTTGCCGTCGTCGGACTCAACGGGCGTCTCCCAAGGGCTCGAAACCTTCAAGAGTTCTGGGAGAACCTGAAGAACGGTGTGGAGGCGGTCTCCTTTTTTTCGGTCGAAGAGCTGCTCGCGTCAGGAGTGGACCCCGCAGTGCTCGGCCGCGACGGGTATGTGCCTGCGAGGGCGACGCTCGACGACGTGGAGTTGTTCGATGCCGCGTTCTTCGGTTTCACTCCGCGCGAGGCCGCTTTGACGGACCCGCAGCATCGCTTCTTTTTGGAGTGTGCCTGGGAGGCGCTGGAAAACGCTGGCTACGATTCCGAGACTTTCCCGGGACGCGTCGGGGTTTACGCGGGCGTGAGCATGAGTTCATATTTGGTGAACCTCTATGCGAACCGCGAGAGGCTCGGAGCCTGGAACGACTTTCGCACGCTGATCGGAAACGATAAGGATTACCTGGCGACGTGGGTCTCCTACAAGTTGAACCTGCGAGGGCCGAGCCTGAGCGTGCAGACGGCCTGCTCGACTTCGCTCGTCGCCGTGCACCTGGCCTGCCAGAGCCTGCTCAACGGCGAATGCGATATGGCCCTGGCGGGCGGCGCTTCCATCAGCATCCCGCAGAAGGTCGGCTACTTTTATGAAGAGGGCGGCATCCTCTCGAAAGACGGGCACTGTCGCACCTTCGACGCCAAAGCGAGCGGGACTATCGCCGGTAACGGCGTCGGCATCGTCGTTCTCAAGCGGCTCGCGGACGCCATCGCCGACGGCGATACCATCCACGCCGTTATCAAAGGCTCTGCCATCAATAACGACGGCTCGTTGAAGGTCGGCTTTACAGCGCCGAGCGTCAAGGGTCAGGCGGATGTCATCGCGGAAGTGCTCGGCCTCACCGGAATCAATCCCGAAGATATAACTTATGTCGAGGCTCACGGGACGGGCACGGAGCTTGGAGACCCCATCGAGATCGCGGCCCTTGAGCAAGCCTTTCGCACTCAAACTGATAAACGCTCCTTCTGCGCCATCGGCTCCGTCAAATCCAATGTCGGCCACCTCGACGCCGCCGCCGGTGTCACCGGTCTCATTAAGACCATTCTCTCCCTGCGCCATCGGCAACTTCCTCCTTCGCTCCATTTCCATGAGCCTAATCCCAAGATCGATTTCGCTTCCAGCCCCTTCTTCGTCAACGACAGGCTGCGCTCTTGGCAGAGCAACGGGACACCCAGAAGAGCAGGCGTCAGCTCGTTCGGCATCGGGGGAACCAATGCGCACGTGATAGTGGAAGAAGCACCGGCGATGGAAGAGAGCAGGAGCGAGAGAGAATGGCAGGTGCTGGTGATATCAGGGAAGACGGAG
>DASVWH010000169.1:0-2380 GCA_036389715.1 Pyrinomonadaceae bacterium | reverse complement strand
CAGGTCGCTGAAGGCCCCTTTGCGATAGATGGTAAAACGGAAGCCGTCCCTGTTGACGTAGGGCGCGCGGATGCGCGTGAAGGACTGGTGCGTATGGCCCGTCGAGACCGTATAGTTATCCAGCGTGATGAGCCATTCCCCGGCGCGGGCCAGAACCTTACTGCCGCGCAGGAAATTCCGTTCGACGAAGTCCGCGCCGAGTTCCGCCGAAAGCTGCCGCCAGATTTCATCCTTGGACGGGCCGAAGACTTTTCTCAAAAAGCTCACTTGAAGGCTCTTTCCTTTCGCACGCGCGAGGTTATTCGCAGAACTGCGGCCCGGCCCCGGAATCCGACTCGGCCAGCAGCCGTTCCATGTGCTGCCCGGCCTTCCAGGCCCCTGTCCGTTTGGCGACCGCTATCCCTTCGGTCCAGACGCGGCGCGCCTCTTCGCTGCGGCCCTGGCTCATCAGGGCCGAGCCGAGCAGTTGATAAGCGGCCGTGTAATCCGGGTTGAGCCGCACGACATGGCGCAGCTCGTCCGCGGCCTCGCTCCACCGCTCGGCCTTGAGATACTCGCTGGCCAGCCCGTAGCGGATCATCGCATCGTCCGGCTGCTGCTTCGCCATCTCCGCGAAAACGTCTATCCTCGATTGTGTCATCATTCCCGCCCCGGTTGAAGCCGAATCTATGAAGCCCGCCCTCTGACTCCGATACGCGCCGCGAGCCCTTCAGGGTTCAAGCAGATCGAGCATCGAATCGTCCTGCGCGGTCTGTCCCGGCGCAGGCGCGGCCAGGTCCGCCAGGCGCAGCAGCAGGTTATTGGAGTTCGTCGCGTAAGGTAAGGCGTCTTCCCTGGTCACCTGACGGCTGCGAATCATCTTCTCGATGACGCTGTCAAAGGTCTGCATCCCTTCCTGGTCGCCCTGCTCCATCGCGTCCAAGAGCGATTTGCCTTCGCGCTCCCCCTTCTCGATATACTCGCGTGTACGCGCCGTCGCTTTGAGGATTTCGATGGCGGCGACGCGGCCCTTCTGGTCGGCGCGCGGCAGCAGGCGCTGCGAGACGATGTAGCGGAAAGACTGCGCGATGCGGTTGCGAATGACGTGCTCCTCATTTTTCGGGAAGACTCCGATGATGCGGTCAACGGTCTTCGAGGCGTCAATCGTGTGCAGCGTCGAGAGCACGAGGTGGCCCGTCTCGGCGGCTTCGAGCGCGACTTCAATCGTTTCGCGGTCGCGCATTTCGCCGACCAGGATGACCTTCGGGGCCTGGCGCAGGGCGGCCCGCAGGGCGTGCGAGAAATCTATCGTGTCGGAATGAAGCTCGCGCTGGTGCACGGTCGAATTCTTGTGCACGTGTAGAAATTCTATCGGGTCTTCGATGGTCACGACGTGATAAAACTTGGTCTCGTTAATCAGGTCGATGATGGCGGCCAGCGTCGAGCTTTTGCCGCTGCCGGTCGGGCCGGTGACGAGGACGACGCCGTTTTTCAACTCGGCGACCTCCCTCAACTGCGGAGGCAGGCTAAGCTCGTCAAAGCGCGGCGGGCGCGGCGGGATAACGCGCATGACGATGGCGTGCGTGCCGCGCTGCATGAAGATGTTGACGCGAAACCGGCCCAGCCCCGACGCGCTGAAAGAGAGATCGGCCGAGCCGTATTTCTCCAGGTTCTGCGCCGCCGCAGCATGATGGCCCGGCCGTAAGTGGCTACCGATAATCACCTTGGCGATTCCGGCGGTGTGCGCGGGCGTCAGCTTTTCGAGGCCGGGGATGACGACCGGCTGGAGTTTTCCGACCAGCTCTATCTGCGGCGGGCGGCCCGGCGAAAAGATCAGGTCGCTGACCTTGTCCGAGATGCTCAACATGCGTTGCAGGACGCCCGCGAAATCCATCGGCGCGGGTGTCGCCGCCCCGCCCGGAGCGGCCGGAGTGGCGGGCGTCTGGCCCGCCGGAGAAGTTGTCGGTTGCTGCGGTGTGCTCATTTAATCTACGGCTCTCTAATAGTACCAGCAAACGATGGAGTTGCGTTCGCCGCGTGTGACGTTTTCGACTTCCTGAAGCGGATCGGAGCCAAAGGCTGCCCGCGCCTCTCTGCGAAGCCGTAGACAGGTCTGCGCGTCCGGGAAATCAGTGATGATGAGCAGTTCCTGCGGTGAGTCGCACATGGGCATTATCGCGCTGCGGGCGAAGGACGTTGCGGCCCGCGCCGGAATTATCGTTAAGAAGGCGCGCGCTTTCCGGCGGCCGGGGCTCACCTTTCAGTGCGTCAGGGCGTAGACGATGATGTTGACGCCAAAGCGCGTGTTGTCATGGGTGGCGAATCGCTTGTTCGTCCAGTCGTAGTTCCATTCACAGCCGTAGTCTTTGTTGGAGTAGAGCACGCTGATGCGACCGTCAAT
>DASVWH010000168.1:0-13883 GCA_036389715.1 Pyrinomonadaceae bacterium | reverse complement strand
TGACGCCTTAGGGCGAACCCCGATCATGGCCTGAACGCCCCTTTTAAAGAACCTACAGCCGAGCATTCTCCTCGTAGAGCTATCTAATTACAGGTTAGTTAGCCGCACGCCCGCGCCTGCTGATGAGAACGGCTCACGGGGCAGCGCGGCCGAGGCGGGCGGCCTCGCGCCGGATGAGGTTGTAAACCCGCGCCAGGTGCTCTTCGGTCGTCAGCACATTGCCGACGGCCAGCCGCATCGCCACGCGCCCGCGCAAAACCGTGTGCGTCAGGTAAGCCTCTCCGCTCGCGTTGACGGCTGCGACGAGGCGGCGATTGAACTCATCCAGCTCTTCACGGGCGAGCGCAGGGCCGTCGCTTTCCGCGGCCAGGGCG
This sequence comes from Pyrinomonadaceae bacterium, assembly GCA_036389715.1. GTDB lineage: Bacteria > Acidobacteriota > Blastocatellia > Pyrinomonadales > Pyrinomonadaceae > DASVWH01. The sequence goes on along the minus strand of DASVWH010000168.1, from coordinate 13,509 downwards.
CGAAAGCAGACGACGGCCATCGTGACCGGGGCCGACAGCTCGAAGGCGCGGTCGGCGTCGAGCCGTGAAGCGAAGAGTCGCGCCAGCCGCAGGTGTTCGCCAATGCGTGCGGCGAGGCCCCGGCGGCCAAAATTGCGGAAGACCATCCAGGCCTTGAGCGCGCGAAAACGGCGTCCGAGCTGAATGCCATAGTCCATGTAGTTAAGCTCGGCTTGCCCTGCGTCGCCGCGCAGATATTCGGGCACGAGCGAGAAGGCCGCGCGCAGCAGCTCCGGCCTGCGGACATAGAGGGCGCTGAAATCGAGCGGCACGAAGAGCCACTTGTGCGGGTTGACGATGATGGAATCCGCCCGCTCGACGCCTCTCATCAGGGGGCGGCCTTCGGGCAGGAGCGCCATCGCGCCGCCGTAAGCCGCGTCCACGTGAAGCCAGAGCGAGTGCTCACGGCAGAGCGCGGCGATCTCTTCGACCGGGTCAACGCTGGCCGTCGAAGTCGTCCCGACCGTGGCGACGACGGCCATCGGCAGCAGCCCTTCCCGCAAGTCCTCCTCGATTGCGCGCCTGAGCCCCGCAACCTCCATCCGGTAAGAGGCATCGGAGGCCACGCGCCGCACGTTGCGCTCGCCGAGCCCGAGCGTCATGGCCGCTTTCTCGACCGAGCTATGCGCCTGATCCGAAGCGTAGACGCGCAGCGCCGGGACCTCCGGGCGACCGCAGAGGCCGCGCCCGCGCGCGTCGAGCGAGAGCCCTTCGCGCGCCGCCGCCAGCGCATGCAGCACGCCGACGGAGGCCGTGTCGTAGACGACGCCGGTAAATTCGGGCGGGAGGCCGAGCAGTTGCCGCAGCCAGTCGAGCACGGAGGTTTCCAGCTCGGTCGCGGCGGGCGAGGTGCGCCACGTCATCGCGCTGACGTTGAGAGCGGCGGCCAGCAGCTCGCCGAGGATGCCGGGCGCGGTCGTCGTCGAGCCGAAATATCCGAGAAACGACGGATGCCCCCAGTGAACGAGCCCCGGCATGATGATTTCCTGAAAGTCGCGGAGGATTTCATCCATCGGGGCGGGCTCTTCGGCAGGCTCTGAAGGCAGGCGGGCGGAGATTGCGCCGGGCTTGATGTCGGGCGAGATACTCCGGCCTTCAATCTGCGCGCGGTAGTCGGCCACCCAGTCGGCGACGCGGTGCAGGGCGGCGCGAAACTCTTCCGGTGGCATGTCGCCAAGCTCCGGCCATGCTCGCCCCTGATCGCTCTCCGGCATCTTCGTCAAGAACCTTTCTCCGGCCGGGATTAACCTGGCGCTCCGACACGCTCTCTACAGCTGGCGCCGCTGTGCGCGCCCGCCCGCCACCCAGGCCCTGCCCGTGCCCTTCGAGAGCAGGCGGTCGCCGAACGGGTAGCCGCCGCGCGTCACACGCCAGTAGAGCGCCCAGTAGACGCTCAGCGCCCGCTCCAGCACCCAGACGGGCGCGTAAAGCAGCAGGTACGCGGGAAAGAATCTGTACGCATGGTCACGCAACAACCCGCGCAGCGCCAGCAGCATCGACAGGATTGAAACGACCGCCGCGAAGACCAGCAGAGCGCGGATTCCGGCAAAAAACCCGAGCGCAAGCGCCGCCGGTACGAGCGTCATGAAGAGCGCCGTCTTCACTCTCATCACGAAATCTTCGTAGGCCTGGCGCGGGCGCTGCTCGATCCATTTGCGGAAGGTCGGCGGGCGCTTGAGGATGAAGAAGTCCCGCGCGTAGCAGACATCGGCCCCGCGCAGCGCGAAGTGGCGCACGATCTCTTCGTTGTCAAAGAGAACGTCGCCGTCGTAGTGGCCGACGCGCAGCATGGTCGAGCGGCGGAAGGCGCAAGTGCCCGGATAATCGCCCTCCGAGAGGAAGCCGCGGTTAAGCAGCATCCGCGCGCTTTCGGTGCGCGCCCACCAGGGCAGCGGGGAAAGATAGTTCTGCGGCCGGACCATCTCGTGAGAGTCGAGCAGCTCGCAAGCGCGCTCGATGTCGGCCGCCGTATAGCGAATGTCGTCGTCGGCGACGATGATGCGCTCGCTGGCCGCCAGGTCCACGCCAGTGTGCACGCCGTTCACTTTCCCGTTGAGATACGTGTATTTCGGGTCAACCCTGACGTGACGACAGAAGCCGTCCCAGATGCGCGCGTGCTCTGCGAAGACATCCGGCGGCGAGCCGTCAACCGCCAGCACCTCGCACCCTGCCTCTGCCAGCATCTCGAAATACGAGGCGAAGCGCGTGGCCTCATCCACGTTCGCGCGCACGCGCCTGATGGGCAGCAGGTAGGTACAGCGAATTTCTCCGGCGCTTCGGCTCGTCACACCCTGGCCTCCCCGGCCCGCTCAGCGCCGTGTGCAGCAGATTCGACAGCACGCACAGCACGCTCGACCGCCTCTCCGGCCCTGTCGCTAATCAGCTTCTGCTGGTCGTAGCCGAGCACGATTTCCCAGGCCTGGTCCGGGTACAAACGGGCCAGCGGCAGCGCCACATCGTGCAGCATCCAGCGCCCGTGTCGCTCGTCCTCTTTGATGTGCAGGTCCCAGTATCCGCGCGCCGCCTCGGACATGCCGAGCCGTTCGGCCGCCGCGTGATAATTGGCGAAAGAGGCCGGGACGGAGATTTCCGTATAGAGCAGACCGCCGACGTAGCGCAGGTAAAAGCGTTTGCGCTCGGACAACAGGAAGCTATGGTTGATCGCGGCCAGGACCTCCCAGGGGACAAGCTCGAAGTAGGCTTCCGGCTCCGCGCTCATCCCCAGTTCAGAGAGCATCGAGGTGAAGAAAGTCGAGTGCTTGCGATTGAGCCGTCCCCCGCCGTATTCCTCTACGAGCAGGCGCGTCATGACGGCGTGAATGTCGTTCGAGACTCCGCCGAGCGTGCGCGAGAGCTGGCTGGCCTCGACCAGCCCGTCGAGCGAGGCGATGGCGAGCAGGCGTCTGTATCCGGCCTCCGTCACCTCGTCGCGAAAGTAGAGGCCGGTCGCCGAAGGCGCGGGCGCGACATCCTTTGCGGCGCGGCCAAGGAGGGCTTCACGCACGTTCTCGCGGCGCAGGGCCTCGACCTCCAGCCGGGACAGCTCCCATCCTTGCCAGGCCGCTTCGACGCGGTCGCGGACCCGGCGCAGGTATTCCGAACGCTCGTTATCGTAGTTACCGAGATCGTCGTACCAGAAGAACTTAAGACGATTGATGCGGTAGAGCACGCGTTGCAGAAAGAGGTGCGCAGCCGCCTCTTCGGAGGCGTGCGGATTGTTCTCGATGTCGTAGACGAGAGACAGCGCGCGGTCAAGCGCGCTCTCGAAATGGAGCGTCGCTTCCGGGTTGTCCCTGACGTGCTGGTCCAGACACCGGGCGCCCATCAGCTCCGTGAAAAGCTGCCCGGCCTGGCCGTAGTCTGCTTGCGAGTCTCCGGGCCCCGGCGTCCCGGGCAGGGCGCGCGCACGCGACTGATACGCTGCATGCTCACTCTGCATGCATCACCTCCCTGTTCTGGCTGCTGCTCTGATAGGTCGGACGCGGCTTTGCGTCGCCGAAAAGGATGCTCAGGCAGGAGAGGCTGCCCTCGGCCTTGCGAAACTCGGAGATGTCGAGTACCTCCACCTCGGCGCAATGCTCTCGAACCAGTTCGAGCGTGCGCGGCGCGCCGGATTCGACGCAGACCAGCTCGCCTATACGGACGGTGCTGGCCGACCAGGGCTCTTCCTCCGAAACTTGCAGGACCCTCACGCGCGAGAACGTCCCGGCATCTATCCAACGCGGGTTGAGAAGCACTGTCTCTTCATCGAGAGCGCTACAGGCGGTCGTCAGGTGCAGGCTCCCCGTGACCGTGACGGGCGTCACGCGGTAGCCGAAGGGGGCGGCGATGCGCGCCAGGGCTTTAATGCCCTCGGTGTTGGTCCGGGTCGAGCGGCCGACGAAAATCTCCGCGCCGAGACAAACGACATCGCCGCCGTCGAGCGTCGCGGGCGGCGAGATGCGTTCGACTTCGCGGTGCATGGCGAGGATTTGTTCGACGCCGAAGATTTCATCGCGGCGCGCGGGCACGCTCATGTTGGCGATGATCGCCACTTCGTCGAGGACCACCGCCGTGTCGGCGACGAAGCAGCAGTCCGGGTGCGCATCGGATGCTTCGAGGCTGATGACCTCTACGCCGTGGCGACGCAGAAGCGCGCAATAAGCATCGTGCTGGCGGACGGCCTTCGAGTAGTCCACACATTCACGCTGCCTGAATGTCAGCTCGCACCGCGCGACCTCTCTTGAGACGGCGCGCGTAATCGCCTTCAACATCATACTATCCCTTGTTCGCTGTTTATCCTCGCAGCCTGCGCGGCGACATGAGGCCAGGGCCGTGCTGGCGCGAATCAACTTCCAGCCTCGCTTCCCTGCCTGCCCCGTCTGCTCCGCTCCCGGACACTGTGCGCGCTCTCGCTCTTTTAGCGCCGACCTCGAAAAACGCACGCCAGTTAGCCATCCCGCTTTGTCAAAAGTAATGCGAGAAATTTCCAATTCATTTTAAGCCGGGAAACACCCTAATCCCTCTTATTTCTGACACATACAGGTCGCGGCCGTCAACCTCAAAAACCCGCTCCGCGCCCTCTCACCTCCCGGTCACGGTGAGCAGCAGGCGCGAGCCGTCCCGGCCCGAGCGATAGACCCGCTGCGTGGCCTTCTGGAAATCGGCCGCCGTCGCGTTGTAAATATCAACGAACCTTTGCGGGTTGCGGTCAACGAGCGGGAACCAGCTGCTCTGGATTTGGACCATGATCCGGTGGCCCTTCTTGAAGGTGTGATTCGCGTCGGGCAGCTTGAACTCAACCCTGGTCGGCGTGCCGGGCGTCATCGGCTCGGGCCGCTCGAAGCTGTTTCTGAACCTGGCGCGCATCACTTCACCGCGCACCAGCATCTGGTAACCGCCCATCCTGACGCCCGCCAGATTGGGCACATTGTCCGGCGCATCGTTCGGGTAAACGTCAATCAGCTTGACGATAAAATCGGAGTCCGTCCCGGTCGTCGAAACCTTGAGACTGGCGAGGATGGGACCGGCGATGGTCACGTCCTCTGCCAGCTCGCTCGTTTGATAGACCAGCACGTCTGGCCGGGCGGCGGCAAAACGCTGGTCGTCGGTCATGTACTCGCGCGTCCGGCTGATGGAAGTCTGATTGATGTAGGGCACGGGCTTTGACGGGTCGCTCAGGTATTCATCGTAGCCCTGTGCGCTGGCGGGCATGCCGAAGGAGAGCCTTCCGTCCGCCTGAAAATAGAGAGCCTGCGTGCGCGAGTTGCGCGGCGGCCACTCGTCATAGGTGCGCCACTCGTTCGCGCCGGTCTCGAAGACATAGGCTTCCGGCAGGGCGGGCGCGGGCTTGCCCTTGAGATAATGGTTGAAGAAGGGCAGCTCTATTTTCTCGCGGTAGAAGACGGAGGTCTGAGAGCCGAACTGTACGTTGCCGAGAGCGCCGCCCTCTGCGCGCGCCCAGCCGCCGTGAAACCAGGGCCCCATCACCAGCACGTTGAAGATGCCCGGATTCTGCTTCTCGATGGCCTGATAAACGTTGAGCGCGCCCGAGAGGTCTTCGGCATCGAACCAGCCGCCGACGGTCATGACGGCCGCGCGAATGTTCTTCAGGTGCGGGCGCAGGTTGCGCGCCTGCCAGAAGGCGTCATACGTGCCGTGCTGCATCATCTCGTTCCAGAAGGAGATGTTGTTCTTGAAGTAGAGCGCGTTGGCGTTCGAGAGCGGCCCCAGCGCAAGAAAGAAGCTGTAGGCGTCGGGCGTGCCGTACTGGAAGCGCGCGGGCCATTCGGTGGTCGGCCGCGGCCTGGGCGGCCCGAACCAGGTCATGAAATCGAAGGCGTCTATCAGAAAGAACGCGCCGTTGTGATGAAAATCGTCGGCGATGAACCAGTCCGAGATGGGGGCCTGCGGCGAGACGGCTTTGAGGGCCGGGTGCGAATCAATGCTGCCCGCGGCCGTGTAAAAGCCCGGATAGGAGATGCCCCACATGCCGACGCGCCCGTTATTGCCCGGCACGTTCCTGACCAGCCACTCTATCGTGTCGTAGGTGTCCGTGCTTTCGTCTATCTGTGACGGGCCGCTCTTAACGTCGAGCTGCGGCCTGACGTTGACGAACTCGCCTTCCGACATCAGTCTGCCGCGCACGTCCTGATAGACGAAGATGTAGCCTTCCTGCGCGAACGCCGCCGACGGCCCGAGCGAATCCTTGTACTTGTCAGCGCCGTAGGGCGCGACGCTGTAGGGCGTGCGGCTGAGCATGATCGGGTACTTCTGCGACCCGTCCTTCGGCACGTAAATCGAGGTGAAGAGCTTGACGCCGTCGCGCATCGGGATCAACTGCTCGCTCTTCGTATAGTGCGCCTTGATGTCGAACGCGCCTTGCGCGCGCGTCATCGCAGCGAAAGCCAGTAACCCGCACAGCAGCAGGCCGGTCTTGAAAGCAACAACTGAACGTTCGGCTCTCATCTCTCATCTCCTTCGCAGGGGCAGCTCTTTGTCTGGGTGACGCGTCCGGTCTCAAGAGGATGGGTGATACTTTACCCCGTGCGGCGTGTCGGCTCAAATAGAAGGCGAGAGTTGAAGGCAGCCGGCGGAGGAAGGCCAAGGGCGGCGGAAGAAGAGCAAGGGCGAGGGCCTGGCCGCCCGCATCCCTGCGGACCAGCCGCGCAGGGGCGCGCGTGCGGATTACCCTGGGCGCGCCCGGCGGCATCTCTCCTGCGGGGTGACAGGGCCGCCGGGCGATTGGGGATACGGGGGAGAGGGGGTCGGCTCTGGAAACAGGGTCGGCCGCGCCGCTATCTGACCGTCACTTCCATAGTGTACGGGGCCAGCGTGTAGTTGTCGTTGGCGTGGCCGACGATGATCTGGTAATCGCCCGTGCTCGGCAACTCGCCCGTCCAGTCCTGCACGTTATCTGCGCCGTCCAGTGCTTCGTAGTTGCGGCTTCCAGGCGCGATGATTCTGAACGTCGTGACCCCTGTGATGTGCACGATCATGGTCTGCCCGGCACGCGCCCGCAGCCTGTAAACGTAATTAGCGCCCCAGTTAGCACGGCCCTTGATGACGGCCGTCGTCCGGCCGCGCGGGAACTGGACTCTCCGGTTGATGGTCGTCCCCTTCTGCGCTGCGGTCAACGAGAGCGTCAGGAGAATGATGGCGGCGGCGGCGAAGAGGCGAAAAGAGTTGCTGCGATTAATGCTCATGGCCTGTCCTTTCAAGATTGAGATGCCTTTGACTGTTTCGACTGCGCGGCGAGCGCCGGACAGAGAGTTAAAGCAGTCCCGGCCCCGCCGGAACTCCACACTCCAGTCCGCAGCCCTCCCATTTAAATAACGCGCTAACGAACGGCAATTCCAATCACGCACAATAATCGGCCGGGGACTTTAATCCGCCGGGGGCTTTCCCGGCGAGCGACGAGTTCCCGGCAACGCTGATGAGAAGGAGAAAAGGCCGGAATGGATAAGGCGGGATGAAGCCCGAAAGTGTCAGGATTCGGCTTAAATCCTGACACTTTCAGCCTCTCTGCTGCTCTTTAAGTGGGAAGCTGTCGGGGGCGCGGCGGCGGCGGCTGTGTGCCCTCGTTTGACGAGTCGCGCTTCTCGCCCGTTTCGGAGAGCATCTCCTTGATCGCGCCGACGCTCGACAGCATGCTGGCGGTCTCGACCGGCATGAAGATGACCTTTGAGTTATTGGTGCGCGTCATGTCGCGCAGGCTCTCGATGTAACGCTGCGTGATTAAGTATTGCGCAGGGTTGCCGTGCCCGAGCATTGCCTGAGAGATGCGTGAGATGGCTTCGGACTCGGCCGCCGCCTGCCGCAGACGCGCCTGCGCCTGCCCGTCCGCCTGGAGAATGGCCGACTCCTTTTCGCCCTCGGCGCGCGTGATGGCCGCCTGTTTCTCACCTTCGGCGCGTGTAATCGCAGCCTGCCGGTCGCCTTCGGCTTGCAGGACCAGAGCGCGGCGTGTGCGCTCTGCCGTCATCTGCTTCTCCATCGTAATCCGCACGTCTTCCGGCGGGTTGATGTTCTTCACGTCAACGCGCGTCACCTTGACGCCCCACTTGTCTGTCGCTTCGTCGAGGATGATGCGCAGCTTGGCGTTGATCTGGTCGCGCTGCGAGAGCGTGTGGTCCAGGTCCATGTCGCCCATCACGGCGCGCATCCCGGTGATCGTCAGCTGGATGATGCCGCCCAGGAGGTCCGTCACCTCGTAGACGGCTTTGACCGGGTCCGTAATCTGCCAGTAGACGACCGAGTCAACGTGGATGGTCACGTTATCGCGCGTGATGACGGGCTGCGGCGGGAGGTCTATGTACTGCTCGCGGAGGTCAATCGAGGAGATGCCGGGGCGCACGTTGGTCCAGTAAACGGCGCGCGGCTTATCCAGAAACGGGACGATGATGTTCAGGCCGCTCTGGGCGATCTTATCGAAGCGCCCCAGGCGCTCGATGAGCATCACGGTCGCCTGCGGCACGATCCTGATCGTCTTCGCGGCAACGCTCAAAATAAAGAGGCCCAGAATTATGAAGATAAGCGGAATCAGGTAGTCCATAGAACCTCCATCAGCAACCGAAGCAGGCAGTCGGGCACTCTCGCCCCGTCCCTGAAATTACGTGTTCAGACTATAACGGATTAACGGTCCCGGAAGAAAGTCTATCTGCCGCGCCATTGCCAGGCCGCGCCGCTTGCGCCGGTCGTGCCGCCTCCCGCGCGGCAATCCGCTTGAGGATTCAGGCGGCGCTTACTCGCCCGCGGTTTTCAAACCCTGCGGCTCGAACCATCCGCCGAGCGCCTCTTCGATGATTGAAGCGGCCGCGAGCAAGGCATGCTCTTCGTGCGGACGGCCGACGACCTGCACGCCGATGGGTAGTCCTGCGGGCGAACGCCCCGCCGGAAGAGCAACCGACGGCAGGCCCAGGACGTTGAAGGCCCGCGAGTAGCCGAAAGCCTGGAAGACGCCGAACGAACGGCCCTCGACTTCGACGTTGCGCGCGCCGTGCTCGAACGCAGGCACGGACCCGACCGGCGCGACGATCAGCGGCGTCTCCTTCATCCACTCTAGCAGCGCGGCGAGCAAAGAAGCGCGCTCCTGCGCGGCCCCGGCGAATGGATCGAGCGAAGTTGACAGGCCCCTCGCGGCAGAGCCCAAGATGCCTTTGACGAACGCTCCCGCCTGCTCCTCATGGCCTGCGTAGAAGGCGCGAAGCTGAAGCAGTCCGGCGCGGGAGAACAGCGGAGTCCAGAGGCCGCTCGCGCGCTCGATGCCCGGCGGCCTCTCTTCTCTGACGGCGAGCCCCGCGTCCGCGAGCGCCTGCGCTGCCGCCCGAACCGCCTGCCGCGTCTCCGGCGTGACAGGCACAATTCCGTCATCCGCGTACCAGGCCGCCCCCCACCCACGCAGCCGAGCCCTCAGCCTATCTCTCTCGACCAGGGCGGGGAGCGGAGAATCCGCCGCGCCCGCTCCGGTTAATGCCTTGAAGAGCAGCGAGAGGTCTTCGACGCGGCGCGCCATCGGCCCGAGGACGGCTCCGAGCGAGAACGGCCCTTCGGTCGGCGGGAAATGGCCCGCGGCCGGGACGCGCCCGGTCGTCGGCTTCAAACCGGCGATGCCGCAGAAGTGCGCTGGCACGCGAATCGAGCCCGAGAGGTCACTGCCGAGCCCTCCCGGCGAGAGACACGCGCTGATTGCCGCCGCACAGCCGCCGCTCGAACCGCCCGGCGTGCGCGCCAGGTCATGCGGGTTGTTCGTCCGGCCAAAGACCGGATTATCGCTTTCATACGGCAAGGCCATCTCCGGCACGTTGGTCTTGCCGAGGATGATCGCGCCCGCCGCTTTCAGACGCGCGACCGCCGGGGCATCCGCGCCGGGCGTGTGTCGGCGGCGCAGGACAGACCCGCTCGTCGTCCGCAGCCCGCCCGTTTCAATCGTGTCCTTAATCGTCACAGGCACGCCGTGCAGTGGTCCAACCGCATCGCCCCGGATGATCGCGGCTGCGGCTTCTGCGGCGCGCTTTTGTGCATCCGGCGCGAGCGTCACAATCGCATTGAGGGCCGGATTGAATCGCTCTATCCGGTCGAGGTGGGCCGCCAGGACTTCGACGGGCGAAACGGCGCGCTCGCGTATCAGCGCCGCCAGCCGTGCAGCCGAATATCCTGTCAACTCCTCAATCATAAGCTCAAGTTTCAAGGTTCAAGGCTCAAGGTCAAATCAGGTCTCTTATCTCTGAACCTTGAGCTGTGAGCCTTGAACTACTTCGTCAGCAGCTCGATGAATTTACGCGCCGCCTGTCCCGGCGTGCGGTCGCTCCTGTGAATGATGCCGATGGTGCGCGTCCATTCCGGCTCGGCCAGCGCGACGACGGCCAGCTGCCCGCTCTTCTGTTCGTCGAGAATGGAGGCGCGCGGGACGATGGCCGCGCCGAAGCCGACCTCCACCGCCCGCTTGATCGTCTCGATATTATCGAACTCCGCGACGCGGCAAACCGTCACCCCGTGCGATTTTAAGATGCGGTCGGTCGCACGCCGGGTCGGGATGTCGCGCTCGAAGAGCACGAAGTCCTGCCCGCTCAATTCGGCGGCGCGGACCTTCTTGCGCCCGGCCAGAGGATGCGCCGGGGGACAGATCAAGACCAGACGGTCGCCCGCCAGCGGCAGCACCCGGATGCCCCTGCGTTTTTCGGGATAGGCGACGATGCCCAGCTCAATCGCGCCGCTCAGGACATCCCTGACGATGCGCGTCGTGCGGCTGTATTCGAGGTCGATCTTCGCCGCCGGGTAGAGCGCCATGAAGCGGCGCACGACCGGCGGCAATTGATGCAGCCCGATGCTGTAGACGGTCGCCAGGTGAACAGTGCCCGTGACCGTGCCGTCCAGACTCTGCATCCGCTCGCGGAGTACTTCGTAGGCGGCCAGGACGTTGCGGCTCTCCGCGTAAAAGCTCTCGCCCGCGCTCGTCAGGTGTATCTCGCGGCGCCCGCGGACGCGCTCCAGCAACCGCCGCTTAAACTTCTCTTCCAGGCCGCGCACCTGCTGGCTGACGGCCGATTGCGTGACGAAATTCCTCTCGGCCGCCTGCGAGAAACTCTGCGTCTCGACCAGATCACAGAAGATTTTCAATGTCTCGATTTGCATGGCGGCAGGCGGTTTTCAGTTTTCGTTCTTCAGTTTTGAGCCGGAACCCGGAGTGGCGAATTATAAGTTAAGCTGAACAAGATGCGCAATATTTTTCATTTTACCTTATATGGGCGGCGGGCTATGATGCGAATTGCCAAGTAAGGCGGGATGGTTGCATGCCGAAAGGGAGGCGGCGTGTGGTTGCGACCCCGGACGCTAATACATATAATTCCCGGTGTTCGGTGCAATCTTAATCATCCCGCCCTTTTTGAAGACCGTCGGTCATTAAAGCGACAGCCTTCCGGCGAAGGAGTGTTTTCTTAAGTATGGCCATTCGTTTAAGCAGGACATTCGTGCTCCGCAAGCTGCACCAATTATCGGGCATCGTGCCGCTCGGCGCTTTCCTGTTGGAGCACTTCTATACGAACTCGAAGGCCCTGACCGGCGCGCAGGAGTTCAACACGGCGGTCAAGGACCTACAGGCCATTCCCTACGTGCTCTTCCTCGAAGTGGGATTTATCTTTATCCCGCTCATTTATCACGCCGTCTACGGCCTGTTCATTACCTTCGAAGCGCGGCCCAACAATCTCTCATACCCTTACCCGCGCAACTGGTTCTACACGATTCAGCGCCTGACGGGTGTGATTCTCTTCTTCTTCATCACGTTTCACGTCCTCAATTTTCGCTTCGGGCTGATTCCGGGCCTCAACACCAAATCGGTGGCCACGCATTACAATGAGGCCTTCGATATTGTGCGCGCCGAATTTATGATGACCTGGGTTTTCGCCATCTATATCATCGGCATCACGGCGACCATCTGGCACTTTGCCAACGGCATCTGGTTGTTCCTGGTTGACTGGGGGATTACCATCGGGGCGCGGGCGCAGAGATTGACCGGCTATGCCTGTATCGGGATCGGCGTCGTGCTGCTGGCCATCGGGATCAATGCGGCGGCGGCATTCATTCAGCACGGAGGATTGCTGGGAGGGCTTCTAGACTGACATGGCAACTGCTGGAAGTAACGGTATCAAGATCGCAATCGTCGGCGGAGGACTCGCGGGACTGGCGGCGGCCATGAAGATTGCCGAGGCCGGTCACGCCGTGGACCTCTTCTCGATAGTTCCCGTCAAGCGCTCGCACTCGGTCTGCGCGCAGGGCGGCATCAACGGGGCCGTCAACACGAAGGGCGAGGGCGACTCGACCCAGGAGCACTTTGACGACACCGTCTACGGCGGCGATTTCCTGGCCAACCAGCCGCCCGCCAAGGCCATGTGCGAGATGGCCCCGGCCATCATCTACCTCTTCGACCGGATGGGCGTGCCCTTTTCGAGGACCAAGGAGGGCTTGCTTGACTTTCGTCGCTTCGGCGGAACGAAGCATCACCGGACGGCGTTCGCGGGCGCTTCGACGGGGCAGCAACTGCTCTACGCGCTCGACGAGCAGGTCAGGCGGCGCGAGGTTGACGGCCAGGTCAAGAAGTACGAAGGCTGGGAGATGATGTCGCTCGTCTTAGACGCTCACGGGGTCTGCCGCGGGCTCATCGCCATGGACCTTCAAACGCTTGAGCTGAAAGCCTTTAAGGCCGACGCCGTGATTATGGCGACGGGCGGTCCGGGGCTCATCTTCGGCAAGTCAACCAATTCGATGGTCTGCACGGGATCGGCAGTTTCGGCCTGTTACCAGCAGGGCGCGCGTTACGCCAACGGCGAGTTTATACAGGTCCACCCGACCTCGATTCCCGGCGAAGACAAGCTGCGTTTGATGTCGGAATCGGCGCGCGGCGAGGGCGGGCGCGTCTGGGTTCCCCGCCAGGAGGGCGACACGCGTGCGCCCGCTTCGATTCCCGAAAAAGAGCGGCTTTACTTTCTCGAAGAGAAGTATCCGGCCTACGGCAATCTGGTTCCGCGCGACATTGCGACGCGCGAGATTTTCCAGGTCTGCCTGGAAGGGATGGGCGTCGGCGGCGGCAACCAGGTTTACCTGGACCTCTCGCACATCCCGGCCGAGACGCTCGACCGTAAGCTCGGCGCGATCCTGGAAATATACGAAATGTTCGTCGGCGACGACCCGCGCCATGTCCCTATGCGCATCTTCCCCGGCGTCCATTATTCTATGGGCGGCCTGTGGGTCGACTTCAATCAGCGCACGAACATACCGGGACTGCTGGCCGCAGGCGAGTGCGACTATTCGATTCACGGCGCGAACCGCCTGGGCGCAAACTCACTCGTCAGCTGTGTCTATGGCGGGTTCGTTGCTGCTCCGGCCGCCATCGAGTACGCGAAGAACGTAGAGCGCAATGGCGCAGACGGCTCAAGGATTTACGAGCAGGAATTGAAACGGCAGGAGGAGATAAACGAGGCGCTCATCAAGCAATCC
>DASVWH010000167.1:0-32425 GCA_036389715.1 Pyrinomonadaceae bacterium | reverse complement strand
CTGGTCGAAAGGAGTGAAGGAGACGTTGGGGTTATGTTTGGCCAGGACTTTGGTGATGGCGGCCGTCAAAGTGGTCTTGCCGTGGTCGACGTGGCCGATGGTCCCGATATTGACGTGTGGCTTGCTGCGGTCAAACTTTGCCTTGCTCATCTTTTATCTCTCGCTCCTTGAATAATAGGTGACGGGTTTTGGGTGACGGGTGACGGGAAAGAGTTTTTCTCTTCTCACCTGTCACCTGCGACCTAATCACTATTTCGTTACGCCCTGCACTTTGGCGATCACTTCCTCGGCGATGTTCTTCGGGGCCTGGTCATAGCGCTCGAAGTGCATGGTCGAGGTCGCGCGTCCCTGCGTTGCGGAGCGCAGGTCGGTCGTGTAACCGAACATCTCCGAGAGCGGCACGTAGGCCGTGATGACCTGTGCCCCGCCGGGACGCGGCTCCATCTTCTCGATCTGGCCGCGGCGACGATTGAGGTCGCCGTTGACCGCGCCCATGTAATCCTCGGGCGTCACCACTTCGACGCGCATGATGGGTTCAAGCAGCACGGGCTTGGCCTTCTTGAGCGCGTCCTGGAACGCCAGGCTCCCGGCGATGTGGAAGGAACGCTCGTCCGAGTCCACTTCGTGATAGGAACCGAAGACCAGCCGCGCCTTGATGTCCACTAGTTCGTAGCCTGCCAGGTAGCCGCGCTCCATGGCGTCCTTGATGCCCTGCTCGGTCGGCCTGATGAACTCGCGCGGGATGACGCCGCCCGTAATCGCGTTCTCGAAGACAAAGCCTTCGCCGGGCGCGGGCTCGATCTCTAATTCGACGTGTCCGAACTGGCCGCGACCGCCCGTCTGTTTCTTGAAGATTTCCTTACCGGCGGCGGGCTGCGTGATGGTCTCGCGGTACGCCACCTGCGGCTTGCCGACGTTGGCCTCGACGCCGAACTCGCGCTTCATACGGTCAACGATAATCTCCAGGTGCAGTTCGCCCATCCCGGCGATAATCGTCTGTCCCGTTTCGTGATCGGTCGAGACGTTAAAGGAAGGGTCTTCCTGCGCCAGGCGGCTCAGGGCGACGCCGAGCTTGTCCTGGTCGGCGCGCGTCTTGGGCTCGACGGCGACGCGGATGACGGGCGCTGGAAACTCCATCGCTTCGAGCACGATGGGCTTGTTCTCGTCGCACACGGTATCGCCGGTCGTGACCTGCTTCATGCCGCCGATGGCGATAATCTCACCGGCCGACGCCTCTTCAATATCCTCGCGCTTATTGGCGTGCATCCGCATCAGGCGGCCGACGCGCTCCTTGTTATCCTTGATCGGATTGTAGGCGTAGGACCCGGCCTTGATCGTGCCGCTGTAGATGCGGACGAACGAGAGCTGCCCTAAGTGCTTGTCCGCCATAATCTTAAAGACCAGGCCGGAGAACGGCGTGGTGGAATCGGCGGGGCGCGATTCGGTCTCGCCCGTCCTCGGGTTAAGGCCCTCGACCGCCGGAATATCGAGCGGGCTCGGGAGATAATCAACGACGGCGTCGAGCAGCGTCTGCACGCCCTTGTTCTTGAAGGCCGAGCCCGTGACGACGGGGACGAGCTTGAGTCCGAGGCATCCTTTGCGCAGCGCCGCGCGAATCTCGGCTTCGGAAATCTCTTCGCCTTCGAGATACTTAATCATCAGGTCGTCGTCCACGCTGGAGACGGCTTCGACCATCTTGTCGCGCGCGGCCGTGGCCTCTTCGAGCATCTCGGCCGGGATGTCCGTAATCTCGTATTCCGCGCCCTTGGATTCATCGTTCCAGAGCAGCGCCTTCATCATAATCAGGTCAATGACGCCCTTGAACTGGTCTTCGAGGCCGATGGGAATCTGAATCGCAATCGGGTTCGCGCCAAGACGTGTGACGATGGAATCGAAGGAGCGCTGGAAGCTGGCTCCGGCGCGGTCCAGCTTATTGATGAAGCAGATGCGCGGCACGCCGTACTTATCGGCCTGACGCCAGACCGTCTCCGACTGCGGCTCGACGCCCGCGACGCCGTCAAAGACAGCGACCGCGCCGTCCAGCACGCGCAGGGAACGCTCGACCTCCATGGTGAAGTCCACGTGGCCGGGCGTATCAATGATGTTGATGCGATACTCCGTGCCCTCGCGCTTCCAGAAACAGGTCGTGGCGGCCGAGGTAATCGTGATGCCGCGCTCCTGCTCCTGCTCCATCCAGTCCATCGTCGCCGTGCCTTCATGCACTTCGCCGATCTTGTGCGAGACGCCCGTGTAATAGAGGACGCGCTCGGTCGTGGTCGTCTTACCGGCATCAATGTGGGCCATGATGCCGATATTGCGGAACTTATTTAAGTCGTGCTTGGCCATGATCGTTCACCAAATTCCTTAGCAGCGAGTGAGCCGCAAGCCCTTACCGTTGAGGCTCAAGCCGCATGGCGGAAGCCCCCCTTCCGTCCGGCGGCGAGCCTGACAGCGGCCGTGCTCCTTAGAGTGGGCCACTCTGGCTGCTAATCCCTTAAAACTTGTAATGCGCAAACGCCTTGTTGGCTTCCGCCATGCGGTGCGTATCGTCCTTCTTCTTAACGGCGTTGCCGCGATTGTTGGCCGCGTCGAGGAGCTCCCCGGCGAGGCGGTCAATCATCGTCTTTTCGCCGCGCGCGCGCGCATACTGGACGATCCAGCGAATGGCGAGCGCCCCGCGCCTCTCCTGGTGCACTTCAATCGGGACCTGGTAGGTCGAGCCGCCGACGCGCCGCGACTTGACCTCGACGGTCGGCCGCACGTTGTCAATCGCGCGCTTGAAAACCTTGAGCGGCTCTTCGCCCGCCTTATCGCCAATCTGCGTCAAGGCATTGTAGAAAATCGCCTCGGCAGTTGATTTCTTTCCGCCCCACATCACGCCGTTGATGAACTTGGTCACCAGCGGGCTGTTATAGACCGGGTCGGGCAACACTTCGCGTCTTTCAGCAACTCTTCGTCTTGGCATATCTCAGTTTCCGGTTTTCGATTTGCGGTTTTCAGTTGCGAGCGGCCAGCAAGCACAGGTGATTTTGCTGAAAACTCAAAACTGAAGACTTGAAACTCTTACTTCTTGCCTTTGGCAGCACCGGCTGCCGCGCCCGCCTTGGGCCGCTTGGCCCCGTACTTGGAGCGTCCCTGCTTGCGGTCGGCGACGCCGACAGAATCGAGCGTCCCGCGAATCACGTGATAACGCACGCCCGGCAAATCCTTGACGCGGCCGCCGCGGATGAGCACGATTGAGTGCTCCTGTAGGTTATGGCCGACGCCGGGGATGTAGGTCGTCACTTCGATTCCGTTGGTCAGGCGCACGCGGGCCACCTTGCGGAGCGCCGAATTGGGCTTTTTCGGCGTCTGCGTATAGACGCGCGTACAGACGCCGCGGCGCTGCGGCGACTCCTGCAACGCAGGGCTGGCCGTCTTATACTTGACTGCCTGGCGGCCTTTGCGAACGAGTTGGTTGATTGTCGGCACTGTTCGTTATCCTCTTCCTAACTTCTGTCCAAAGCCGGGTCGCGCTTTCTCTTGCGAAGAGCGCAAAAGGAGCCGTAACCTGCCTCTTTCCGAAACTCGTCCGGTAGTCAGCGCAGGGGGCTGCCCTGTCTTAAAATTATGATTGAGGGATGTTCTGGATACTAACCGGGTGTGGATAATGGCTTCCCTTCGAGCCGAAACTTTTCTGTGGCGTCGCCTTTTGAAGGATGAACCGTCCGAAATCTGAACGGCCCGCGTGCCCGTCGGCTGGAACGAAAGCGGCCTCTTTCTTCGAGGAGGCCGGATTCGCGGCTGGCGGGCGTTGTTTACGCCACAATATTTGTCAAGCGACCGTGTTTACCGCATCACGGCCGGGCAACGCCTCCACACCGACAGAACCCGCTAAGCGTTGCACTGTATAGACTCAGACTGTTAGTCCGAAACGAGAGACTATACGAAACAAGCTCGCATCTGTCAAGCGCCGGAAGCCGCGCGGCGCATTTCGGCCGGAGCCGCTTTCACGCCCGACCGGCGGGCTAGCGCCTCCATCTCCCAGCCGGGCAAATTTTTATGTCATAATGCGTGTCGGCGCTGGACTTAAGACCTCTTCCCCCGGAGCAAGCCCTTGGCTCAACTGAAAATCAGACCTTCTGCCGCCGCGAACGCAGCCCCCGCGGCAGACGCCCCGCGTGCCGCAGCTTCGGCTCCCCGCGAAGCCCTCTCCGATACCTTCATCTCATACTCGCCCAGCGACCAGGACCTGATTCGCGAACTGGACAAAGCCTTCAGGGGAAACAGGCAGAAACTCTGGATTGACTGGAAGGACACTCCGTTTGCGGGCGACCGTCGGCAGGAGATTTTTTCGCGCATCGAGGCCGCCCCCAACTTCATTTTCGTCATTAGCCCGGAATCGGTCGTTTCCGAGCAGTGCCTGGAAGAGTTGGCCCAGGCCGTCAAGCTCGACAAGCATCTCGTCCCGCTCCTCCACCGTGAAGTCGCTGCGGAAGCCAAACCGTTGTCTCTACAGGGGATAGAGCCGCTCCATTTTCGCCGGAACGATGATTTCAAGAGCGCCTTTGCGGCTCTCGACGATGCGATTGACACGGCCCTCAAGCTCGACGCCTTCATCTCCTATTCACGCAGGGACAGGACGGCGCATCTCTGGGAGATGAGCGAAGGGCGCAGCCTGGCCGAGCTACGCGCGCACACCAGCGGCATCAATGATGCCTCCTTCAGCCGGGACGGCAAATACTTCGTCACGGCCGGCGATGACAGCACGGCGCGCGTCTGGGAAGTCGGCACGGGTCACATCGTCGGACAGTTGCGCGGGCATCCGGCGGGCGTCATGCGCGCGGCCTTCAGCCCCGACGGGAGATTCATCATTACGGGCGGCGCGTTCGGCGCGGCCAACGTCTATGCCTGCGAAGCCTGCCGCCCCGTCGAAGAGCTGATCGCCATCGCCCGCACGCGCCTGGCAAAAGAAACACCCCGCCCTTAATCTTGCAGGACTCTTCACTAAAAGACTCTTCACTAACCTTCAAGGTTCTTCGCTAATTCACTACTCTTCAAGGTTCCGCACTTCGTCTGCCATTCGCGCGGCGACTCGCGCGGCGGCCGCATCGGGCAGGTTGCGAACGAGTTGCTGCAAGCGCGCCGCAGCCGCCCTGGCTTCCCGCAGCTGGCCCAGATACTGCCTGCGCTGCTCGGCCGCAGACGCAAAGCCGGTCCCTTCTATCTTCGTCCGGGCCCTGCTCAAGAGCAGCCTTTGGACTTTCAGGAGGCTCGCATTGGCGCGCCGTCGTGCGCGCGGTTGAGCCTGGTCGGGCAGCCGCAGCGACTCTATCAACGTCCCTATAAAATCTTCGCGCGTGGCGTATGCACCGGAGGCCGCCACCGCGTACATAGTGCCGCCGCCCTCCTGCGTGTAAATCATCTCCCAGGAGGCATTGCCCATCTTTGCCAGCTCGTCTCTAATCGCATTTACCTGGCGGCGGCGCGCCTCCGGCAGCGAGCGCGCGAGCCTATCGTTAGCGGGCCGACGGCAGTCAACGTAATAAGCGAACGCCTGCTTTTGCCCGGCCGTCGAATAGCCCCCGGCCCTTTCGCCATAAACGTCCGCGAACTTATCCAGGCCGAGCTTGAGAACCTCCTGGCAGGGCATCTTGAACTGCGGCTCGCCGGACTCCTGCGCGTCAACCCGAACGGCGCAGGCGACCAGCAGCAGCATCATCAACAGGCGCGGAATAATCTGCGGAATAATCTGCGGCTTCGAGCTTTGCATCGGCGTTATCTTCCTCTGAGAGAAAAGTCTAAAAACTTCCGGGCATCAACCGGGGAGGACGGGCTGCGCAGTGCGGCTTTGCGTTACGGCAAACGCACGCCGGGTCTGCATTCAAGCGGCTGAGAAACGGGCGAACCGTCCGGCTAAACGAGTGCCGGAACGGGCGCAGTCAAGGAGTAAAACACCTGAGTTGTTAAAGGGATGGAGGGCTCGGGCTGGCGACCGGGTCGGCGTTGGAGTTGGCGTTTGCGTCTTCGGGCTTCTTGGATTTGGGAGCCTGTCGCCGCATCTGTGCTTCCTGCTGTTTGACCATCGCCTGGATTCGCTGGACGCCCTGCTTGGCGCTCTCCAGGGCCTCCTGCGCGCGATAGTTATCGGGGTCCAGCTCTAAAGTCTTCTGGAAGGCCTGGACGGCCTCCTGATACTGGGCCATCTTGGTATATGCGATGCCCAGCTCATACTGTTTCTCGCTGTCTTCGGGCTCCAACCTGGCCGCTTCGCGGAAGGCCTTGACCGCCTGGTCCGGCTTGCCTATCTTGCCGTAGGCGAGCCCCATGTTAAAGAGCGCCCTGGCGTCTTTCGGATTGCGGCGCACGTATTTCTGGTAAGCGTCGGCGGCCTTTTCATACTCCTTCTCGGCCTCGTCCTTCTCGCCCAGCACGATGTAGCTGAAAGCCAGCCTGAGATGCGCCTCGGCAAAGTCCGGCTCAAGCTGAAGGGCCTGCTTGTAGACCTCCGCGGCCTCCTTGTCGCGATCCTGGCGCGCCAGCTCATTGCCCTGCTCCAGCAGTTTCCGGGCCTCCGGCTGGGGCTGCCCGCCGCCGTCGTTGGCAGTCCCGCCCGCGACCGCAGGTGGAGCCGCATCCGCCGGATTCACATTCGTCGAAGACTGATTGCTCTTTGACCCGCAACCGGCCTGGCCGAGCGCCAGGCAGACCAGCAGGAGCACGAGAAGGATTGCTTTCATAGCCGCAGCCTGTCTTAAATATTTTCAGATCAGAAACTATCTACGCCAATTCCGGCAGCGAGTCAAATATGGAGAGCCGGGCGAGGGCCGCTCCGCTGTGCCGGATAAAAGGCTATCGGGAGGCGGCGAGCCGAAAAGCCACCGGCGGCCGGGCCTAGCCCTGGGCCAGCGCGAGCGCGGCGTTAACGTCGGCTTCCGCGCCGCGAATGACGATCACACGGTCGCCCGTGCGACGGATGAGCGTCAGGCGTCCGGCCTCGCGCCAGGCGGCCTGCGCCGCGTCGCCCGAGGCGGACGCAGCCTCTGCCTGCGTGCCGTTGCGGCTCTGCTGTAACCCGTTATAGGAGTTGAAAAACTCTTCCGCGTCCGACGGCTTATCCCAGGCCGTGGTCCAGACGAAGAGCGGGGCGCGGCCCTCATGCTCGAAGAGGTAGGCGCGGTCGCCGCCCCAGCCCGCCGCCGCGCGGACAGCCTCCTTCTCCGCGATGCCCGCCATCAAGAGGCCGCGCATCCCTATCTCGCCGAGTGGCGTCGAAGTCACGCTCTGCCAGCCTTCGGCGGCGAAGGCGTCTTCATTGAGCCCGACTTCGCGCGGCAGCTCGTTGGCCTGATACTTATCGAAGTGGAGAATCTGCTCGCTCGATGCGGGCGGGTGCTCGAACAATTCGTCAACGCCGCGTTCTCCGCGGCTGCGCCTGACGGCTTCGACGAAGCGCGTGCCCTCGCGGTAACGAAAGATGAAGGTTTCGGTCAGGAGCGCCGGGAAAAAGCGGCCGACCTCCCGGCGATACTCGCCGAAGCGCTCGCCCTCCTGCCGCGTAATCTCTTCGAGCGGGCGGCGGCCATACGCTTCGCCCTGCTCCATCCGCCGCTGGACGTTCATCGCGTCGCCTTCGATCAGCGCGAAGGCCGCTTCCATCCGGTCGAAGTTGTAGGGACGCACGACCAGCAGTTTCATCAAGTCGAAGTGTTGGTCCTGAAGGGCATGAACGAACTCGTGCGTGAGCAGTGATTCGTCCTTGAAGCGGTCAACGAGCAGCACCTGCTTATCGAGCGGCGAATAGGTCGCGCCCGCCGAGACGGCCATAAAGCTGGCCGCCAGCGACGCCAGGTCCGTGCCTTCGGGCAGCACGCCGCCAGCCGCCGCCAGCCTGCTCATCGCCCGCAGGTCTTCGCCGCCCAGCACCTGCGCCATCTCGCTGGCGCGCGTCCCGTATTCCCAGCCGGACAGCTCGGCCATCCCGACCTCGCCCGTAAATCCAAGCTCGCGCAGCTCGGCGGCGACGCGCATCGTCCGCTCGCGCATGGCCTTCAGCTTCTCAGAGAGCGGGCGCACGGGCAGCGGCGGCAGAGTCCGCGCCACCGGCACGGCCATCGCGGGAGCCACCCTCGTGCGCGCCGCGCGCTTATTCCCGCACGACGCCGTCAGCAGCAACCCCATCAAAACGACGCACCCGACGATTTTTCCCTTGTTCGGTAAACCCATCACAAAGTCTTAGACGCACAAAGCGCTCGCCGCGATGCCGTAGCCTCGACAGATCCGCACGCGAAACCACTAAACCCGGTTGTCGTAAAGAATTAAGAGCAGCGGCCGGACGAAAACGCCGCCGCATTTGCTTGTCCTGACTCTTCCCCTCCGACGGCTCGAACCCCTTCCGCTCCTCCGAACTCTTTTGGCTCCTGACGACTGCTCAGACCGCGCTGCGCCTATTGCCGCGCGGGCTTTCCCTCATCTTCCTTCATCCCTCCTCCTTCCTTCTCCCGCCGAGCCTTTCGGTGAGCCATTCGAGCGAGAGCAGGAGGGGAATGATGAAGGCGAGCGGCCACCACGTCCGCAATTCCCAGGCGCGGGCGACGCTCTCATTGTTTGAAGAGGCGGCGAGGAGCCTTGCGGCGAGGGCGTCCAGGTCGGCAGCGGTGACGAGGTCGCCGCCGTTTTCGCGGGCCAGACGGCGCAGCGTATCGCGGGTCGCGCCGGGGCCGGGCGCGGGCGGCGCGGCAACCACCGCGAACCGTTTCTCGACGCTTCCGGTGCGCCCGCCCGCCCCGTACTCCGCTTCGAGCCTATAGCGCCCGCGCTCGGGCAAGACGAGGCGCGCGCGCCAGATATTCGCGTCCTCCGCGTCAGGCGCAAAGGCGATTTCACGCGGCCCTGTCACGCCCGCCGTCTCTGCGCCCGTCTCAGCGTCCGGCGCGCTCTCGGCCAGCGGCTGCAAGCGTGCGCTCAATTTTTCGATCTTCAGCGGCAGAAAGGAGGCGTCCCGCACGCGCAGCTCGGCCGTCACGATGCTGCCTTCGCCCGGCGATTCGTGGCTCAGGGCCAGCTCGACGGGCGGGCGCGCGCCTGCCGCGGCCCAGAGCACTATGCCCTGCCAGAGAGCGCCGAACGCCCCGCCCGCATTATCCTGCTCGCCGCTTGCGCCCGTGCGGATGCGCCAGGAATCGGCCGGGGCGAAAACCAGCGTTCGCCCCATCCCGTAGCGCATGGCGGCTACGAGCGGCTGGCCTCTCTCGCTCTGTGCGCCCGCGCCCATCTGCGCGGACACGGCCAGCGTCACAGCGCCCGGACGCAGCCCGCCCAACTGAAGCCCCGCTCCCGTCAACATGGCGGTCGCTTTCGCTTCCGCTTCGCTGGCCTTCAGATAACCGCTCAGAGCACCCCCCGCCCCCGCATCCGTCGGCATCAGCGCGAAGCGTGCGCGCGTCTTTTCCGTCTCCAAAGGAATACCGCGCGACAGTTGCTGAGAATCGGACGTGAATCCCTGCGGGCTGATTTCCGCGGGCAGCAGCGGATAGAGCTTTCCCGTCGGGGCGGCGATTGAACCGGCAAAGCTGTTGCCGCCGAGCACGACCAGGCCGCCGCCGCGCCGCTCGACCCACTGGTCCAGGCGCGCAACCTCTGCGGCCGAGAGCATCGCGTCCGGCGTCGCGCCGACGATCACACAATCGTAAGCGTTGAGCTGCGACGCGCCCTGGAGCGCGCCGTGCAACTTAGCTCCGGGCGGATTGGCCGTCGCCCGCTTATCGCCCGCCGCAGGCTTCTGCTGCCCTTCGTTTTCGTCTGCGGGCTGTGCCTCGGCCGTCTCGGATAACCCGACGGTCGCGGCGCGGCTGACCTCTGCGAAAGAGTCAACTTCAAAGAGCCCGGACTGCTCCAGGGCGCGGCGGATGAACTTCCCTTCCCAGGTCGGCTCGCCCTCGAAGAAGAGCACGCGCAGGCGGCGCTCCTCCGCGTAGAGATTGAAGGGCCGCGACTGCTCTCCCTGTCCCTCTTCAGCGCCAGCCGCTTCGACGCGCGCCGAGTAGCCCGTCCAACCTGCGACCTTCGGCACGACTTCCAGCATCACCGTCTGCCATTCCTCGTTCGTCTTCCAGGAGACGCGCACGGCCGCCTGCGTCTTCGCCTCGTCCGAGATGGTGACGAGCGATTCGCGGCCCTGCATCCGGCGCGCATGAATCAGGCAGCGCACGGAGAGCGGCACGCCCCTCATCGCACGGCCCTGGATCGTCACCTCTTCGAGCGTCACGCGCGGCCCTTCGTCCGGCGTCAAATCCGTGACCACGTAAACGGGCGCACCGCCCGCCGCCTCGCCCGCCCGTTCGACTTCACGCCGCGCGTCTTCGGGCCCGAGCCGTTCGTCCGTCGAGACTATCGCCGCGCTGAAAGCTGCCCCGCCCGGCCGCAGCTCCTCGAAGGCGCTCGCTGCGCCAGCTTCCACCACTTCAAACCCTCTGGCCTGCAAAGCGGCAATGGTCACACGCGCGCCGTCATCTACGGCGAGCGGGCCGCCCGTCGCGGCCGGGCCGGGCGCAGGCCCACCGTGCAGAGAGCGCACCAGCAGAATGCGTCCCCCGGCTGCGCTCCTGTATTCAAAGCTGAGCCCGGCGAGCGCGCACATCGTCAGGAGCAGCGTCAACGCGCGTAAGCCCATCAGCCGGTAGCGCGTGCCCCTCTCGCGCCCGGCCAGGCTGCGCCAGTAATAGACCAGCGCAGAGGCGGAGACGGCCGCCCCCGCAACCAGCAAAGCCCGCCCCGCAGGTGAAAGCCGCGGCACGACCGCCGGGAAAAGCAACGCCGGAGCATGCCGACACGCGGTCAGGCAGACAGGCAGACGTTGCGCCGCGGCTAACAGCAGATGCGGCACTGCGGCCAATAATAGAATGACTGGACCGATCACTGCGGCTTCCTCTTCCTTGAGCCTTTTGCCCGTCTACCTGCTTTTCAGGAGGCGACGGAAATAGTCTGCGGCCTCTGCATCCGACGCGGGCAGGAGAGAACCGGCGTCGCCGCCTGTGGCACGCGTGCGGCTCTCTGCGATGGCAAACAGGTCGGAGGCGGCCCGGGCCAGCAGGGCGAGCGGCCTGGCCATGCGCGCGGCAAACTCATCGGCGCTGCCGCCTGTCTCGGCCTGCCCCAGCTCCGTCTCGACGATTCGCAGTTGCCCGGCCGCTTCGGCAATCGTCGCGGCATGGTCTCCGCCTTGCAGCGCGATGAGCCTGTCGGCGGCCTGCCTGGCTCGCTGGCGCGCGCGGGCCGTCGCGCCCTGGCGCACACCGGCCGGGACGCCCAGCGTCTCCTGCAAATCGCCGAGCGCCGCGTAGGCGTCCGCGAGCGCAGCCCGCAGCACTACCTCCTCCTTCGAGGCGGGGCGCCGCGACAGTTTTTCCAGCCGCGTCTTGATCTCTGCCAGCTCGCCCGCATAACGCCGCTTGAGATCGACGGGCTGGCTGCGCGCGACGATTGGCGGGACGTAGCGCACGGCGGCCTGCGCACGCTTGAGCCGCGCCAGCGCCTCGCGCTCTCTTTCGAGAGCACCGGCCGTCTCGCCCGTGCTCAGAGCCTCCTCCGCATCCCACATCGCGCGAATCGCGTAGACCATCTCCCTGACGGAAGCGGCGCTGCCCGCAGGCGGCTCAGGGATGCCGTGATAGTGCGGGGCCGTCCGCCCGTCTTCGGCCGCCCGGACACGCTCTTCGACGCTCGCAGGCTTCTCGCCGTCGCCACTCTGCGCTTCTTCCCCTGCGCCTTCGACCTTGATGTAATCGTTGAACGAATTTTTGAATTCACGCTGCTCGGCGGCGATCTCGTTGGACTGCCGGAGCAGCTCGTCGCGGGAGAGACGCGCGCGCGCGGCGTGCAGCTTCTCCGTGCGAATGATGATCTGGCGCTCGCTCAGCAGAAAGCGGCCGATCTCGTTGGGCAGCAGGTCGCCGAGGTCGAGCCTGGCGGGTGCGGGCGCGGCGATGGCGATGGCCAGGCCCGCCGAGCGGCCCGTGTTATTGGCCGCCGGGTTGCGGTCGCGCGCTTCGAGCCAGAAGACGAGCGTGTCGCCGGGCTGCATCCCCAGCCGCCGCAGCTCCAGCGCGGCGGCCCCGCGCCACTCGCGTGCGCTCAGGCGCTCGATTGTCCCGGCGCTCGCTTCGCCGTTCGTAAACTTCGCCGCGTCGCCCTCGCCGCGGCTCTTGATGTACTTGAGCGCGACGCCCGCCAACCCCAGGTCATCGCGCGCAGTCCAGCGCACGACGACGGGCGCATCCGGCACGGCGCGCAATAACTGATCGCTCGCGGGCTCGACGAGGTGGGCTTCCGGCAGAGCATCGCCGTAAACTTCCAGGGCACGCACGAGCGGCGCGGGCGCGAGTCTTTCCGCGGCCAGGAGGCGCGCTTCAAACGCGCCGCTCGTGCTCGCGTTGAAAGCCGCGCCGAAGCGTCCCTGCCCGAAGGCGCGCATCGCATCAGTCGAGCCATTGAAGCTGAGCGTCGCGCCCTCGACGGTCCCTCGCGCCTGTAGAGTCACCTCGATTCTCGAACCGGCCAGCACGCGCACGGGAGCATCGCCCTGGACATCCTCGACGCCGAGGCCCGAATAGGCCGGAGGCACGACGCGCACGCGCAGCTCTTCCAGGACGATTGCGTCCTCCGCATCGCCCGCGCTCGCAGAAGCATCGCCCGCGCCCGAGCCTTGCGCTGCCCTCTCATCCGTCGCGAGCCGGACGACGCGCCGGACCTCACGCCGGAAGGCCACCGGCGCGAGCAGGCTCAAGGCAAACAGGAAGAGGAGCATCAGGGCGAGCCCGGCCGCACCGCGAATCGCGCCCTGACGCGGCACTGCAATACGCTCGTCAAGCTGCTCCAGCTCAAGTCGCGCCTGTCCCTCCAATCGCGCGAGCATGTACGCACCGCCCGGACGCGCCTCCGCGCTCTCGGTCCACTCGGCGAAGGTCGCCAGCGTGTTCCGGCTGCTGCCCGTCGCGCGCTCTATTTCGCGTGAGACCTCCGCGAGCCCGCGTCGTCTGACGAGCAGCAGGACGGACCGGGCTAGCGCCGCCAGAGTCAGCAGCAGGGCGGCCAGCAGCATTGCGCCGCGAACGACGCGCGGGAGCGGCCAGGCGTAATCCGCGAAGGCCGTCAGGCACAGCCAGGCAAGCGCACACGCAGACGCTGCTGTGGCCATCGCAGCGGCGCGCCGGAGCCTCCGCCTAAAATCCAGCTCAAGCAGGGCTGCGCGCACGTCCGCCGCGCGGCCGTCGGGCCCGCGCCGCTCGTAATCAAGGGCTGGCGATGAAGCGCTCATCTGCTTTCGAGTCTCACGTTTCTCTTGACTTCGGAAGCAGGCGAAGCATCCACTGTCGCCGCTCCGGGCGCAGCGTTTGCCCCACCCCCTCGAACGGAGACGAATAATTCCGCGAGCATGAACAGCAGCGAGGCGCAGAGGAAGTACCGCCAGGCCGAGCCTTCACGCTCTGCCGCTGCGCGCCGGTCGGCTGACTCCGCCGCCGCGAAGCTCTTCGTCTCGCCCGCCAGGAAAGAGCTTTTCAACTGTTCGGCGGTCGCCAGCGCGCGCTCGGACTCTGCGGCGGGCGCGTTGAAGGCCATGAAGCGTGTCGTCCCGGCGACATCCAGCCGGTAGATTCCGGGCTCCGGGAAATAGCTCAGAGGCTGCCTGACCAGTTCGCTCGCCCTGGCGGAGAAGACGCGGCCGCCCCCATCGCTGATCTTCACGTCCGTCTCCGGCGCAACGCCCAGCCGAACCGCCGTGCCGATTTCCCTTGCGATTGGCCCGCTCGGCGCAACCTTCGCACGCGCGACGGAAGACGCCAGCGCAGGGAGGGCCGAGGAGCTGCCGAGGTCGCCCGCCGCGCGCTCCGGCGAAGTCCCGAGCATCAGTATCTCTCCGCCCCCGACCCGCGCGGAGACGAGCGCCGGGGCCGCGTCATTCCAGCGCAGCAACGTCTCTGCCGCAGCGCGTGGGGCGATGGCGTATCCCGCCCGGACGCGAACCGTGCGCAACGCGGCCAGCCCGCTCTCATCCATCCGGCGCAACGACGGCGCACCCGCATCCGCCGCGCCGAAGCCGACGGCGTCGCCAGCCATCCGCGTCAGGCCCTCGAAGGGCAGCGCCGCCCCCTCTTCTGTCCCGGCCACGGCATTCCAGGCCGTCGCGTCCAGCTCGCGTCCGAGGCACATCCAGACCGTCCCGCCCGCCCGCGCATACTCTATAAGGGCACGCAGCTGGCCTTCACGCGGCGCGCCGTCGAGCGTCAGAACGACGAGCGAATAGATGGAGAGGTCCGCGGCGCTCTCGGGCAACTCACGCCGCCGTTCCAGCGTAAAACGCATCCTTCCCTGCTCGCTCGCCCCTGCTTCGAGCGCGGCTCCCAGGTACAGGCTCGCGCCCCCCTCATCTTGCAGGAGCAGCACGCGCCCCTCGCGCGGCGGCTCGAAGGCGAAGAAGCGTTCGTCGTCGGCGTCGAAGTCGTCCGGCTCGATGACCATCAGGCGGCCCGTTATCTGACCGTTCGGCTCCGTGCGCCATTCGACGCCCGCGCTCGCACCCTCCGATGCGACAATGGTCCAGGAGCGGCGCGCTCCGCCGCGGCCTTCCGTTTCCGCGAGCATCTCGGAGGCCGCCAGCTCAAGCCCGCGCTCGCCGCTCCTCGCAGTCTCGTCAATCAAGAAAGCGTTTCTCTCAAACGGCTCGCCGACCGGATACGCGACGACGCCGAGCCCGGCGCTGGACCACGCCCGAGCGCCGCTCCGGTCTTCAAAGCCCGACTGCTGGAAGTCCGAGATGAGGTCGGCCTGCGCCTGCGCCCCCGATTCGCCGCGGAGCAGAGCGCCCGCCTCCGCCAGCGCAGCGCCATAATCGGCCGCGCCGCCTCCGGGCCTGTATTCGTTGATTGCTTCGAGCAGCTTTCGACGATCAGCGGTCGCCGCTGCCAGTAAGACCGGCGCGGACGAAAAGGCTATCACGGCCGCGCGGTCGCCCGGCGCGAGTTTTTCGACGATGGAGCGTGCCCGTTCACGCGCGGACTCAGCACGCCCCCGCGCACGCATGCTGAGCGAGGCATCCATCAGGATCAGATGGAGGGCCGCCCCGCCCGCCCGCGCGTGGAGCGTTAAGAGAGGTCGCGCGAGACCCAACACGAGCAGCACAATCGCCGCCACGCGCAGCGCGAGCAGGAGCGGCCGCCGGATACGGCGCGGGAAAAACCGGAAGCTCGGCGTCTCGCGCAGAAATCGCAGCGACGGGAAATCCAGCCGCCGCGCACGCCGCCTGACCAGCAGGTGAATCACCACCGGCAAGGCCACGAGCGCGAGCGCGGAGAGTGTCAGCGGAGCGAGAAAAGTCATCATCTGTTCGGCGCGCGCGTCTTACAGGAGAACAGTCTTAACCGGAGCGCCCGGAATGCCCTTGCGGAGACCGGCAGCGCCCGTCTCGAACGGCGTCAAGCCCGGCCCTGTGAGAGAGACCGTCAGGCTCTCCGAAAATCGGAGCAACGCCGCCCGGCGCTGCTTCGAGCCCCTCTCATCAATCCGCGCTCTAATCATCGCTATTATCATTTAGAGTTCGCTGATTGAGAAGCCGGGGCCGCTCCTCCGTCTCGCTCAAAGACGGCGCTTGACAGGCACGCTCTTTAGAATTATTCTAATTCCAGTTTAACCAATCATGAAAACAGGTAATGGAGATCAGGGTGGCGCTAAAGGGCTGACGCCCCAGCGCGAAGCCGTCCTGCGGGTGATCCGCGAGAGCGAGAATCATCTGACGGCGAGCGAGATTTTTGAGGCCGCGCGCCGTCGTCTGCCCTCGATTAGCTACGCGACCGTCTACAATTCCCTGAAATATCTGAGAGCGGCGGGGCTGGTCCACGAAGTCAGCTTCGGCAACGGCGCGAGCCGCTACGACCGCGAGACGGAGCGGCACGATCATGCCATCTGCACGAGTTGCGGAAAGCTGATGGACTTTGACCTGGCGGTCTCGGCCCAGGTGATTCGCGCGGCTGCGCGCAAGACGCGCTTCAAGCCCGAATCCATTCACCTGACGCTGAGAGGGCTTTGCCCCGATTGCCGTGCCGGGCAGTAGAGCGGCGAGCGGGACGAGTTTTAACTTACGGCCGGGCACGGGGCTCTGCGTATATCGCGGAGCCTCCGGCCCGGAGAATAGCTCACACAGGATAGAAGGATGGAGGAATAATGCAAGCGACAGCAACAGCAATAGACAGGGCGATGGTCGGACAGCCCGCGCCGGATTTCGAGATGGCTTCGACCAAGAATCTGGAGACCTTGAAGGAGACCGTCAAGCTCTCCGACTACAGGGGCAAGTGGCTCGTTATCTTGTTCTACCCGTTGGACTTTACTTTCGTCTGCCCGACTGAGCTGACGGCGTTTAGCGACCGCTACGAGGACTTCGAGGGCATCGGCGCGGAGATCATCGGCGTCTCGACGGACTCGGTCTATTCACACCGCGCCTGGATTCAGACGCCGCGCGATAAGGGCGGCGTGGCGGACCTCAAGTACCCGCTCGCGGCCGACTCGACCAAGCAGGTCGCGCGCGATTACGGCGTGCTCATCGAAGACAAAGGCATCGCGCTGCGCGGCCTCTTCGTGATTGACCCGGAAGGCATCCTGCGCTACAAGGTGATTCACGATCTGAACATCGGTCGCTCGGCCGAAGAGACGCTGCGCGTTATTCAGGCCCTTCAGACCGGCGGACTCTGCCAGGCCGAGTGGAAGCCGGGGCAGGAAACCATCAAAGCCTGAAGCGGGTAATAGTCAATGGCAAATGGTCAATGGTGAATAGGTAAAGACGTTTCCCATTGACCATTGACCATTGACCTTTAGAGGTAAAAGTTATGCCGATGAGAATTGGGACGCAGATGCCGCGGCTGGAGGGTGCGACCGAGTGGTTCGGCGGGACCGGCGCACACGCCGAAGCCGAGGCCCAGGGTCATCCGACGCTCGTCCATTTCTGGGCCATTAGCTGCGGCATCTGTAAGGAGAACCTGCCGCGCATCGCCGAGTGGCGCGACGGCAGGGGCGCTGAAGGCTTGCGCGTCATCGCCGTCCACATGCCGCGTTACGAAGCGGATACGGATGTCGAGGAAGTGCGCGCGGCCATCGCCGAGTACAACATCACGGAGCCTTGCGCCATAGACAATGAGCACAAGCTGCGCGATGCTTTCCAGAATGAGCAGGGCTACGTGCCCGCCTACTACCTGTTCGACGCAGAGGGCAAGCTGCGGAGTTTCGCGGCGGGCGAGCGCGGGCTGGACCTAGTCTCTTCCGCACTTGAACGAACGCTCGCGGCGGCCAAAGAAGCGTCGGCCAAGGGCCAGCAAACTTCTTAGGGGCGAGAGCACAGTTGAACCGGAGAGTGCCGATGAAGAGGGTGAAGGCAACGCGGCGAATGACAGGAGTGCGGCCGGGCAGTTGGCCCGCGGCGGCAGCGCTCCTGATTGCGCTGATGGCAGTAACCGGCGCGGCCCAAACTGAAGGGCGCTATGCCGAGTTGTCGAACTTTCACAGGGTCAACGAGCGGCTCTATCGCGGCGCGCAGCCGAAAGAGGGCGGTGTCAGGAGATTGAAGGCGCTCGGCATCGAGACCATCATCAACCTGCGCGGGCCAAACGACCTGACGCGCGCCGAAGCCGCCGAAGCCCAGGCCCTCGGCATACATTATTACAACATTCCGTTGGACGGGGTGGGCCGCCCGAGCGATGCGCACATTAATCAGGCGCTGGCTCTGATAGACGCGGCGCGCGGTCCTGTCTTCGTGCATTGCAAGCACGGCGAGGACCGCACGGGCACGCTGATCGCGGTCTATCGAATCTCACATGATAGGTGGACGGCTGAAGAGGCCATCGCGGAGGCCAGGCGCTACGGCATGAGCTGGATACAGTTCGGGATGAGAGACTACATCAGGGATTACGCCAGGCGTCGGGAGCAGCCCGCAGCCGCAGCGCAGCCGCCGCAGCCCCGCTCGCGGCTCAGGCGCGCCCTGCCGTCCCCCTCATTTTAAGAGCGCCCCGAAGATGGCCCTTAAAATATAGAAGGTGGCGTAGAGCGAGCCGAGCAGGACGCCGAGCAGAATCAGGATGATGAGGCCGACGAAGAGCCAGTCGCTGGTTCTTCCCTTCTTCGCTTCCGCCGCCGGGACCGTCGCCCGCTTGCGCAGCAGCTCCATGTTCATCTCGTTGGACTTCCAGGCGAAATCGAAGAGGTCGCCGACGACCGGAATCACCCCGAACAGATAATCGAGCCCGATATTGAGGCCCATCCGCAGGAGCGTGACTTTCGGCACGCGGTAGCGGACTCCGGCGGCCAGGATGTAGAACGAGGCCAGGGAGGTGGCCGTATCGCCGACGCCGGGAATCAGTCCGACCAGCACGTCCAATCCGAAGCGCCAGCCCGTGCCGGGAATCCGAAAGAGACCGTCGAGCAGGTAGCTCAAACGCTCAAGGCTGCGCTCGATCTCAACTGTTTGAGGCCGCCGCGTTATCTTCTCACGCACCGCGCTGATTTTTTCTCTCAATCCTTCTCCCCTTTGCGTCCCTCTTGAGCTACCGGATTCTGGTCATCTGCTGCCAGAAGAATCTGCCGAGCCGCGCGAAGGCGTTGCGGTCGCCCCTGCCCGTGTTCGGATTGATGCCGAGCGCGAGGGCCAGTTGCGGGTCGGGCGGCGCGATGTCCTCATCGCCGCGCTTGCTTGAGAGCCAGCGGTTGAAGGTGCGCGTCACGGCGCGTCTCTGCGCCAGCGGGGCCTCGGCGATGAAAGCGCCGCGCAGGTCGTCCAGCTCCGCGACCTCCAGCCTGTTCGTCTGATAGTAGCTGCGCAGCGCGGCGAAGAACCTGTCGTCGCCCATCAAGCGCCTGAGCGCGACGAACATCAGCGCGCCCTTGCTGGCGACGATGGCCGCATACTGGAAGAAGTTGCGATAGTCGCGGGCCGCGCGCGTCGCCGCCATGTCCTCGCCGCCGAACGTGCGGTAGACCTTGTAGACGCCGCGCAGTTGATCGTCGAGCGTCGCTGCGGCCCGCTCTTCGCCGTGCACTTCCCTGTAATAGAGCAGCGCGGACCAGTTGGCCAGCGCCTCATCGAGCACAGGGTCGCGCTCGGGGTTATTGCCTACCGCGACGCCCCACCACTGGTGCGCGACGACGTGCGCCGCCGTAAATTCGAGGCTGTCTTCGAGCGAGGCGCGCTGCTCGCGCACGATCTCCGGCAGGTTACGCATCGAGGGCGAATCGAAATCAACGTAGAAGGCGCTGGCGATGACGCCGAGCCCTGAGAATTCGGCGCTGCCGAGGCCCGCGACGAGCGGCGCATCGAGGACGCTGATCTGCTTGTGCGGCAGCGGGCCGAAGCGCGCACTGTAGATGCGCACGGCGTCGGCGGCGGCCCCGAGCACACGGCGCCCGACCCGCTCATGCTCGGCCATAAAGATCGAGCGGACGCGCACGTCGCCGACAAGCTGTTCCGCAGAGTGCAGGCCGCGCCCCGCCGCGATGGCGAAATCACGCAGATTCTCACCCTTGAAACGGCGCAGGACGCTCGTCTCACGTTCGCTACCGCCCGGAGCAGCTTCGACGGCCGCAGGCGCGGAGGTAAACAACGCGACATCGGCGGGCGCATCAATGCTCACGTCATAGTCGGCCTGGTCGGCAAAGATCATATCGCCGATGGAGCTTTCGACCTTGCGCTGCCAGTCGTCGCCCTCGCGGGTCGCCAGGACCGGATAGGCAGTGCCGAGCAGCATCACGCCGCGACAGAGAAAGTTGACATCACGCGCGCGGCGCATCTCGCGCTCGCTCCTGAGCGCCGCGCCGACCTGCTGCAAGACGTGCACGAAGAGGCCCGTCTCTTCCGCGTCAACCTCCGGCACGCTGCCCTTGAACTTGATTTCAAGCTCGGTGGCGGAACCCGCCGCGACGGTCTCGCGCAGGTTGACGCGCAGGAGCGTCGCCTGCTCGTCGAGCGTGAAAGGGAGTTGTGCGCCGCTTGAGCCAGCCCGCACTTCGCTGATTTCGAGCCGCGGCTCGTCTGGCATAGCCGCAGGCAGAGCGGGGGCCTGCGCGCCGCGCTGCTGTGGCGCACGCAGGTTCGCGTAGAGATGAAAGTAGAGGACAGAGGTCGAATGATCGTCGCCGTTGGTCCAGCGCACGCGCTCCGTGCCGGTGTAGGAGCGCCCGTCGAAATCCAGCTTCAGGTTGATCTGGTAGCGTGGCCGCTCGGCCTCGGTCGCGGCCTCTTTGCCCGCGGCGGCGGGGCGCTCCTGTGACGAGACCTTCCGCGCACTGGACGCTCGTCCGCGGGCAGCGGGCAAGGCCGCCGCGAGTAGCAGGAGCAGGAGCAGCAGTGCCGCCTGCCGCTGCCTGATACGCTCTGCGCTGAGTTGTCCGGGTGCTGGTTTCAATGCTTCTCCGTGCGCTTCTTCTTGGCCTGCGGCGCGGGCGCTTTCTCGGCTTTAGCAGGTGCTTTCTCGGCTTTAGCGGCCGCCTTCTCGGGTTTAGATGCGGGGGGCGCGCTTTCGGTTACGGTGATGCTGCGAATGACATCGCCGCGCACGATTTTGTCTATCACTTCCATCCCGTTCGTGATGCGCCCGAAGACTGTATAACCGCCGTCCAGGTGCGGCTGCGGCGAATGGGTGACGAACCACTGCGAGCCGCCCGTGTCCTTCCCCGAGAGCGCCATCCCGACAGCGCCGCGCTCATACGGCACTTCGTTGATCTCGCAGCGAATCTGGTAGCCCGGGCCGCCGTTGCCGTCGCCGCGCGGGTCGCCGCCCTGGACCACGAAGTTGGGCACGACGCGATGAAACGTGACGCCGTCGAAATAGCGGCGCTGCGCCAGTTGGACGAAATTGTCTACGGTCAGCGGCGCATCCTGGGGCAGCAGTTCGATGGTAAACGCGCCCTTGTCGGTGCTCACGACCGCGCGCACGACCCTGTCAACGCGCGCCAGCGCCCGCTGGTAATCGGCCGCAGTGTTGCGTGTCGTGATGCTTGCCAGGCGCGCGGAAAAATCGCCCGCATCGTTGGCCTTGAGGAGAGCGACGGCGCGGCGGCGGACCAGTGGGTCGGTCGAATCGAGCGCCGTCTTGAGCGCTTCGTTGGCGGCGGCGCTCTTTTGTTTGGCGAGCGAATCGAGAATCGAGAGCGCCGCGTCGTTCAACTCGTCGCGCAGGGCTACGGGCAGGGCCGCTCCCAGTGCGCGCGTGTTATCGGCATCGGCCGGTAGCTCTCCGAGCAGGTCCGCGGCGGCCGAGCGGACGATCACATCGCCCGCGCTCAACTGCCTGCGCAACACCTGGCCGAGGTCGTTGGCCTTGAAGACCGCGAGCGAGCGCAGGACATCGGGCGCGGCCAGGGGCGGCAGGCGCTGGTCGTCCAGCCATGAGCGCAGGATAATCTGTGCGTCCGCCTGAAGGCTGACAGCACCGCTGCCCGCCGTCTCGGCCTTGATTCCCCCGATTTCGGCCAGGCCCTGCGCGAGGCTTGAGACGCGCCGCCAGTCCTTCATCATCGCGGCCCGCAGGGCTTCGTCGCCGAGTCTGCCAAACGGCGTCTCACGCAGGTAAAGCGCGGGCGCGATGCGTGCGAAAGCGGTCTCCACTTCCGGCGCGCCCGTCTCCTTTTCACGCAGGAGGCGCAGGACTGCGACCGCCCGCTCGTCATTCGTCCCGACAAGGATACGCCCGAGGGCCGAAGCCACTTCGAGCAGCTCGTTGAGCTCGTGCGGGCGAGCCATCGAGCTGTTCATCTTCGAGAGGTGAAACGAAGCGTAGAGCGTGTTGGCCCTGGCGAGCAGCGTGGGGGCGGCGCGTGCGTCCTTCAAAGAACCGAGGGCGCGAATGGCGCTGACGCGCACGCGCTCGTCCGTGTCCTTTAAGACGCGGTCGGCGAGCGTATCAAGCGAAGACGCATCTTCAGCCACGCCGAGCACCCGCGCGGCGTTGGCGCGCACGACCGCATCAGGGTCGCCCGCGAGCAGCGCACGCGTCTGTTCGTTGGCATCCTTCACACGCAGGCGCGCCAACGTATTGAGGGCATCGGCGCGGACCCGCGCGTCCGGCGCAGAGAGAAAGCGTGCGAGGGCTGTGCTCGCCGCGGCTGGCCGCGCGCGCAGCACAGCCGTCAGGCCGAGCAGCACCACTTCCCTGTCCGGCTTCGGGCTGCGCCTGCCCTCTTCCTCCAGCACCTTGAGAATCACCTGGCCCAGAGAGAGAGCGCGCGCCTCCTGTGCCTTGGGCAGCGCGGCGGCGATTTTGCCGAGCGCCTCGACCGCACGAGCGCGCACGCGGCTCGACTCGCCAGCCTTGAGCGCAGACGCCGTCAGTCCGTCAGCGCCGACGGCCGACTCCGTCTCTCCGAGCGCGAAGGCCGCCATCGCGCGCACGCCCGCGTCCCTGTCCGTCTGAAGCAGGGAGAGCAGCGCGGAGACCGAACGCTCGTCGCCGATGCGCCCCGCCGCCAGCGCCGCACGTCGCCGCACACGCGCGTCCGTGTTGAAGAGCAGCGGGCCGAGGTCATTGTCCCAGCGCCGCTCGTCTTCGGCACGGACGATGCGCAGCATCAGCTCATCCGAAAGCGCGGCCTTCGATGCCTGTAATGCCTGCTTTGAAGAGCCAGCCGGTTGCCCCTGCTGCGCCCAAGCCTGCTGCCGCCTCCCCGCCGGGGCCAGAAAAAGCGCGGCCAGGATAACGAGCGCAGCCGCAGCGGCACGCGGCCAGGCATCCGAATTGACTGAATTTTCGATGTGACGATTTTTACGCATAGCAGTAAACGGTTTTCAGTTTTCGGTTTTCAGTTCTCAGTTCTCAGTTTTGAGTTAAGAAGGCAGCTCTCATCGAGTCTCATCGAACTTTAAAGACAAGCTCTTGCTCGTAACTGAAAACTGAAAACCGAAAACTGAAAACCGACTACCTCTTCTCAATCTCGACCAGCACGTCATAGAAGGTCGGTCCGCCTCCGAGGTCGGTCAGTGTCTGCGAAGTCAACTGGTTGATGTTCGTGCCGCCGGGCGAGAGCTTGTTCCACCAGACGGAGGGGGAGACGACGACGCCGGGGCGAGCGCGGGTCGTGACGACCGCCGACAGCTCGCAGGAGCCGCGTCCGTTGAAGGCGCGAACCGTATCTCCGCTCTCGATGCCGCGCGCTTCGGCGTCGGCCGGGTGAATCTCGACGAAGGGACGAAGCTCCTGTCGCACCTGTTTCGGGAGGTTGGCGAAAGTCGAATTGAGAAAGGCGTGGGCCGCCGGGCTGACCAACGCCAGCGGGTAGCGCGCGGCCACTTCGGGCGCGCTCTGCCTTGATTCGCTCGGCGGAATGAAATCGGGCGTTCCCGGCAGGCCCCGTGCGGCAAGCGCCTCCGAGAAAAGCTCGCACTTGCCCGAAGGGGTCGGGAAGTTTCCTTCCGCGAACGGCGCGAAGCCCTCGCTCACATTGAGACGCATCCAGCCCCGCTCGCGCAGGGCTTCGAGCGTGATGCCTTCGAGCGCAGGGTGCTCCAGGGAGATCGCCTGGCGCGCAATCTCTTCGTCGGAATCCTTCAGGCACTCGTCCTCGAAACCCATCCGCGCGGAGAGCAGGCGAAAGACCTCCGAGTTGGATTTCGCTTCGTGAAGCGGCTCGATCGCACGCTCGTTGATCGAGAGGTAGAGATGACCGTAAGCCTTGTGCAGATCGAAATGCTCCAGCTGCGTGGTGGCGGGCAGGACGATGTCTGCGTAGTCGGCCGTGTCCGTCATAAACTGTTCGTGAACGACCGTGAAGAGGTCTTCGCGGGCGAGTCCGGCGAGCACCTTAGCCTGTTCGGGCGCGACGGCCGCCGGGTTCGAGTTGTAGACGTAGAGGGCGCGCACGGGCGGGTCGTCCTGTTTCGTCAGGAGGTCTCCGAGGAGCGACATGTTGAGCATGCGCGGCGTGGGCGTCGGCATCAGGTCCGGGCGTTCGAGGGCCTGATAGTTGAGCGGGAACGTGCCGCTCGTCGAGAGCAGGACGCCGCCCGCCGGATCGCGCCAGGCCCCGACGATCGCGGGCAGGCAGGCGACTGTGCGCACGGCCATCCCGCCGCCCGCGTGACGCTGCAAGCCGTAGTTGATGCGAATCACGGAGGGCTTCGTCGCCGCGTAGAGCCGCGCGAGCCGCACGACCGTCTCCGCTTCCAACCCGCAGATGGAGGCCGCGCGCTCCGGCGGATACTCGCGCGCCCTCGCTCGCAAGGGCTCCGCCCCGACCGTGTAACGCTCCAGGTAGTCCTTATCTTCGAGCCCCTCGGCGAAGATGACGTGCATCAGCCCGAGGGCCAGCGCCGCGTCAGTGCCCGGCAGAGGCGCGATGTGTTCGTCGCACTGCTCGGCCGTGCGCGTCCGGCGCGGGTCAATGCAGACGAGGCGCGCACCCTTGTCCCGCGCCTGTAGTACCTCCGGCCAGAGATGCACGTTGGCGCTGATGGTGTTCGTCCCCCAGAGCAGGATCAGCCGTGCATCGCGGAAGCGCTCCGGGTCCGTCCCGATGCTCGCGCCGATGGTTGCGCGGTAACCGGCCGAACCGGCCGAGGCGCAGATGGTGCGGTCCAGCTGCGATGCGCCGAGGCGATGAAAGAAGCGCCTGTCCAGCGACTGCGATTGGACTATGCCCATCGTCCCGCAATAGCTGTAGGGCAGAATGGTCTCGGCCCCTTCACTCGATTGGGCCAGCGCCGTGAACTTCGCGGCTATCTCGTCGAGCGCCTCGTCCCAGCTGATGGGCTCGAAGCGGCCCAGGCCCTTCGGCCCGGTGCGCCGCAGGCAGGTCCGCACGCGATCCGGGCTATGCGTGCGCTGCTCGTAGTTGGCGACCTTCGTGCAGAGGAAGCCGCGCGTGAAGGGATGCTCCGGGTCGCCCGCGACGCGGATGGCGCGCCCGTCCTCGACCGTCACGAGCATCGCGCAGGTGTCCGGGCAATCGTGCGGGCAGGCGGCCTTGATAATCTTCAAGCCGCGCCCTGCTGCAATTTTCTCATTCGGCTGAATCATCTCTTCGTCTCACGCCTGGCAAGCGCAGTTGATGAATCTCTCAAACGAAATCAGTTTACCAAATCGGCGGGCATCCGGCCTCTCTAAAAAGGGGCGCTCGCGTGGGCTACAACTTTCGGGCAAAGGAGGAGCCGCGGTGCTCCCGGAGACGGGCTTCGGGCGCAGAGGGCTTCCGTGCAGACAAAAGCAGAGGAGACGCTTCGTGATGATTATCGAAGCGTCTCCTCTGAATCTTCCGCAGAAAGCCTGTCGGCTTAGCTGGCGATGTCGGAGGCATCCGAGATGGATGGTGTTTCGGACGAGCCGTCCGTGATCGGCTGCATGCTCGTGGTATCGAGCGCCCCGTTATCGGGCGTCCGCTGGTCGCGCTGCTTCTCAAAATCGGCCTTGAGTTGAACCATCCGGCAGCTGCCCTCGAAGACCGCGCCCTGCTCGATGACGAGCGATGGGGTCTGGATATTGCCCGTGACCTTGGCGGCGCGGCCCAGCTCCAGGCGCTGGCTGGCGATGATGTCGCCGTTGACCGTCCCGTGAATAGTGGCGACCGCGACCGTCACGTTGGCGTCAACCTGCCCGTTGTTGCCGACGATCAGCGTGCCGCCTTCGGAGGTGACAGTGCCGGAGATATGGCCGTCAACGCGCAGCATGCCCTTGAAGGAAGCGTCGCCGGTGAGCATCGTGCCGTTGCCGACAAAGCCGCTCAGGATGCCTTCTTTGATGTCGCGCGCCAAGGATTCGCTCTCGGTAACGGCGCGCGCGTTGCTCGCGGCCTCGGCTTGCGGACGGTATTGCGTCTCAGCATTTTGATGGGTCTGGGGCGGCGCGGCGTAATTGCGCGCTGCGTTGTACGGCGCGTTGGGTGTCTCCGAATTGTGTTCCGTATCGGGTTGTTCTTTAGGATTCTTTCCCATTCTGAGCATAACAAAACCTCCGCTGATGATGTCGCCGCGGAGCACACGCTGAGGCGACGGTAAAGCCTTCTGAGGCCAAAGAAAATACGCGAGTCTGTGGACGAGTCAATGGAAGACCGGCGCGAGAGCCGCTGCCGGAACTGGTTATCCGCTCTTTAGCCGAGCGGCTGCTTCTGATATTCAAAGCTCATCCATCATAATTAAATGCAGACGGACTGTCCAGCACTTTCAATAATCGTCGTCATTCATTGGAGCGAGCACGGACGGCCCTGGCCCAAACGCCGGGAGCTTGCCGCGATTGGTCCTGAAGCCGCGGCGTCAGCGTCGCCTGCGGCGCGGCTTCAGGGCGGTTGTCAACGGCGCGCCCGTCGTGGCATCCTGCTTCCTTCGAGAGGCTTTTGCGGGAGGAAGAAAACAGGGGATGTTTGTCGAAAGCGAGACGAAGACGAGGCTGCTGCGGCGGATGGGCGAGGCCATCAAGGATTTCGGGATGATCGAGGACGGCGACCGCGTGATGGTCT
The DNA here is from genome assembly GCA_036389715.1 of Pyrinomonadaceae bacterium. Lineage (GTDB taxonomy): Bacteria > Acidobacteriota > Blastocatellia > Pyrinomonadales > Pyrinomonadaceae > DASVWH01. Next base: position 5,974 of record DASVWH010000167.1, on the reverse strand, counting down.
GCCTGTCGGGCGGCAAGGACAGCTACACGCTGCTCGACCTCCTGCTCGACGTGCGGCGGCGCGCGCCCGTTCGCTTCGACATCCTGGCCGTCAACCTGGACCAGAAGCAGCCCAATTTCCCCGCGCACGTCCTGCCGGAATATCTCACGGGCCTCGGCGTTGCCTTCCGCATCGTCGAGCGCGATACATACTCAATCGTCAAGCGGCTGACGCCCGCCGGCAAGACCTTCTGCGCCGTCTGCTCGCGCCTGCGTCGCGGCATTCTCTACAACATCGCGGTCGAAGAGGGCTGCACAAAGATCGCGCTCGGCCATCACTCGGACGACATCATCACGACCTTCCTGCTCAACCTCTTCTTCGTCGGGACGCTCAAGGCGATGCCGCCCGTGCTGCGCTCAAATGACGGCCGCAACACGGTCATCCGTCCCCTGGCCTATTGCCGCGAAGCGGACATCGCACGTTTCGCCGCGGAGAAGAGCTTCCCCATCATCCCCTGTGACCTCTGCGGCTCGCAATCCAATCTCAAGCGGGCGCGTGTCAAGCGCCTCATCTCCGACCTTGAGCAGGAGATTCCGAACATCCGCGCTTCAATGCTGACGGCGCTCGGCAACGCAGTGCCTTCGCACCTGCTCGACCCGGCCCTCTTCGACTTCAGAAAGCTCAGGCCGGGCGTCGGCGATGTCGAGGCGGAGCTGGACTCCGCGCTCGGGCACACGGAGACGGAGAGTGCGCCCGCGCTCGTCTCCATCGCTTAAAAAGGCATGGCCACCGTCTCACAGCAGAGCGCTCTCGCCTTCGACGCTTTTCCGCCCGGCACTGTGACGGACTACACGACGCTTTTCTGCCTGGCCTGCATCTTCGAGCTTTTCACGGCGCAACTGGGGCTCGCGCCGCGCACGGCCTATTCCGAGATCAAGCGCCACACGCCGACCCTGCCCGAATTGACCGCGGCCGAGCCCGCGCGCCCCTACTTTCAAAGCACGGAGAAGCATCCGCGCTGCCCCTACTGCGATTCGACAAAGCGCTGGCACGCGCGCCTGGACACCTACCGCATAGAGGGCGGCAAGGCGACCGACGCCCCGCGCCGCGCGTTGATTAAGGGGCTGCCGAAAGCGGACGCGCAATTCCAGCTTCTCGAAATCAAGACGGACCGCCGCGCGTTGCTCTTCGAGTGGCTGGACAGGCTCGGACGCAGTCTGGATTTCGGGACGGACGAATGGCTGCTCGCCGTCGCGCGCGCCTACCTTGAGAGAAGAGAGCCGAAGACGGACTGGCCGGAAATCTTCGAGGGACTGCGCGCCGTCCGCCGCTCGCACCGTCTCGAAGAGGGATGGGAGCGCGACGGCGCGCGCCTCTTTCTCGCGCCCCCGCTTTACAACGACGTGCTGCTCGTCCAGTACCTCGTCAGCCGCTCGCAGCATCACGGCGGCAGCACCTTTGAAGGCCGACTGACCTTCCCGCAGCTTGTCCGCAGGATGCGCGCGGGCGGCTCGGTCCAGATAGAGGACGCGGGCGACCGGCTCGACGTGCCGGAAAGGCTGGTCGAGAGCCTGGCGGGCGGAGAGGGCACGGTCAAGCTCTACTACATCGTTGACCGCCGCGATTTCCTGGCAAAGGTCAAGACGGTCTACGCGCGCTACGCAGCTTAGGTGAGTTCTCGGCCATTCGCCGCAGAAAGTTGTCGGTCCCGGCCACTGCTTCTCTCCGGCGTGAAGCCCGTTCGAGCTACGCAGGGAAGCTCGGCCTTTAACATCAGATTAATCCTCACCGGGAGGTTTGCCGTGCGACGACTATTATTGCTGCTGGCCTCAATATTTCTCGCCCTCACTTCTCTCCAGGGCCAGTCTACGGACACTCAATCGGGTAGGAATGATGCGGCCCTGAGAAGGCTCTGGCTGCTCGCGGACTTGCAGGGTTTGGAAGCGGAATCGGTCAAACTCGACAAGCCTTTACCGCGTGCCGTGGCGAAGACGGAGATTGCGGACGCGGCATGGGCGTTGGAGCGGCTCTGGGCGAAAAAGCTGCTGCGCGAAGCCTACGAATTGACCTTCCCCGGCGAAGAAGAACAAGCCCGGCTGCGCAGCAAGCCGCTCGGCGCGGCCGTTACTCTTCCTTCGAGCACGGAGATAATCAGGGAGGAGATTCGCAATCACATTCTGAATGTCGCCGGACGCGACAAAGCCTTCGCCGACGAGCTGGCGCAACTGAGCGGCCAAAGCTTGGGCAGGCAGGAGCAGGAGCGCAGGTACGCGAGCCTCGCTTCCCAGGCAATCAAGGCGGGCGATACCGAGCTGGCCGGGAAATATATCACTCAAGCCTTCAACGCCGAGCCGACCCTCATTGACATCGGCTTCAGTATTCTCGACGTGGCGGTGAAAGACCGCGCGGCAGCCGACACGCTCATCATTCAATACATCGAGAGGCTACGCGAGATTCCGCTGTCGCTCGACGACCAGAGCGCATTTCGTGTCCTCTCTCATCTCTACAATCTAGTTTTTCCGAGTCCTGTCCTGGCTCGACAAAGAGGGGGCATGATTCGACCGACGGGAGCGGCCGCCCTGAAGACTTACACCGGCTATGTCATCGAGAGCTTGACGAAGCTCGAACAGGCGACGCCGGGCAGCGCGAGGCTATTTCGCCATTTCCTTCTCTCCACCTGGCTCCCGCTCAAACAGTTCGCCCCGGAATTGACGGGGTCGTTCATGCAGTTGGAGAGGGCCGGTAGAGGGCCGGGCGAGAACGCCTCGCTGCCGCCGGAGAACGGCCGGAACACTGGCGACGCAGATTATCAACGAGTCATCAAGGACGCCCTGGACACGGGCCGCCCCGATGACTTCGCCTTCATGTCCGCTTTCGGGCGGGAAGACTTCGGCTCGCTTCGGAAGATGATTGACCTCCTGCCCGACGGCGAGCAGAAAACACGCCACACCGAATTCGTCAATCTGCGGGAAGCCCTCAGCCTCATCAACAAAGGAGAGCTTAACGGGGCCGAGAACCTCTCCCGGCAGTTAAAGAAAGCGACATCAATTGGACAGGCTTACCAGGCCCTGATCGCCCGTTGCGCAGCCTTGAAGGATTCCGTTTGTGCCGGAGCGATGGCGCGACAGGCGAGCAAACAACTCAAGGGCATAGAGGACCAGTCGGAGCTTTCGCTGACCTTCGGCAGGCTCGCAAAATCCATCGCGCCGCTTGACGAGACGCTGGCGCTTGAAATGCTGGACGAGGCCGTGCTGGCGGCCAACAGCGGCAATGTGGATACATCACTGGGGCGGACCGGGCTCGAACTTGAGGTCTTCAAAGTGCTCGCCGCCGGGAACGAAGTGCGGACGCGGCAGGCAGCAAACAGTTTGAAAGACCGCCTGCAAAGGATTACCGCGCTGGCTTCCATTACTCAATGGCAGGCGGCGGAATTAGCGGCGGGCGAAAAGGCCGGGCGACGGTCTGAGCAAACGCTGCGTCCCTGAATCACGGCCGGGATGACAGGGCAAGACGTTTCCCGGCTGCGGTTGTTTACAAATCGAGTTCACAAAAGCACAATGCCTTTGCAGGGGTTCGGGGCGGGCTGTAAATATTCTTCTCTCCTGAGGGGGTGTGCCGAGTATGAAGTGTGTCGCGTGCGGGAGTACGGCGCTGGTCGCGGGAACGCTGATGGAAAACTCCGGCGGAGGAACGTCCATCTTCAAGCCGGAAGACGTGCCCGCCTGGAAAAGTATGTTCGGCGTGGGCAATCACGGGGTTCGCGCCTACGGCTGCATGCACTGCCAGCATTTACAACTGGCCGTGGATTTCACCCCGGAAGACATGCAGCGTTACCAGCAGTTTGAAGGCGAGCAGCCCGGCGTCCTGGAGAGAATTAAAGGCGAAGGTGAAGACCATTAAGGATTAGTTGAAATCCTCCGTCACCAGGGAGTACATCACGGCGTCGAGCGGCCCCGCGCTTGTCAGCAGGCGCTTTCTGAGGACGCCTTCACGAGTGGCCCCGGCCTTCTCCGCCGCTCGCTGGCTGGCGCTGTTTGCGACTGCGATGACGATCTCTATTCGTTGCAGGCAGACATCTTCGAGGCCGAAGCGGGCGGCCAGCCGGACGGCCGACGAAGCGACCCCGCGCCCGGTCCGGCTGCTCCTGACCCAGTAGCCGAGGTTGGCGTAACGGTGCAGCCCGTTGAGCTGGTTCAAGCCGACGCCGCCGAGCAGAGTGCGCGCCTCCGAATCGAATATGCCGAAGCCGTAATGCTCGCCGCTGTCCCATCCGGCCGTGCTTGAGCGGAGGAAGGCCGCCGTCTCCTCGGGCGTATAGCCCGCGTGACACCAGGGCAGCCAGGGCGAGACTTCCTTGACGGATTCCCGCACCGCTTCGTAGAGGGCGTCGAGGTCCTCCATGCGCCAGCGCCTGATCCTGATTCGCCCGTCCGAAAGCTCGTCTCTCATCGCTGCGGTCAGGTCCTAGCGCACATCTTCCGGTCGAAGGTGCGTATTGGTCAACGCCGTCATAATGTGATCCTGCCACTTGCCCGCGATCAACAGGTAGTCGCGCGCGTAGCCCTCGACGACGAAGCCTAGACGACGCAGAAGGCGGCCGCTCCGCTCGTTGGTCGGCAGGTAATTAGCCATGATGCGGTGCAGCTTCAGGCTCTCGAAGGCGTAGGCGATGGCCCCGGCCAGGGCTTCGTGCATCAGCCCGCGCCCGACCGCGCGATGGTCCAGCTTGTAGCCCAGGTAACAGGCATGGAACGGCCCGCGCATGATGTTGCTGAAGTTACACTCGCCGACGACCGCTCCCTCCGGTTCTTCCCTGTCAAAGAGGACCAGCCTCATCGAGTGGCCCCTGATGAAGTCCTCGCGCGAAAACTTGAGCCGCGCATACCAGTAGGCTTCCGTATAAAACTCCGGCGGGCAGGGCGGCGACCAGGGGGCCAGATGCTCCAGGTTCTCTTCTTCAAACTTGAGCAGGCGCGGCGCGGCCTCCGGCGGAGGCAGGATGAGCCTCAGCCTCTCGGTTTCAATGACGGGATACGGCTCCCCTTCTCTCATAAGCGTCTAGCCATTTAACCATCGAGTCATTGAGTCATTTAGCGATTGATTCATTGAGCTACGGATTGAATTACCAAACGAGTAAATGATGACATCAAGCAATGAATCAATGATTAAAGCTCTTCCCTTCATCTTGGCCCGCCGGGGGGTTGGCGGCGGAAGCGGTGCGTGACGGGGCGGCGGCGACCGATGCCGATGGCGTTCTTCGAGATGATGAGGGTCGGCGGCAACTGGCGACGCTTGAACTCGTTGGCCGGTGATTCGACGCGGTTGAGCAGCTCGTAGACCATCTGCGTCTCGTGCCCGGCCGCGATGATCTCTTCGGGCGTCGCCTTCTGCTCGAAGTAGAGCCGGAGGATCGGGTCAATCCTGTCGTAGGGCGGCAGCGATTGATCGTCGAACTGTCCGGGCGCAAGCTCGGCCGAAGGCCGCTTGTCTATGATCGAGTTCGGGATAATCTCGCTCTCGCGGTTGTAGTGACGGGCCAGCGCGTAGACTTCCGTCTTGAGCAGGTCGCCGAGCACTGCGAGCCCGCCGTTCGTGTCGCCGTAGAGCGTGCAGTAGCCAAGCGCCAGCTCCGACTTGTTCCCGGTCGAGAGCAGCAGGCGGCCTTCCTTGTTCGAGATGGTCATCAGGATATTGCCGCGCAGGCGCGACTGGAGGTTTTCGGCCGCCAGCGATTCGCCGCCCTTGGTCGGCTTCGTCAGCACAAGCTCTTGCGAGAGAGCTTCAAAGGCCGTCGTGATGGGGTGCTCTATGACCTTCATCCCGAGCCGCCGCCCGAGTTCAAGCGAATCTTCGATACTGCCGCGCGACGAATAGGGCGAAGGCATCATCACCGAGAGCACGTTCTGCGAGCCGAGCGCCTCGCAGGCCAGCGTCGCCACGAGCGCCGAGTCAATCCCTCCCGAGAGACCGAGCACGGCGGTTTGAAAGCGGTTCT
>DASVWH010000166.1:0-15583 GCA_036389715.1 Pyrinomonadaceae bacterium | reverse complement strand
GCTTTGAGTCGTACCGCTCTGCTCCTGCCACGCCACTACGCTCGTGCCTGCATAAACGAATGTTCTCTCCTTCTGTCCATTCCCATCCAATTCTGTAATCACTTCTGCGGTCACGCTCGACCTGACGAAATACTGCGTCTTTGCCTCTATCGTTACTGTGCCGTCATCGTGCTCTACCGCTTCCCGGCTAATGAGCTTGGTTCTCAATCCTTCCGCGTCAAACACTTGTGTTTGTCCTGTTTCTACCGAGCCGCTCCAAACGCTGACCGCTCTGCCTGCTGCATCATAAGTGTATTGCGTCTCTCCACTATCAGTCAGCCTTCCATCTTCATCATATTGCCAGCCAGTGTTCCTCTCGTTGAGGTAAACTCTGCTGCCCGTATTGGCTTCATGCGGCGCACTCCATACTCTGCCCGTGCTGGCCTTCAAGTGATTCATCTCGTCGTACTGGTAAACCAGATCATAGGGACGATTATCGGTATCCGCCAGCCCCCTGGCCTTTGGCCCCGATGTCGCCTCTATCACCCTGCCTGCCTGGTCGTAGCTGTAGGCACGGTCATAGCGCCCTGACAGCATCGGGTCTTGCGAATAACGTAATCTCCCGTCCTGATAATACTGGTACTGCTTGGACAGAGTGTTTGTCCCGGTCATCTGTGTGGGCAGCAGCCGCGAGTTGTAACTCAAGAGCAGAGAGGAGTTGTCGCCGTAAGAGAGAGACTTCAGAGCACCCCAGGCCCTGTATCTGATGGCGGAAGCATATTGAGTGATGCCAGCGAAGGCCGTGCCCGTGACATCAGTGAGTCTGCCGCTGCTGTCGTAGCCGTAACTGAGCTGTGCTCCGGCAGGGTCTGTGAGCGAGCTTAACTGGCCGGACAGGTTATATGAGTAAGAGAGCGTGTATGAGCCGGAAAGACCTGAGAACTGCCTAGTCTCTGAGGTCAGCCGCGAGAGTTGGTCGTAGCTGTAAGAGACGCTGCCTGAATTGTCCGTCATCGCGGTGCGGTTCCCCGCTGCGTCGTAACTGAATGTGGCTGAAGCAGTTGCCGTGATGCCCGAAGGGGCGCTGTAGCTGATACTGGTGGTCTGATGGCGGTTGTTATAGCCGAAACTGGTAACTACCCCGCGCGCGTCCGTCACCTGCGAAAGAGTCTCGTCGCCGTTGTAAGCATAAGCGGTCGCAGCCGTTTGCGCAGGCGTCCGCCGCGTCTTCAATCTGCCGTACCCGTCATAGCTCATCAGCGTGCTCTGGCTCGCGCCGCCGCCGCTGCCCGCCTGCTCCACTATGCTCGTCAGTTGGTCTCTGGCGTTATAGTTGTTCGTCGAAGTCGTGTAGACGCTCTGGTCCCAGTTGAGAATCTCCGTCTTGAAGGGACGGCCGCTCACGTCGGCCGTCATTCGCTGGCGGCGGCCGACCTCGTCCCTGACTGTCACGACCTCGCCCCCGGCGCACCCGCACCCTCCGTAGCTGGCCTCTCTGGTCGTCCCGTCAGGGTTGGTCGTCAATGTGGGTCTGCCCTTCCAATCATATACCTGCTCGGTCCAATTCCAACCGGTGGCCTCGTCTCCGGCGGCCTGCCAGTTGGCATTCATCTCTCCCGGGCTGGAGGTTTTCCAGGCCCTGCCCATGATGTCATAGTAGGTGTATTGCCCCACGTATCCGCCCGTGCTGTTCGGATTGTCCGCGCCGGTGGCGCGCACACGTCCCGCGCCGTCCAGGTAACTGACCGTCATCGGCTCTGGCATTCCGGTCTGAACGCTCGTGAAGCTGATGACGGCCCCATAAGTGTCATAGACCCATCTCCTGTAGGCGTTGTTCGAGAGAGTATTGATTCGTGAGACGCGGCCCGCCGCGTCATACTCGAACGTCTGGACGGGCCCCTGCGTCTGCCCGGCCGGGACAGGCCCCTGCGTGCGCGTCACCGCCCCGAAGTAGTAGTTGTACTGCGTGCTGGCAGAGAAGCTCTCGGCGCTCTCTCCGGCCGCGACCGGGGGTGTGATCTTCGTCGGGTAGGCATAGGTGCTGCGGCTCAGATTGTCCGAGAACGAGTCCGCATAGCTGATGCTGCTCTGATGCCCGAGGGGATCGCGCGTGAAGACGACGGAGCCGTTCGCGTCATACCCGGCCTGCGTGACCAGCCTCTTACTGTCGTTGTTGATGTCCGTCACGTCGTAGCGCGCGACGGCCGTCACGTTGCCGCGCCCGGCGGTCAAGCTCGCCCCGTAGGCCGCGTCGTGCTGTGTGGCCGCTGTCGCGGTCGCCTGCATCTGGTCGCCCCCGGCGTCGTAAGAGTAGGCGACCTTCGTCTGCCACTGGGCGGCGGAGTCCGAGACCTGCACGACGCTGATTAACCCGATGATGCGACGGTCCAGATACGCCTGGCCGAGGTTATAGTCCGTGTAGGTCTGGCGCAGCGGGGTCGTCGCGTCGGCCGCATACTCTTTGACCAGGTAGGGCAAGCCCCACTGCGCATAGGCACCGTATTCGACGGTCGTCCTCTTGCGGTTGGAGTCCGAATCGTAGATGTTCGTCTCCGTCACGCGCGGGTTCTTCCGGTAGCCCAGATTCACGTCGTCCTGCGTATAAGCGGTCGTCGTCCATTTCTTTTTGACGCCCGCTGACCAGAACTCCGTCCCGGTCGTCAGCCCCTTCTGCCAGCCCGTCGTCGCGAACAACTCTTTATAGACTGTTCCGTCGGGTGCGGTCGCCTGCCCTGACGAATGATCGGCAGCCCGGCTGTAGGCGGTCGTCGCTTCCAGGTTGTTGAAGAAGGCATTCCAGTTCTCGGCCCAGTCTCTCTGCTCCGTGACGCGCGGGCAATCGTCGGAGCCGGGGGGCAAAGTGTGCGTATAGGCGGAGTAAGCGAGTTGGTGATTGTCGGCCGCATAGTGATGGACGACCGCGACCTGCGCGTAAGAGTTGTACTCGAAGTTATAGCGCGTGCCGTCGGCGAAGGCGACCTGGTTGAGGACGGGGATGCTCGTCCCGTTCTGCGGCCCGACGACCGTTAAGCCGGAGAAGCCCGTGTTGACGGCGATGTTGGCCCAACCGAAGGTCGCCCACTGGTGCGTTACCCCGCCGCCCCAGTCCTGCGTAATCGAGCCGAGATTCAGGTAAGCGTCGTAGTTGAAAGTGACGACACGCCCCAGCGTATCCGTCACAGTGCTGATCCGCCCATCCGCGTAATAGCTGACACTAATACAGTTACCGTTACGGTCTTTGACCTCGACACAGTAATACTGGTCGTTCTTGAGCTCGTATTTGAGCTGCGAGCCGTCCGGCGGCCGGAGCAGCAGGCTCGCGCCGTTATTTATCAACTGGAGATATGAGGAGTCCGCCGACTCGTAAGTGCTGGATGCTCCCACCTGCTGCAATTCGACGCGACCGCCCGAGGGCGTCAGCAGGAGGTAAGCATATTTACCCGCCTCCGAGTTGTAGGAGCGCGGCTGGATGACCGGAAAGCCGAGACGAAAGCCCGGCGAGGGCGTGCCCTTGTCGGCATCGAACTTGATGGAGCTGGAGGAAGCGTCTTTGGTCCAGACCAGCGAGTTGTAGGAGAGCGCAAGGCCGAGGTCCAGGCCCGCGCGGCCCTCCAGCCCGAGCAGCGGCAGGCTCCAACCGGCGTTGCCCGAGAGCAGGTCAACGCCGCCCGCCCCGGTGCGGTTCGCCGCGTCAAGGCGCGCACTCGAATAGTTGTTGCCGGACGGATCGGACGCCGGGGCGGATGAGATGTTCCAGGCTTCCAGCTCGACGATGCGGCTTCGACTGTAGAAGGCATCGTTGACCAGCACCCTGATCTTGCCGGTAGTAACGGCCGCGAATGTAAACTTTCTCCAAATCTTGTTATTGCCCGTCACACTGCCGCCGGGCACGGTTATCCAACCGGACCCGTTCCAGTACTGGACATCGAAAGCAGTGATACCGGCCTGCGTGAAGGTCATCGTTTCGGTCGGCGCTGAGAGCGGGACCGTTTCAATGTCATCCTGAACGGTGAAGACATCTATCTCGCTAATGCTCTTAGTGCCGCTGAAATCTATTTGCAGCCAGTCGGGATAAGTATCACCCGTGCCGTCACGCCAGAACCCATTATGCGGATAGCTGAAGCCCGCCCTGTCGCCGTCGTTCGTCGCAGTCGTGTGAAACTCGTAACCCGGCGTCTCGCCGTCGGGCGTCGTTGAAGAAGCCGTCACCACGCCGCCGTTTGCAGCCAGTGCGACGTTGGTCGAGGCGGCGGCTGTGCCCCAGGCTTCCAGCTCTACCAGGCGGCTTCTACCTGCCAGGGCATTATTAACCACTACCCTGATCTTACTGGTCGTGACCGCAGCGAAGCTGAACTTTCGCCAGACATTGTTATTCCCGGACACACTCCCGCCCGGCACTGTCGCCCAGGCCGCCCCGTTCCAGTACTGGACATCGAAAGCCGTCACGCCGTATGAACCGAAGGTCTGTGTTTCGGTCGGCTCGACCGGGGCCGCGTAGTTGTCCTGGATAGTGAAGACATCTATCTCATCTATTGACTTGGTGGAGTTGAAATCAACTTCGAGCCAGTCTGGATAGGTGTCCGTCCCGTCTCGCCACCCGCCGCCGTGCTCCCAGTTCAAGCCCTTCCGGTCGCCGTTAATCACGCCGCTGGCCGGGAACGTCAATCCCGGCGTCTCGCCGTCGGGCGTCGTCGAAGAAGCCGTCGCCGCGCCGCCGTTTGCAGCCAGTGCGACGTTGACCCTGGCACTCTGCGGCTCAAGCGGGAGCACCGCCAGTAACTGGCCCGGCATCCAGCCGAGCTTGAAGGGAGTATCCGAGACTGCGCCGGTTTGGGTGCCCGGCAGCGGCTGCATGGCTGCCGGGTTGAAGCTCCAGGCCAGCAGGTCGGCAGGCGATTCCGTTGCCGCCCGGTGCTGACGCGAACGACAATCAGGATTCTGATGTGAGCAGCGAGTGGAGGGAATCGACGGCGCGGCCTGCGGAGCGGCAGGCTTGCGGCGTCGCAGCTCGTCCAGATTGGGGAGCCCTGAACCGGGAGCGCCCTGCGTCTGCGGCAGGGGCCTAACATTAAACTCCGTGCCGTCTCCCTGGCTGATGCCGTTATCGTCACGCTTGGCAGGGCCGGGCAGATCGTCTCTCTGCCTGCTTCTGCCGTTGCCGTTAGTGCCGTGCTCGCCGCCGTTATTGGGGCTCGTTTGGTCTAACCCCTCGGTTGCGGGCAGAGTGTTGAGCATTGCCAGTGCTCCGGCGGCGCTCGCGATCCCCTTTGCCGCGACTTTGTCTGAAAGAGCAGCGGCCTGTCTCGCACCGCGTAGAATCAGCTCTCGCGTGCGGTCTGCATTAAGCCAGGGTCGCAGCGACTTGATAAGTCCGGCTATTCCCGTGACCAGAGCAGCCGAGCCGGAAGTGCCGCTGGTGGTCTGGTAATCGCCGCCCATCTTCGTCGTCAGAATCTCCTGACCCGGCGCGGCTATCGAAACATGGCGCATTCCCCAGTTGGAGAATGAGGCGAGCTGGTCCGAGGCGTCTGTCGAAGCGACGGAGAGCAGATTGGGAAGCTCGAACGAGGCGGGATAGCGTGGAGCAGCCCCTATCTCGCGGGCTTGATTACCGGCGGAAGCGACCAGCACCACCCCGCGCCGTGCTGCCCTGTCTATCGCCGCGTGAAGCGCAATCGAAGCGCTGTCCGTGCCCCAGGAGCAGTTAATGACCTGCGCGCCGTTATCAACGGCATAGTCAATGGCTTCGACCGCATCAGCGATGTCTCCCGTGCCTGTCTGATCGAGCACGCGAAGGCTCATCAAACCCGCCTGCCACATCACACCCGCGATGCCCGTCGAGTTATTGCCTGAAGCGGCGATGAGACCTGCGACAGCAGTGCCGTGTCCCTGTGCATCGGCGATCTGTGCGGAGTTGTTGACGAAGTCCCAGCCATGAAGATCGGAGTCGTAGCCGTTGCCGTCATTGTCGAGGCCACCGGCCCGCTCAAACGTGTTGCCCCACTCGTTATCGCGAAGCTCCGAATGCGTGAAATCAATGCCGCTGTCAATCACCGCGATGACGGTCTCTTTTGAGCCTGTAGTCGTCTCCCAGGCTGGCCGAGCGCCCGTCTGTGCGAGCGCCCACTGCTCGGCATAGCGCGGGTCGTCGGGGGCGTTTCGCCCGGTGGTCTGATCCGCGTTGATGAGGTAGTTGGGCTCTGTGAAGTCAACCAGCGGGCTTGTACGCAAAGTGGCGGCAACGACTTCCGGGTCCGCCCCGGCCCGGAGACGAAGCCTCTCGATGCCGGACCGTCCCCGCAGCCTGCCGTTCCACTGAGCGCCGTTTGCTCTGAGCAGCTGGTTCATCTTCGAGACCGGCGCGTGCTCCTGGAAGCGTATCAGCAGCTCGCCTTCGCGCCAGCTCGCAGCCTGTTGCGCCAGCCTGGCGACAGCCGGGGCCGGAGCATTCCTATTTAACGGCACGGTAAGGCCCTGAGCGGCAGGCGCGGCCTCAACTCGCTTGACGGCGAACGGGGCGAAAAGCGAGCTGGCCAGGGCGTAGGTCAGGAGCAGGCACAGAAAGTCGGTCCGTGAAGATAAAGCGAAACGGTGAAGGCGCATCTTGTGGGGTAACTCCGGTAAAGAGAGACTACGGCTTGCTTCTGATAGCGAGCAGGGGCTGCGTTAAAACTGATGGTTTGGGCTGTCAGGACTGATTGTGAGGCAAGGTGTAAATGAAATCTTACGGCCATAGCCGAACAATGAGTAAACAGGACTTTAAAGTCGGGTAATAAGTTTTGTCAAGCGCACGACGGGCGGGCTTTCAGGCCCGTAAATACGGCCTTTCGAGTGTAACCGTTCAATCGCTTAAAGCGTTCGGCCTGATTGATTTTCGGGGTGAGAAAGATGCCCGCCGAATCTCATTCGACGCACGAGCCTCCGATTAAGGAGCGCACGCGCGCTCACTTAAGAAGCGCCCGCGCGGTCGCTGCGGCCCTGGATTCCGAGCGCACGCATCCGCCTGTAGAGATGGCTCCGGTCAACGCCCATCAGCTCCGCGGCGCGCGAGACGTTGCCTTCGGCCTCGGCCAGTTTCCGCTGAATGAATTCGCGGTGATACGCATCCGTCGCTTCCTTGAAGGACGGGAATCTGAAGGACGCGGCGGGCGGCTCTTCCCCTCCGACGGGCGGCAGGTCGGTGACGCCCACCTTCAGTTTCGAATTCATAATGACGACGCGCTCGACCGTATTTCTCAGCTCGCGGACGTTGCCCGGCCAGGAATGATGCTGCAAAGCCTCTATCGCTTCCGGGTCAAAGCGCTTCGGCTTTTTGCCGTAGGCGGTCGAGAATTTTTGATTGAAATGTTCGACCAGCAGCGGCACGTCTTCGAGCCGCTCGCGCAGGGGCGGCAACTCGAAAGGGATGACGTTGAGACGGTAGAAGAGGTCCGCCCGGAAATTCCCCTGCTCTATTTCCAGGTCGAGCCGCTTGTTGGTCGCCGCGATGACGCGCACGTCTACGCGCACGCTCGTCCCGCTGCCGACCGGCTCGAATCTCTGCTCTTCGAGCACGCGCAGGACCTTCGCCTGGACGCGCGCGCTCATGTCCCCGACCTCGTCCAGAAACAGTGTCGCGCCGTCCGCCAGCTCAAACTTCCCCTTCTTGGCGGCCGTCGCCCCGGTGAACGCGCCCTTGACGTGGCCGAACAGCTCGGACTCGATCAGCTCTTCGGGTATCGCAGCCGAGTTGATCTCGATGAAGGCGGCCCCGGCGCGGCGCGAGTGTGAATGAATGGCGTGCGCGACCAGCTCCTTGCCCGTCCCGGATTCGCCGTAGATGAGGACGCGCCCGTCGGTCGGCGCGACGACCGTAATCTGCTTGCGCAGCGCCCGCATCGCGACCGACTCGCCGACCATCGCGTACTCTTCGCCCAGTTCCGCGGCCAGATCCGCGTTGACGCGCTCCAGCTCCCGCTGCCTGAGCGCGTTGCGAACCGTCAGGACGGTCTTTTCGAGCGAGAGCGGCTTCTCTATGAAATCGAACGCGCCCAGCTTGGTCGCGCGCACGGCCGTCTCGATATTCCCGTGGCCCGAGATCATCACGACCGCCGCATTAACGCCGCTCGTGCGCAACTGCCTGAGCGTCTCCATGCCGTCAATGCCGGGCAGCCAGACATCCAGCAAGAGGCAGCCGTAAGCGCGCTTCTCAACGGCCTTCAGGCATTCCTCGCCCGATGCCACCGTGTCCGCCGTGAAGCCCTCGTCCTCAAGCACGGCACGCAGCGTCTCGCGGATGCCTCGTTCATCGTCAACTATCAGAATTGATTCAGCCATTTATGACGGGCAGCTCGATGATGAATTTCGCGCCGCGCGGGTAATTGGCGACGGCGCGGATACGGCCGCTGTGGTCCGTGATGATGCGCTGGACGATGGCCAGGCCGAGGCCCGTCCCTCGCCCGCGCGTCGAGAAATTGGGCTGGAAAAGCCGCGCGAAATCCGAGCGCGGAATGCCATGGCCCGTGTCCGTGACTTCGGCCAGCAGTTGCCCGCGCGCGGGGTCGTGCCCGGTGGCGATGGTGATGCGGCGCTCGCCGTCGAGCCCCTCCAGCGCCTCCAGCGCGTTTTCGATCAGGTTGACGAAGACGCGGCGCAGCTGTTCCGCGTCGAGCATGACCGCCGGCAGGCTGCGCGCCAGCCGCACGTCGAGCCGCACGCCGTCCAGGCGATCTTCATAGAGCGCGACGGATTGCCGGACGACTTCGTTCAGGTCCGAAGGCTCCAGGCGCGCATGCGGGAGACGCGCGAAACGAGAGAACTCGTCAACCATCGCCTTGAGACCCGCGACCTCGCGCTTGATGGTCGCGGTGCATTCGTCAACTACGCTGGCCACGCGGGCCTGGTCCAGCCGGGCGGCCCCTGGATGCGAGCCGTTGGGCTCCTGATCGCCGTTCGGCTCCCTGTGAAAATACTTGGCGATGCGTTCGGCTGAAAGCTGTATCGGCGTCAGCGGGTTCTTGATTTCGTGCGCCATCCGGCGCGCGACCTCGCTCCAGGCGGCGGCCCTCTGCGCCGAGAGCAGCTCCGACAAGTCCTCTATCACGAAGACGACTCCGCGTCCTTCGCCGCCCGCGCCGCGCAGGGCCGTCGCGGTCAGCGCGACCGGGATGGCCTGATCGTCCTGCGCCGGATTGCGCCCGAGTTCAGTCTGCTCGGCCGCCCGCCCGGCGCGGCGCGCGCGATGCAGCAGCCTTTCCAACACGACCATGTCTTCAGCCGAGACGAGCCGCGCCAGCTCCGTCCGCGGCGGCGGCGCATCCGCCAGCTTCAACATCGCCATCGCGGCGGCATTGATAGTCGTCACACGGTCGTCCTCGTCGAGCGAGACGACGCCCGTCGAGAGGGATTCGAGGACCGTTTCGATATAATTTCGCCGTTCCTCAAGGGCCAGATTTTTATCGCGCAGCTCGGCCGCGCCAGCCTCTATCCGGCGGCGGTTTTCGTCTAGCTGCGCCGTCATCTGGTTGAAGGATTCGGCCAGCAGGCCAAGCTCGTCGTTGGCAATCGTCGTCACGCGATGCGAGAGATTGCCGCGCGCGACTTCGTTGGAGGCTTCGGCCAGCGCCCTGATCGGCTTGGCGATGCCGCGCGCCAGGTGAATCGCAATCCAGGTCGCGGCGAAGAGCAGCAGGAGCGTCATCAGCCCGAGCGTCGAGAGCCCGAGCAGGCGCACCTTGCGCTGCTTGGCCACGAGCCTGCTGTATTCGCTCTGCGAGCCGGTGATGATATGGCTCAGATTCGAGTCGCTGCGGCGCATCGGCGCGACGATCAGAGTGCGGTTGTCGCTCAGGCCGACGGCGATGGCATCGTAGCCCCTGCCGTCGGCGAGGCTCTCGTCAACGCCGCTCGAACGGCGGGCCGAGGCCAGCGCCTGGTCCAGCTCGGCGCGCTCCGATTCGGGAATCCGCGCCTCGCTTCTGGCCAGCAGGCGCCCGTCCGCGCCGATAACCTCGATGGCCGCCAGTCCTCCGCTTTCGATGACGCGGGCCAGCGTCCGTTCCTGTATGGTTTCGGGATGCTCTTCGAGCAGGGTGGCGAGCATGGCGGCAGCTTCGCGCAGGCTCCGTGACTGGTCCGCGATGGCCTGCCGCTCAATCTCCGTCGCCTCGCGGATGACGCCCTCCGGCAGCCTGTAAAACCATTTTTCGAGCGTCCGGTTGAAGAAGAGATAGGAGAAGAGCGCCATCGCCGTAATCGGCAGGAGGCTCAGCGAGATGAAGGAGACGACGAGCCGCGTCTTGAGCTTTGAGCCGAGCTGTCGTTCGCGGCGCTCGCGTCGCAGCTTGAGCAGGCTGCGCACGAGGATGAAACTGAAGACGATGAAGGCCGCGAAGTTGAGCGACGAGAGCGCGTAGAGGAGCAGCGTATCGGCGGTCGCGTCTACGGGGACGACCGCCCAGAGCCCGAAGGCTTGCAGCGCGACGAGGACGAAAAGCAGGAAGAGCACGAGGCCGCCGAGCAGCCAGGGGGCGCTGCGCCTGCGCGGCCTGGCGTCGGCCTCCGCTTCGTGTTCAGCTCTGCGGGCTTGATCGCTCATACGAGATGTCCGGGCGCGAGTTTACCATACCTGGCCCCGCGACCCGCGCCGGCCGCAGTATCACCCTTGCGCCCGTTCGGTTAGAATGCGTCGGGCGCTTTTGAGCCTCTGTTGACGCGAATCATCGATTAGCCTCTGTTGACGCGAATCATCGAATGGACTTACGAGACCTCTTCTTTAACCAGGCGGGACGCCTGCGCAGCGGCTGGCGGCTGCTCATCTTCGCCGCGGCGCTCTATTTCACGATAGCGCTCTGCTTCGCGGCCGTGAAATTTGCGCTCTATCTGATGCTCGGCCCTTCCGCCGGGACCGTGCTGGATGGCAACTGGGGCTTCCTGTTGCAGGCTCTGGCCCTGCTGATTCCGGCCATTCTGGTCGGGTGGGCGTGCGGCAGGCTGTTGGAAGGACTGCCGTTCAAGGCGCTCGGCTGGGGACGGCATCGCGGGTGGTTCAGCGATTGGCTTTACGGGTCTGCGGTCGGCGCGGCCTCGCTCCTGCTGGCGGCGGCAATCGCTACCCTGGCGGGCGGCTTTCGCTTCGCGCTTAATGGCCCGCTGCTGTTTCAATCGGTCGGGCGGACGCTGCTCGTTTCGGCTCTCATCTTCGTCCTCGCGGCGGCGGCCGAAGAGGCCATGTTTCGCGGCTACCCGCTGCAAACCATGACGCGGGCGGGGCTGGCCTGGGTGGCCATCCTGATAACGTCGCTCATCTTTTCATGGGGACACCTGGGCAATCCGAACGTCGTCCCGGGCTTCACGTTTGCGAATACGGCGATTGCGGGGCTCTGGTTGGCGGTCGCTTACCTGCGGACGCGCAGCCTCTGGTTTGCGCTCGGTATTCACTGGGCCTGGAACTGGACGATGGGAGCGGTGCTCGGCCTGCCCGTCAGCGGCATCGAGAGACTAACGCCGGACCCGCTGCTGCGTGGCAGCGATCTAGGCCCGGCCTGGCTGACGGGCGGCGCTTACGGTCTCGAAGGCGGCGCGGCCTGCACCGTCGCGCTGCTCGTCTCGACGCTCTTCATCTGGCGCACGCGGCTCGTCGCGCCCACGGCGGAGATGAAGCAGTTGACCGACGCGGAGAATCCGCAGCCTCAACGCCAGCCTCCCTCCATCTTCGAGCAGCAGCAGGGCGAAGACTTTCCCGCTTGAATCAGCCGCTCCGTTTGAATCAACCGGCGGGGAGATTTAAGCGAGCAGCAGAGAGCCCTTGCGAGTAGCACAGAGAGAGATGGGTCGGCAGCGAAAGCCTGCCCTCTAACCTGCTCTCGGTCTTAAATACGGCGGCGGCTGAGTTTGCGACTAGCTCCCGGCCGAAAGATTGAGCTTCATCGGCGCTTGTTAACAGTTTTCGCCGCCCCGCGTCTTAACGGGTGAACGCAGGGGACTTTCTGATTATCTTTCCTCTCGAACGCGACCGACGAGGCACACGCATGAGCGAGACAGGGGCAGCCTCCAATCTGCTCCAGATGAATGGATACCAGCAGGCGGCAGCCGGGACTGCCCCTGCCCTGAAGGCCGCGCGGGATGTCTCGCTGGTAGAGGCCGTGCGGCGCGGCGACCGTGAATCCTTCGGGCGGCTCTACGATCTTTACGGGCCGATGGTCCACGCCGTCCTGCTGGCGCGCGTGCCCTGCGCAGAGGTGGACGACCTCGTTCAGGATGTCTTTCTGGTCGCGTTCAGGATGATTCACACGCTGCGCGAGGCGGGGGCCTTCGGCGGCTGGCTGGCGATGATTGCGCGCAACCGCGCCACAGATTTTCACCGGCGCAAGCGTGAGACCGAAGAGCTGCCGGAGAACCTGGCCAGACGCAAGCCGATGGATGCGGAAGCCTCCGAAGCACTCGAAACGATTCGCTCGCTGCCGGAGGCTTACCGCGAGACGCTGATTATGCGCCTCGCGGAGGGCATGACCGGGCCGGAGATTGCCGAGCGGACGGGGA
Source organism: Pyrinomonadaceae bacterium (assembly GCA_036389715.1). Taxonomy (GTDB): domain Bacteria; phylum Acidobacteriota; class Blastocatellia; order Pyrinomonadales; family Pyrinomonadaceae; genus DASVWH01. Next base: position 3,085 of record DASVWH010000166.1, on the reverse strand, counting down.
TGACGCCCGCTTCGGTGCGCGTCAACCTGCATCGCGGGATGAAGCTGCTGCGCGGAAAACTGGGAATGGAGAAGGGCCGATGAACGACGATTACCTGTGGGACAAATCGGGCGAGCCCGACGCGGAGATCGAGCGCCTGGAACGCGCGCTCGGCAGCCTGCGCTACAAGAATTCTGAGCACGAGCTGCCGCCTGAAATCGAGCTGCGGCTGGCGGCCCGGCGCAACTTCTCGCCCCTGCTCGCGGCCGCCGCCGTCTTCACGATGATGCTGCTCGGCGGCGCGCTCTGGCTCTCGCTGCATCGCTCTGACAACGCGACGGGCGGCCCTTCGGCGTCGGCGCAGGCCGCAGACGCGGGAGCCGAGCAGCGCCCGGCCGTCGAAGAGAATCAGCCGCGCCCTCTCCCGCGCATTGTGACGGAGCAGGACGGCGGGCAGGACGCCCATGCACGGCTGGCCGGTGGGACGCCTCCCCGCGAGCCCGTCAAGACAGCGCGAAGGCGCGTCAGCGATGTCCGACGGCGCGAGCTTGCCGGGCTGCGTGAGCAAGCGGGAAGCCGCGCCCGCCTCGAACAGCAGCTCAGGCGCGAGGGCCTGGCCGCCAGGGCCCAGCTCATCATGGCCATGCAGATCGCCAGCCGGAAACTCAACGACGCGCAGAAAAAGGTTCAGGTCAACCGCGAGCACGACCCTGTCTCGTAGCCGGATTAAACAGACGAACGGAGCAATAGTTATGAACATAGTATTCAGCAGATTCTTCAGGCCCGCCAGCCTTTCGCTTCTCTTGATGCTCTCGGGCGCGAGCCTTGCCGCGGCACAGGACGCGCGGCTTCAGATCAACCAACTGGACAAGCTCGAAGCCAGGGCCGCCAAGATCGTTGACGTGACGCTCGACGACCGCCTGCTGCGCCTCGCCGCCGCCTTCCTTAACTCGAAGGACGCCAACCAGGCCAAGATCAGGGAGCTGGTCACGGGCATCAAGGGCGTCTACGTCAAGGTCTTCGCGTTCGATAAGGAGGGCGAGTTTTCGGCCGCCGATGTCGAATCCGTGCGCACGCAGCTGCGCTCGCCTGCCTGGTCCAGGATGGTTGACGTGAGGAGCAGGCGTGACGGGCAGAGCGTCGAGGTCTACAGCATGATGGCAGGTAATCAGATCACCGGGATGGCCGTCATCGCCGCCGAGCCGAAGCAGTTGACCATCGTCAACATCGTCGGGCCGATTGACATCGAAAAGCTCACACAGTTGAGCGGCAATTTCGGTATTCCGCAGATTCAATTATCGCGCGACGGCAAAACGCCAAAGGAGTGAAGCGGCCATGACCAGGCAACAGAGATTCCCCCGTGCCATCCTGCTCGCGTTCGTCATCGCCGCGCTGGCGTTCACGTTCGCTCCCCGGACCGCCCGCGCCAACGACGCGGAGTTCGACGCCATCACGCACCATCTCAAGCTGCGCTACAACGCCAGGCGCGTCAGTATTCCCTTCCTCGGGCTCGCCAACTTTTTCGTCAAGATCATCCGCCCGGCGGGCGTCAAAGGCTTTAAAGTAGCCGTCTTCGAGAATCTGAAGAGCCAGCCCGGCAGCGTCAATGCGGAACTCGGCGCGGTGCTGAGAAACGCGCTCAGCCCGGACTGGCAGCCGCTGGTCCGCATGCGCTCGCGCGAGGGCGACCAGACCTACATCTACGCGCGCGGCGACGGCGATAACTTTAAGCTGATGGTCGTCAATATTGAGCGCACGGATGCAGTGGTGGTGCGCGTCAAGGTCAGCCCGAAGAAGCTCAGCGAGTTTATGAACGACCCGAAGCTGCTCGGCGTTCATCTCAATCGCTAGAGACGGCCGGAGAGCCTGAAGGTTAAAGTCCCGAGTCGAAGAGAAGCTCTTTCGACTCGGGACTTTAAGCTTTGAACGCTAGACTTCGGACTGAGCGCCGATGCCGTCTCCATCTATCTTTCACTAATGGGGACATAGGGCACGTCGCGCGGGCCGACGTACTCCGCGCGCGGGCGAATCAGCTTATTGTTGGCATACTGTTCGAGGATGTGGCCGGTCCAGCCGCTGATCCGGCTGATGGCGAAAATCGGCGTGTAAAGGTCCAGCGGAATCCCCATCATGTAGAAGGTCGAGGCCGAGAAGAAATCCACGTTCGGGAAGAGCCCCTTCTCGCGCTTGATGACCTCTTCGACCTGGCGCGACATCTCGTACCACTTCATGTTGCCCGTGCGCTCGGCCATCTCTTTGGAGAAGCGCCGGAAGTTGGTCGCGCGCGGGTCTTCCGTCTTATAGACGGCGTGGCCAAAACCCATGATCTTCCGCTTGGCGGCGAGCGCGTCCTTGATGAACGACTCGACGCGCTCGACCTCTCCGATTTCGAGCAGCATCTTCATGACGTTGGTATTCGCGCCGCCGTGCAGCGGGCCGGAGAGCGCGGCGATGGCGGCCGTGACCGCGCCGTACATGTCCGCGAGCGTGCCCGCGACGACGCGCGCCGTAAAGGTCGAGGCGTTCAGCTCATGGTCGGCTTGCAGAATCAGCGCCACGTCGAGGACGTGCGCGTCGTGCTCGTCCGGCATCTCGCCGCGCAGCATGTAGAGAAAGTTGGTCGCGAGGTTGAGCCCAGGCTTCGGGCGGACGGGCTCATTTCCATTGCGCAGGCGGTCTATCCTGGCGACGATGGTCGGGAACTGCGCCGTCAGCCGGGTCGCGGTCCTGACGGCCGCCTCGCGCGAGGTGTCACGCGAATTCTTATCATAGAAGGCCAGCGCCGAGACGGCCGTGCGCAGCGTGTCCATCGGCTCGGCGTCGCGCGGAAAGCTGCGCAGCAGTGCGTCTATCTCTTGCGGCAGCTCCTGTGCCTCCGCGATGTTGCGCTTGAGCTCGTCAAGCTCTTCGCGCTTGGGCAGACGCCCGTTCCAGAGCAGGAAGACGACCTCTTCAAAGGTGGAATTGTTGGCCAGGTCATGGATGTTGATGCCCTGATAGATAAGCTCGCCCTTGTCGCCGTTAACGTCGCCGATGGAAGAGCTGGCCGCGACTACGCCTCTTAATCCGGCAGTGCTGGCGCTGGCGGCCGCAGTAGCCTCTTTCG
>DASVWH010000165.1:0-9635 GCA_036389715.1 Pyrinomonadaceae bacterium | reverse complement strand
CGGCGACCGATTTTCATCATGCGGTGGCGGCCGGAGTTGACGAGCTCAATCACACGCCCGGCTTCAGGACCGACGGGAAATCCGCGCTCGCGCGTTACGCGATTGCGGAAGCCGATGCCCGGCTCGCGGCGCGCAAACGGGTGGTGGTCGTCACGACGCTGGTCTCGGCCATTGACACCGCTCTACAGAAACAGGCGGGCGGGCACATGCAGGCGGGCGGCCTGCGTGACCTGCTCGTTGATAATCTACGACTCTTGAAGAAGCACGGCGTGCCGATTGCCGTCGGCAGCGACAGCTACCGGCAGACTTCGCTGGCCGAGGCCCTGAACCTGCACCGGCTCGGAGTGTTCGACAACGGCGAGCTGCTCAGGATGTGGTGTCAAACGACCGCTGCGACCATCTTTCCGCAGCGCCGCATAGGGCACTTGAAGCAGGGATACGAGGCGAGCTTTCTGGTCCTCGGCGAGGACCCCATCCGTGACTTCACGGCCGTGCAGAGAATCGAAAGGCGTTTCAAGCAGGGTGAATTTCTGACTTCGCCTGCGGGCTAGACGCGCCGCGCGATTCACTGCGACTGCGGAACGCGCGTCAACTGTGAAGCGACGACCTGCCAGCGGCCGTCTCTCTTCAGGTACGTGTTTGTAAAATAGACGCGGTCGTTGACCTGTTTACCCTGGTACGGATATTTCTCGATGATGTAGCCTGTCGAGATAGCAACGTCCCTGTATACTCTCACGCGGACACTGGTCTCCTCGATTTTGAAGACGGCTTCCGGCGACGGCGGCGAAGAATGGCTACCGATGATGTCGGCACGCTTTTCGGCCTTGTTCAGAACTTTGCCCCGGCTGTGCGTAATCATAAAATCATCGGCGACGATCCGATCAAAAGCCGACATATCATTCGTCCTGTCGTAAGACTCGATGAGCCACTCTCTATCGAGCCGTCTTATCTCCTCTGCAACCTTGTTGTTGAGCGCGGCGCGCCTCTCACTCGCCTGTCCGAGAGCAATCGAGCAGGCCGCCAGAGCCATGAGCATGACCGTTGAGATTCGTTTCATGATTCAACTCCTTCCGGGCTCACCTCGCCCGGCGCGCCCGCCCCGGCAGAGGGCCAGCGGGCTGCGGTCGAGCACATCTAAGTTACCAAGCGGGGCTGCGGGCGGGCCGCCCGTGTTTCCTAATTAACGACGGTATTACGGATCATCGCGGGCATTCCCTTGTGTTGCCAGCAGCGGCCCGTGCCCCGGACCCTGCGCTGGCAGGGCGTTCCCTTCTGCGTTCGCGCGCCGCAGATAGAGACGACCTCGTCCGGCTCGGTCGGACGCTCCGTCGCCGTCCCGTTCGGGCCGTAGCTCGGCTCCGGCTTCGGCGCTGGCGCGTCGGCGGGCCGCGCCGAGACATCGGCAGGCTCTGCTGCGGCTCCGGTCGGCAGAGTGACTGTCGAGAGTTGGCCGCGCTCGACCAGGAGCGGCGGCGGCGCTGGCCTGGCGATGCGTCCGGCGAAGAGGCCGAGGCCAAAGAGCGTTGCGCCCGCGACGATGGGCAGAAGAAATTGCGCACGCCGAAAGCGCGGCGCACAGGCGGCACAGAATCTCCCGCTCGTCCAGAGAAACGAGCGCGGGCCTTCGATGCGCTCGCCACACTCTGCGCAGAAGTTCGGTTTGTACATGGTGAGAGCCTCCCACTTAAGATGAGACGCCTTCCGGCAGCCGGGCCGTGAGGAACATTCGCGCCCCCGCCATCAAGGCAGGAGGCGGCCCGGCCGGGGCGTCGCGCCAAGGGGTTTTGAGTGCGGCGGATTATAGACCTAACGGCGGTCCATTGGTAGCCGACCGGTGTTGCGTATGCGGCACAAGTTGCACGGATAGGACGAGCGTGATATAGTGCCCGCTACTCCCGAACCGTTAGAACCAGAGGTCTATCTTGCGCTGAAATCAAGCGCGGGCAGGGAGAAGCGCGTGCCGCACGATTTAGTCAGAATGCGTTTGAAGCTCTATTGCAACCGCTACGGGCATTTCAAAGACGCGCTGGTCTGCTCCGTCAATTGTCCCTTCCGCACACGCTGCCAGGATTTCGCGCTTTTTTATGACGAGCATCGTCCGCATGTGGACCTGCTCGTCGAAGATTATTTCGCCGCGCGTTCCGGGGCTCCCGAGCGCGCGCGCTTGCCCGTGCTGGCGACCGCGACGGCCGTCGAGATGCGCGAGCTTATCCGTTTAGAGGTGAAACGAGAGATGCCGGAAGCCGTTTACATTTGGATTGGAAAAGACGATCAGGCCGAGCTGCTGGACCTGGGCGAGATCATCCGCCGGGCCGAGCGCGGCGCAAAAGCCAAGAACATTTACAAGGTCGCACAGGAGATGGAGCTGCGCTTTCAGCTCGTCCCGCGCAAGCGCATTGACAAAGCCAAGCGAGTGGTCGCGGCGGAAGCCGAGCGAGCCGCCGCGCGTCGCGGACGCCCGCGCCCGGTCGCCGTCGAGCCGCCCGCGCCCCTCACGCCTGTCCTCTCAGCCGATGCCGCCGCCGCGCCGCCGCCCGCGCGCCGCACACGCACGCGCATCCCCAAGATCGTCGGCGAGAGATAGAGACACGGCGCGGGCGAAGCGGCCGCAGCGGTGAAAGGGAGCAGTCCTGTTTGAACTGCTCTCGCGCCCGCCGCCCGGCCGCCCGCGCGCTCTCGCTCAAAGCAACTCACGCTCCGTTTGAAGCGTCCGATGGTGGTACGTTTGCGCCTTTTGCCGCGCTTGCCAAACGCCGTTTGCGCCGTGCATACTCGTACCCGGCCGGGCTTCCAAACATAAGTTGATGTGAGCGATGACTGACCTTCGATTCCCTTTCACATGTTCCGCGAAGAAGACTCTTGTCGCGGGCTTAACCCTTTGCCTGCTCTGCATTTGCGGGCTCGCGCGGCCCGTCCGCGCGCAGGACCGGGACGACGAGGTCTTAAGCGTCAACACCACGCTCGTCCAGCTCAACGTCGGCGTGGTTGACCGCCAGGGGCGCGCCATTACCAACCTGACGCCCGCAGATTTTACGGTCTACGAGGACGACGTGCGCCAGCCTATCACGGATTTCAAGTCGGTCGGGACGCCCTTTAGCCTCATCCTGATGCTCGACATGTCCGGCTCGACGCAGCCCTTCCGGCAGACGCTTAAGCAGGCCGCTTATCGCTTCATAGACGCGCTCGCGCCCGAGGACCGCATCGCCGTCGTCGTCTTCAACGAGAAGGTCAAGACGGTCGCACGCTTTACGACCGACCACCGCAAGATCGGCAGCGCCATCGAGTCTGCCGACGGCAAGGGCGAGACACACTTTTACGACGCCCTCAATTATTCGATCAGGGAGCTGGCCCAGGAACAGAACCGGCGCAAAGCCATCGTCGTCTTAACCGACGGCGTTGACACGGCGCTGCGCAAGACCGACAGGGCATTGTCCGTCAACGCGCATACGAACGAAGAGGCCATCGCCGCCGTTAAGCCCGAGACGAGCGCCACGCTCAACGCCGTGCTCAACGCGGCCGACCGCCAGGGCGTGACCATCTACCCGCTCGCGCTCCCTTCGGGCGACCCGAAGCGTCTGCCCACTTTAGAGCCGTTTCAGGTGGCCATCTACAGCTCTGCGCGAGTGCGTATGCAGGCGCTGGCCAACCGCACGGGCGGACGCCTCAACGAGATTCGGCGGCTTGAAGACCTGGGCCACATTTACGCGGAGGTGGCCGCCGATTTGCGCACGCTCTACACGATAGCCTACCAGCCTTCGGGCGCGCGGGCGCGCGACGGGCGCTGGCGTGCCATCCGCATCGAGGTCGCGCGCCCGGCGCTGATTGCGCGCACCCGTCCAGGCTATTATGCCCGTTGAGCGGGCCGCAAGAGAGCCGTTTTTCTGGCGTGCTTTGCTCGCTTGACAGGCACAAACCCGATCCGTATATTCTTTTTTCTGCTTTTATCTAAAGCGCACCCGTAGCTCAGCTGGATAGAGTACTTGACTACGAATCAAGGGGTCGGAAGTTCGAATCTTCCCGGGTGCACCACAACTTCTATAACTAATGGCCGTCTTCACAGGCGGCCATTTTCTTCATCTGCTGTTTCATCTACATGGTCATGATACAATCGCTCTTATCATGCTTAAGGCGCACGACAACCTAGACACAACTCACAAGACATGCTCGAAATGCGGGACACTCAAATCCGTGGCTGAATTTAATTTCAGGCACCGCGCCGACGGGGTACGTCACTCGTATTGCAGAAATTGTGGCAAGGAGCTAACTCACAACCATTATAAACGCAACAAGCAATCCTACCTTGCCAGAAATGCCCGCACTTATTCAAAGTTTAGAGAGTTAATCCGCAAAGCTAAATCACAGCCTTGCGCGGACTGTGGCATTCAGTATCCGTACTATATAATGGACTTTGACCATCGAGAGGGCACACACAAAGAGTTTGCCTTAAATAGCGTGAATCGAAAAACAGAACGGGCCATTCTTAGTGAGATTGAGAAGTGTGACGTGGTCTGTTCCAACTGTCACAGGGAGCGCACACATCTCCGCGCTCTGGGAGCAACTGGTTCTTAATCGCATGTTCGAATCATGCCGGGTGCATCAATTAAATCAATAAGTTACGGCCACTCTCACGGGTGGCCGTTTTGCGCATCTGCCCTTTGAATTCAATCCCGGCCGAAAAGGGGGAGACTCGAAAGCTCCCCTTTCTTCTTTCCAGGCGAAAGATTGACGGCCGCAAAACGGGGCGCGTGATGGGCCGTGCCTGAGAATTGATGCGCGGGTCTGGAATCTAATTTTTAGCCGGAGAGCGGACATCTCTAAGAAACTTAAAAAGCTGTTGCGCGGCCTCTCGTTTTCGCCGACGAAGAGCGCCATCGAAACACTGCCGCCGCGGGCGCTGAATCTTTATCTCTCGCTGCGCGGGACGGCGTATTACTGCCTTAATAGAGAGTTACGCGGGCGCTGCGATGCTCTGCTGGCCGGGCGTTTGAATATCCCCGCGGACTCTCGCGGCTACAGGCTGCAAGCCCTACAGCTCTGTCAAAACCTTCAGAGATGGTCCGTGCCCTGGGCTCATTCTTACTGGTCTAAGAATTCGCTGACGCACGAAATGATCGGCGAAGAGCACCTGCGCGGCGCTCTCGGCAGGGGCAGGGGCGTGATTCTCCTGCTCAGCCATTTCGGCCCCTGGCCGTTCCTCATACACGAGCTTAAACGCAGGGGCACGCCCATCAACCTCACTTATCCTTTGAACTGGCCCGACAACTTGCAGGCGGGCGAGGAATCCCGGACACAGTTTCTGCGCAGCGCCCGCAGGGTCCTGGCCGATAACGGCATCGTCGCCCTGATGGGCGATGTCGGCATCGTCGGCGTCAGCGGGCTCGGGAAAATGGCCGAGCTGCCCTTTCTCGGAGACAGAGCCGGTTTCCCGCTCGGCGGCGCTTCTTTAGCCGCCAGGACATCCTCCCCGCTTGTCCCGGTCTTTTGTTTACGCCGGGCGAACGGACGACACAGCATCGTCTGCACGCCGCCGATTAGCCCGGACGATTACGAGGGCGGAAAGCTGGAACGCTCGACCCTGATGCTCGGGTGCTATGCCCGGCGACTGGAGCAGATGGTCAGGGACTACCCGCAAAACGCCTATTATTACCTGCCCTTCGCGGCCTGAGCAGGAATCGGATTCGACCTCGCGCCCGCGTGACGCGCACGAAAAGAGAAGGGGCGAGACCGCTCGATGCGGTCTCGCCCCGGATGACCAGTTCCTCCCGCGCGCAATACCTCGAAGGCAGCGCCGGAGGGCCAAGCCCGCGACAACTACGATTATCGAATGGAGCCGGAGATGTCGGTCAGGACGCCGTTGACATCCGTCGTATTGCCGGTCACCTCGTTGTTCTTAAAGGTCTGCATCGTCCCGCTGTTGGACAGCCCGGTGTTGTTCCTGTAAATGCCGTTGTTGCTCAGCCGGACAGTCCCGAAGCCGTTGGCCGCGTTGACGCCGATGCCGTTGTAGGTGATGGTCGAGTTCTCGACGTTGACAACCGAGCCGAGCGTTCCACCGGCAACTATCCCGGCGGTGGAATTCTTCGTCACGAGGGAATCGCTGATCGTCGTCGTGCCCGATTGCACGTCGAGGCCGGTTCCCTGATTCTGCAAGGTTACGCGCTTGATCGAGACGTTGAGCGTCGCGCAGCAGGTGAAGGCCTTGATTCCCGTGTTGGTGTTCTGAATGATGCTATCCTGCACAGCCAGAAAGCCGCCCTCACCGACGTTGATGTTAATCCCCGTCGTGCCGAAGTTATAGATGTTCACGTGGTCAACCAGGAGGGACGCGCCCCGCACGTAGTTGATGCCGCTCACTCCCGGGCTGGAGGCCTGACTGGCCCCGTTGATATTGAGATTGCGGAGAATCACAACCGCGTCAGTGCCATGAGCCGAGCCAGCTAAAATATTGACGTTGATACCGTTAGTGCCAGCGCCAAGGATCGAGGCCTGTGTGCCCACGCCGTCAATAGTGATGGCCTTGGTGATGGTCAGAGCGCCGAAGCCGCCCGGGTCGAGCACGCTGATCTCGCCGCCTTCGGCCGTCTTCGAGATTGCGCCCGAGAAAGTCTTACAGGGCGCGGTGCGGCTGCACGGGTTAACGTCGTCGCCGACGCCCGACACCCAGGTGCGCGTCGCTTGAGCCTGGGCGATTGAAGCGGCGAATATGATTAGAATGGGGAACGCCAGGAGGCGCAGAGCTATTCTGTTCTTTTTCACGGGGAACTCCTTTGAACTTGTTTCTTCTGTTTAAATTGATAGGGGAATCGAGGAGGGCACTTGGATATGTCTAAACCGCTGGTCCAGCTTGCCTGTAAACCTTCTCCCAACTCCGACGTGAATAATGTAACACTTTTGGCCCTCTCAACGCCAGATGAGAAGCGACAATTTCGCCGGACAGTGGACCAGGGCGTCCCTGGCCGTAGCGAAAAGTTGCGGCCGAGCGCGAAGAGCTATTTTCCGTTGCGCTGGTCGGTAGTTTCCCGCTCCGTCGTGCCGCGCGCGGCCATCCGCAGGAGCGCGGTCGGCGGCCGCCTTCCATTTGCACACTTAATCTGCTAATTCTTATGCTTGAGAGAAGCCGAGGATAGTTCTGCTGAGGTTTGCGCGGGGAGCCCGTGTTTTCCTGGCGTTGAAGTGTCCTCGGCCTAAGCATCACTGGGGGCGGGTATGCTGGAAACACAGAATCTACAAGAGACATTTGCCCGGAACGAAGAGTTCTACCGCCTGCTGCTCGATCACGTCAACAATGCCGTGATCGCGACGGACATGGAGGGGAGAATCATCTACTGGAACCAGTCCGCGCAGACTCTCTACCAGTGGAGCGCCGGAGAAGTCCTGGGGCGCAGCATCTTTGAAGTGACAGTGCCGCAAGGCGCGGGCGGATTGGCCCAGGAGATAATGACCAGCATTCAACAGAAGGGCCAGTGGGACGGCGAATTCATAGTCCGGCGCAAGGACGACACGACCTTTCCCGCGCATGTTCGCAACGCGGTCATCGTAGATGCCGCCGGTAAAGCCATCGGCTACGTCGGCGTCAGCACGGACATCTCCAGGCGGGTGGAGATAGAAACGGAGCTGCGCGGGCAGACGGAGGTTGTCGAGACCGTCAATCGCATCGGGCAGATTTTATCGGGCGAGCTGGATTTGCAGAAACTCGTCCAGGCCGTGACGGACGCAGCCACGGAGCTGACGGGCGCTCATTTCGGCTCCTTCTTCTACAACGTGCTGGACGAGCGCGGCGCGTCCTACATGCTCTATACGCTGTCGGGCGTCCCGCGTGAAGCCTTCGCGCATTTCCCCATGCCGCGCTCGACGGACCTCTTCGGCCCGACTTTTCGCGGCGAAGGATTAATCCGCATCGCAGACGTTCGACAGGACCCGCGCTACGGGAAGAACTCGCCTTACTACGGGATGCCTCCGGGGCATCTGCCCGTCACCAGCTACCTGGCAGTCCCCGTCATCTCGCGCTCGGGCGTAGTGCTCGGCGGGCTCTTCTTCGGCCACCCGGAAGCGGGCGTCTTCACAGAGCACGTCGGGCGAATCGTCGAGGGACTGGCGGCGCAGGCTGCTATCGCGATGGATAATGCCTGGCTCTTCGATTCGGCGCAGAGGGCGCGCGAGCAGGCCGAAGCCGCACAGAGGCGCTCGGCTTTTCTGGCCGAAGCGAGCGTCATGCTCTCCTCCTCGCTCGACTATCAGGCGACGCTGAAAAATGTGGCGGGCCTCGTCGCCGAGCAGTTCGCCGATTGGTGCGCCGTCCACCTCGTCTCGCAGAACAACTCTGTGCGGATTCTGACCGTAGCGCATGCCGACCCGTCGAAGCTGGACCTGGCCGCCGAGCTGGCGCGTCGTTATTCCTTTGACCCCGACAATGAGTACGGCGTGGCGCAGGTCCTGCGCACGGGCCGGGCCGAGCTGCACCCGGACATCTCCGATTCGCTGCTGGTCGCAGCCTTCCGCGACGGCGAGTACCTGGACATCATTCGCCGCCTCGGACTGAAATCCCTGATGATCGTCCCGCTCGTCGTGCAGGGCAGGCCCGTCGGGACTATCTCCTTCATGTCGGCGGAATCCGGGCGGCGCTACTGGGATGAAGATGTGACGTTCGCCAAAGACCTCGCGCGCCGCGCGGCGCTGGCGATTGACAATGCGCGCCTTTACAGGGAGGCGCAAGAGGCCAACCGGATTAAAGACGAGTTTCTGGCGACGCTCTCGCACGAGCTGCGCACGCCGTTGACTGCCGTGCTCGGCTGGGCCGAGCTGCTCGCTTCGGGCCAGCTGGACGGGGAAAGCTCCGAGCGCGCGATTGCCACCATTCAGCGCAACGCCAACGCTCAGTCGCAGATTATCGAGGACATTCTGGATGTCTCGCGCATCATCAGCGGGAAGATGCGCTTTGATCCGCGCCCGGTCGAGCTTATTCCCGTGATCGAGGCCGCGATGGAGGCCGTGCGCCCGGCCATCAACGCCAAGGCCATCCAGCTCGAATCCATCTTCGTTCCCTCGGCAAGCATCGTCTCCGGCGACCCCGCGCGCTTGCAGCAGGTCATCTGGAACCTGCTCTCGAACGCCGTCAAATTCACTTCGCCGGGAGGGCGCGTGGAGGTTCGGCTGGAGCACCTTGATGCCTCGGCGCGGATCACGATCTCCGACACGGGCGACGGCATCAGCGCCGATTTTCTGCCCTATGTTTTTGATCGCTTTCGCCAGGCGGACGGCTCGACCACGCGCGCACACGGCGGCCTCGGGCTCGGGCTGGCCATCGTGCGGTATCTGGTCGAGATGCACGGCGGCAGGGTCAAGGCCGAAAGCCGCGGAGAGGGCCAGGGAGCGAGCTTTACCATCAACCTTCCGCTCTCGACCGCCGGTCAAACGCAGCCTCGCCCGAGCCGGGAGACGACGAGCGCCGCCGCGATATTGGAGAGCGTTGACGCGGAGGTCCTGAGCCCTCCGCAGCTCGACGGCCTGCGCGTCCTCGTCGTTGACGATGAGGCTGATTCACTCAACTACATTGACGCCGTGCTGGCCCGGTGCGGGGCGCACGTGACGCCCGCCTCATCCTTCGCGGAAGCGCTCCAGAAGCTGCACGGCTCGGG
>DASVWH010000164.1:0-18540 GCA_036389715.1 Pyrinomonadaceae bacterium | reverse complement strand
CCCCCCCCCCCCCCCTCTCATCTTGAACGCTCTGCTGACGCTCAAGCATTCGCCCCCCGTTCAAGCAATGGCCCGGTCAGCCGCCGGATTTCCCCTGCTCCAGCGAGTCAAGATACTCGGCCAGCCGTCTTCCATCCTCGTCGCTGATCTTCGTAATGCGTGCGCCGACGAGCCAACCGGCCTTGGGCTTGCCCTGCCTGACAGGCTCGCTGTGAACGGGGCTGAGATGAATGTTGATGGCCCCGCCGGGAAGATAGAGCTTGAGTCGCAGGCGGCGGTTCGTGTCGGCGAAATTGTAACGCCCGAGCTGAATTTGCGGCAACACAATCGCCATCCCGTATTTGTTGATGAGCCGGGTCTGGCCTTCGAGCTCGGGCGAGTACCTGAGCCCTGCGCTGACCGGGTCTACTTCGACGAGCGAAACGCTGACGGCCAGTTGCGCCCTGATTCGCGGCGCGCGCCGCTTGTTGCCCGGAAACTCCTCGTTGGTCGAAGGGAGCCGCTTCAAGGCCCACGGCACTGCGAACCCCTTGTACTCCATGTTGCAGTTGTTGCAGAAGAGGTCCAAGTAGCCGAAGAGACGCTGGATCAATGGCGGATCGTTGTATCCGCGTTGAATGCGCGAGCTATGACACCTCGGACACTGCTGTGCTAACAAGATTGCTTATCCCTTTGCGGAGTCTTACCCGCCGGTGCTTCCCGGCGCGCCCTCGCCTTCGACCCAGACCTCGCCGCCTTCAAAAAACTCTTTCTTCCAGACGGGAACGGTGCGCTTGAGCTCTCTGATGGCCCATTCGCAGGCTTCAAAAGCGGCGCGCCGGTGCGGGGCGCTGGCAGAGATGACGACGCTCGTTTCGCCTATCTCAAGGCGTCCGGTGCGATGAACGATGCCGAGATGCGCTATCTCGAAGCGGCTGTGAGCCTCACGGCCGAGGCGTCGCATCTCGCTGAGCGCCATCGCCGGATAGGCTTCGTAGACGAGGTAGAGCGTCCGCTTGCGCCCGCGCGTCAACTCGCGCACGTAGCCGTCGAGCGTGACGGTCGCACCGCATTCGGGCGGGACGATGCGCCGCGCAACCGCCCCGACATCAATCGGCTCGGTCGTCAACTCAAAGAAATCGGCCTCGCCTCTTTCCTCGCTCCGAAGAGCCTCGCCCGAGCCGCCGCTGACGGGAGGAAAGACCGCCAGCTCGTCGCCCGTGCCGACGGGACTCTCGCCTCGCGCGTACTCCTGGTTGACGGCCAGCAGGAGCGAGCGCCCGAAGCGTTGCCGCAATTCCGGGTACAGGGCCAGCAGCTCTTCAAAGGCGGTCGCGGCGGTCGCGGGCGCGCGCAGCTCCAGCTCGACTTCGCCGCGCCCTGCCGTCTCGCGTGCCGCGCCGAAGAAGAGCACGCGGACGCGGATGCGCCCCGTCTCATCTCCAGCGGGCTGTTCGGGCATCCGGCTCATTCCATGTCCACCGGCTTGCCGCTGTGCCCGTTGCCCTTCGCGAGATGATGAATGCGCGCCCGCTCTTCGTAGTTGTCAACGGCGCGTGCGAGCAGGTCGCGCAGGCGTCTGAGCCTTTCGGAGGTGTAACGGAGTTCGAGCAGTTCCAGCCTGACTTCCACGTCCAGCTCCATCGCCGCCGCGACCAGGAATGAGAGGCGCTCGGGCTCGGCCGTCGGAATCTCCGGCAGGCTCGCCCGCTCGTCGTTGATGATGCGGACGGCGCGCGCGATTCGCATGAAGAGGCTCGATACTTCCGACGCGCGACGGCTGACAAGCTCTTCGTCCTCCGCCTCGTCTTCAAAGAAAGAGAGCTGTCCGACCAGGTAGGGCTCGTTGCGCTCGACGTAAGATTCCATCCGGTAACGGATTACGCCGATGGTCAGGATGTTGGAGCGGCCGTCGGGCATCGTTTGCACCTCCGTCACTTCCGCCACGCAGCCGAAGTGGCCCGTGGGCGGCATCTCCCGCTCCGCCTCGCTCGCGTCGAAGTAAGAGAGGCCGAACAGGTTGTTGCCCGCCGAGATGTCTTCGAGCATCCGGCGATAGCGCGGCTCGAAGATGTGAAGCGGCAGCGGCGCGCCCGGAAACAGCACTACCGGGAGCGGAAAGAGCGGCAGCTCGCGCACACCGCGCACCTTGTCTAAGGCTTCACTCATTTCAGAAGAAAGCGACCACTGAGTAGTAAAGAAGTGATGAGTAATGAGTGATGAGAGGAAGCGAGCCTTTGACTCATCGCTCATCACTCATTACTCATCACTCATTACTCATTACTATTATTCCTCGCCCATGACGGCGGTCAAAGCATTGCGCCCGATGGCGCTCAGGGCCGCGGCGGTCGCGGCGGGCTGCTCCGGCTGGGCGCTCGTGTCCGCTGCGTTGCGTTCGGCCGCGTCCGGGCGCGTCCCGAGTTTCTGCGCGATCAATTCGAGGATTTTGTCCGGCGACTCGTTACCGAGCGCCAGCCTTTTCGATTCGATGACCAACTCGGCGATCTCGCGCGAGCGGTCCTTGAAGCGATTGTCGCGCGCGATCAGGTCTTCGATGATGCGTCGCTCGCGCTCGTGTCGCGGCGCTTGCGCGTCCATCCCGGCGGCGATGGCATACTCGACCGGGACGCTCTGGTTGCGCATCATGACGTGAAGCGCGCCGGTCCTGGCCCGCGCCTCGTCTCTCATCCGGTTGATCTCAAGGAGCGAATTCTTAAAACCGAGCTGGCCTCTCAAGCTGATTTCGATGATCGGCGCGGGGCGACCGGAGGCGGGGTCATGCGGTCGTGCTTCGCGCTCGACCTGCTCCATCACGGCGTCGAAGACGGTCTGCGGATCGGCAGCGCCCGAAACGTCGAAAGAGAGGCGTTGAAAGGGGCGCTGCGAATAATCGCGCAGGAGGTGCGCGCTCTTGACGTGATGCGCTTCGTCCACCTCGACGAGAAACGCGCCCCGCTCCTCCTTGTATTCGTCTATCGAACAGGCTTCGAGCGAGCCGGGATTGAAGGCCCAGTTATCGAGCTCGAAACGCTTGTGCGTATGGCCCAATGCGACGTAGCCGGTCAGGCTCTTCAGCTCCTTGAGCTTCGCCACGGGCAGCGCCGGAATCGGCCGGTTGGTCTGCCCTTCGACATCCGTGTGCAGCATCAGGATGTTGAAGCGCCCGTCTTCGCTGGCGCGCCTGAGCGCGTCGGCCAGCATCGGGACGGCGGCTGTCGCGCTCGCACCGTACCAGTGCGAGCCGAAGATGCGCGCTCGCCCGATGTCAATAAAGGAGCCGGTGCGCTCCTCCTCGTTCCAGGGTACGAGCGTCAGATGCCCCGCCTCGTCGCGCGTCGGCTCAAGCAGCTTGAGGTATCCCCACCCGGAGAGCGAGCGCATCCAGCTGTGCTCGGAAACGGCATCGCGCTGGTCGTGATTGCCCTCGATGGCGACGACCGGGATGCCCGCTTCCTTCAACAATTCGAGTCCGGCGATGGCATGATTCATCGCCTGCGGGTCAATGTTGCGGCGGTCGAAAAAGTCGCCCGCGATGAGCAGGAAATCCACCTCGTTCGGGATGGCATGAATGGTGATAACGTCATACCAGGCCCTGAAAAAATCCTTGGTGCGCTCCTCCAGGTTGTAGCGGCGGCAGCCCAGATGAACGTCTGCGATGTGAAGAAATTTCATAATGAGTTATCGGAAACCATGACGCGACGCGCCAGTTCCGCCTGTTGCCGGGACTGCGAATCGCTTGAGGACATTATACGCTGAAAAAGCGGAAGCCAGGAATCGGAAGAGGAAAGAAAAGCTGTTTCGGGCTTTTCATTGCGGCTTCCGGTTCCCGGCTCGGGGCCAAAAAGATGAAGCCCCTGCGACCCCGGGCAGGAGTCATTTGGGAGCAGGGGCTTCTCGGCTCCGCACGGCGGGAGGGGATTCCACCTGTGCGGGGCACTGACGGCCTCTCAAAAGGGGGCGAGCGGCCGAAATCGTCTTAACAAAGAGCTAGTGGAGCGGGCGTCCGGTGAGGAGTCCGCCTTTTATCCGTCTAACAATTTAAAGAGCACGAGGAGCGCGCCGGATGGCGTTCGTCCAGGCTCCGCTTCGGGTCAAGACAACAGCTTAAGAAATCTTTCCGCGTCGTGCGGGCGTCCCGCTGCGTGCGGCAATACTGAGCACGGGCGCGCTCTCTCACAGGAGCGGCCAAGAGCGCCAGGTAAAAGCCGGTAATAAAGATCAGAGAACGCGCTGCGCTTTGCTCACCCGGTGTAGAGACGCGGGCGGCCACAGGCTTTTGCCCGTGTGCCCTGGAGACTCTTCACTCAGGCAACGCTCAACGAGAGCTCCGGCATGATGCGCCGGACGGTCGCCAGCAGTTGCTCGACCTCGAACGGCTTATCCAGAAATCCGTCAGCGCCGTTGGCCAGGCAGGCCCGCTGTATCTCTTCGTCCGCGCCGGAGCTGATGACCAGCACCCTTGAGTACGGAAAGCGGTCCTTGATATATCCGAGAATCCGCAGGCCGACTTCAGGCGAATCCGTCACGGGCGGCAGATGCATGTCGAGGATGGCGATTTCCGGTTCGTAGATGGTCGCGCGGCGGACGGCTGACTGAAGATCATTGGCCGTCATAACTTCGTAATCATCGCACAGCGTCCAGAACAGCTGCTGTGTAATGGCCACATCGTCATCTACAATCAAAATTCGGGGCTTCACCTTGATCTCCTCCTCGTCTTACTCGACCAATGTTAACTGCAACGCTCATACCGCACTTCCAGGGGACGGCCGAATCGTCCGATTTTGTTCAAGAAAATCATCTTTTCTTTGCTTTCGAGAGTCTCCGGGCGATGTCCGTCGGACCTGAATTTCGAGGCCGCTGTCTACAGCAGACGACAGGTCTGACGCGGCGGTGTCCACATTTGTAGACAAATCGAGAAGGCCGGAAGGAGCGCGGCTTATCAGGGAGGGATGCGGGCGGGTCTCGTTGGACCAGAGAAGGCTTGCGGCAGGGGCTGCGTGCAGCGCAGAGGCGCGGCGACGTTAGCGCGTAGCTATTTGGGCAGGATGGGCGACGCGGGCGCCGCTTCCTCAAACTCGCTGATTAAGCGATGCAGGTAGGAGCGGCTGATGCCGAGACGTTTGGCGGCGGCCACCTTATTGCCCGCTTCGCTTTTCAGAGCGCCCGCGACCATCCGGCGCTTGAGCGCGGCGATAGAGCCTTCGAGCGTCGTCTCGTCGGCGACGGCCGCTGCCTCCGGGATCGAGCGCAACATCTTATCCGGCAGGAACTCAAGGCCGAGCCGCGTGCCGCTGGTCAGGACGACCAGGCGCTCGATGAGATTCTCCAGCTCGCGCACGTTGCCGGGCCAGTCATATTCGTGCAGCGCCTCGATCAATGCGGGGTCAAGCTCCGGCGGCGTGCGCCCGTGCTTCTCGGCGGCCTTGGCGGCAAAGTGTGCCGCGAGCAGAGGGATGTCCTCGGACCGCTTGCGCAGGGGCGGCAGCAACAGCGGCACGACGTTGAGACGATAGAAGAGGTCCTGGCGGAACTTGCCCGCCTCGACCTCCTGCTCAAGGTCACGATTGCAGGCCGCTATGAGGCGGATGTCAACCGTGATTGTTTTGTTCCCGCCGACGCGCTCGAAAGAGCGCTCCTGGAGCACGCGCAGCAGCTTGACCTGGACGGCGGGCGAAAGCTCGCTCACTTCATCGAGAAAGAGCGTTCCGCCGTCGGCCAGTTCAAAGCGGCCTTTGCGCGCCTGGAACGCGCCCGTGAACGCGCCCTTCTCGTGTCCGAACAGCTCTGATTCGATCAAGGATTCGGGCAGCGCCGCGCAGCTGACGGCGACAAAGGGTCTGTCGGCGCGCGGGCTCTCTTCGTGAATAGCGCGCGCCAGAATCTCCTTGCCGGTCCCGTTCTCGCCCGTCAAAAGGACCGTGGCGCTCGTCGCGGCCACGGCGCGCGCCTGCTTGAGAGTGGCTTCGAGAGTGGCGCTGCCGCCGATCAGGTGGCCGAAGCCCTTGCAGCCCGTCAGTTCCGAGCGCAGGCGGATGATCTCCTGTTCCAGGCGATGCGCGCGGGCCGCCTGTTGCACGATGTGGAGAACTTCGTCTGGATTGAAAGGCTTCTCGAAAAATCCGTAAGCGCCGCGCCGCACGGCTTCGAGCGCCGCCTGCTTCGAGCCGCTGCCGGTGACGACGATGACGGGCACGGGCGGGCGCTCCAGGCGCGCGGCCTCGACCACCGCCAGCCCTTCCGTAATCTCATCCAGGGCGGGCGGCAAGCGCAGGTCGCTGAGCACCACGTCAACCTTCTCGCGGCGCAACTGTTCGACTGCCTCATCGCGCCTGCCCGCTTCGAGCACTCGATAGTTATCCGCCAGCGCCCAGCGCAGGCCACGGCGCACGGCAGTGTCGTCGTCAACTACCAGAACCGTAATTTTTCCCTGTGACTGTTCGCTCATAGATGCTACGTCTCAGGCTCAGCCGAGAGGGAATATCTTTAGCAGCGCCGGAGGTTGCCAGCCCGGCAGCTTTGACATTCCGAGTTCAACGCCGCGCTACCATTTCTGTGTAGGAAAGACTGAGAGGGAAATCAATAAAGCCGCGCATCGGAAGAGTAACTCTCTCCTTGAGGGATGCTCTTCTTAATCGCTCCCCATGATCTGGCCCGATGGTAACACGACGCGGAAAGTTGTGCCAGAGCCTCTCTGAGATTCAACCTCGATGCGGCCGTTCTGCGCCCTGACCACTTCGCGGCAGGTGTAGAGCCCGAGGCCGACGCCTTTCTTCTTCGTCGTCGCAAAGGCGCGAAAGAGCCGCGTGCGCTGGAACTCTTCGGTCATCCCCGGCCCCGTGTCGCTGATGCTGAAGAAGACCTCGCGCTCCCCGGCTTGTCCGGCCGCGACGGTCAGCTTCCCCTTCTGAGCGCCCATCGCTTCCAGCGCATTGAGGGCCAGATTCTCGACGACCTTCTCGATGCGCTCGGGGTCAACGACGGCGATGACCGACTGCGGCAGGCGCATCTCCACTTCGTGAAACGAGACGGAAGGTTGAGCCGTCGAACTAACCGCGCGACGGATGACGGGGACGATGTCGGTCGGGCGCGGGCGCTTGAATTCCCCGCTCAGGCTCCGCACCGGCTCGCTCAGCTTCGAGACCAGAGCGCGCAGCTTATCGGTCGCTTCCGTCAGCGATTCCATCGCATCGGCGCGGAATTCCTCGCGGTGAAACTGGCGCTCCATGTTGCTGACGATCAGCGAGAGGGCGGCGATGGCGTTCTTCAGATCGTGCGTCAGCATGGCCGAGAGCCGCATGAAGGACTCGAACTGCCTGGACTCCGCCTCGCGCGCAATCTGCTCGCGCAGCCGGTCCTTCATGTCGTTGAAGGTATCGGCCAGCAGGCGTATCTCGTCGCTCGAACGCACCTCTATGCGTTGGTCCAGCTTCCCCCTGGCGATGGCCACAGCGCCCTGTGTGACCTGCTCGATGCTGCGCGCCGTGCGCCCCAGCATCAGCGTCAGCCAGACGGCCGCAATCAGTCCGACGACGGCTGAGAGGCCGATGCTCATCCAGCCCCACCACTTCAACCCGCTCACCGCCGCCGCATAATCGCCCGCCACGGCGACAGAGAGATTGAGCGGCGCGACCGGGACGTAAGCCGCCAGCCAGCGGTCGCCCTCCGGCGAATAGTAGAACTCCGAGCCGTTGCGCCTGCCTCTCATCGCGTCCGCGATGGGCCCAAACGAGGGCGACATGGCGCTCGCGACCGGCTGGTACTTGTGCGCCACGTTCGTGTGATAGACGACCTCTCCGGCGTCGTCCAGCATGATGGCCAGGCGGGGCACGGATGGGCCGTCAGGGCCGCGCGACGGATTTGCCGGGAGCTGTCCGCCGCTCTCGCCCGCGGCCTCGCTGAAGAAGGCATCCATCTTGAGATCAACGAGCAGCGCGCCCTGCACAGCGGCGCTCTCATCCTGTTCGTTAAAGAGGGGAATCGTATAGCGCAGGGCCGGGCCAAAAGCCTCGCGCGTGACGCCCGAACGCAAAAGCGTCTGCCTGGTCGCAGTCCAAACCTGTTCGTCGGCAAGCAGGGTAGAGGGCAGAAAGTCCTGCGTTTGAAACCGCACTGCCGGAACATCGCCCGCGCCCTTGACGGGTTCGGCACGGAAGACGGGCTGCCTGCGTGCGTTGAGGCACGTCACGGCCGCATAGTACTTCTGGTTGGCGAGGAGCAATGATTCCAGTTCGGCATGAATCTCTCTCGGGACGTTGTCGGCGGCGGGCGCGGCCCGGTCCAGCGAGGGGGCTATCTGTGACGATGGGCTGCCATTGGGCGGCTGGCGATTGTCGCCCGTGACGGCCGGAGCGCCTTCCTGCGCCGCCCCGCCGCGCAGGTACTCGCGCAGCCTCGGAGAACGCGCCAGGGCCGATAGGGATTCTTCGCGTTGCCGCAGATTGTTCTGGAGACTGCTCGCAATCCGCAGGGCATCGCGCTGCACCTCGCCGCGCAACTGCGCTTCGACCGCCCGCACTCCGTTCAGATAGTTGAGCACGCTCAAGAGCAGCATCGGGAGGATGCCGAGCGTAAAGAATGCCGCGAAGATTTTCGGTCTAATACCCACGACGTTCGATGATGGCAGTTAAGAAGATCGGAGCTTTCGACGGGAGCAGTTCAGCCCCCGAAGACGCAGACACGCCGGATGCTAACTTGAACCGCGCCGGAAAGGCAAAAGCGAAAGGGGCTGCGGAATCTGGCCGGAGACTAAAAGCCTGTACAGGGCCGGGTTCTTCGGAGATGACGGGCGACGACCGCCGACAGCTTCAATCTGAAGGCCGCGCGAGCTATTCGGGCTTCGACCCAGTTTCGCTCCGCCTCACTTTCAGTTTTCGCTTCAGTTTTCGCTCCGGCTCATTTATCAGACCGGCATCCGTCCGAACTCGGCCAGCAGCGGGGCGAGGCGTGCGACGATTTCGCCGTGCGCCCTGCCGTTTGAAGCGATGATGCCGTTGCGGTTTTGCACCTCGGCATCGTTATAGGAGAGCGGCCCGCCGAAGAGGTCCGTGAATTGCCCGCCCGCTTCGCGGAGAATCACTTCCGGCGCGCAGGTGTCCCACTGCTTCGTGCGCGGCGAAAGATGCACGTAGAGATCACACTGGCGTTCGACGATCAGCCCGACCTTGACGCCGACCGAGCCGCGCCGCACCTCTTCCCTGACGCCGAGCGCGCCGAGCACTCCGTCCATGTGCCTGCTCCTGTGCGAGCGACTGGCGGCCAGCCGCATCTGCGTCAAGTCCGTGTGCTCCGAGACAGCGCCGCGTTCGGCCGCGAATCCAGGCCGCTCGATCCATGTGCCCTCACCTTCGACGGCCCTGTAGAGGAGGTCCGGCAGCGGCTGGTAAACGACGCCGAGCACGCTCCGGCCGCCGACGGCGAGCCCTATCTGGACGGCGAAATCCCCGTCGCGCGCGATGAAGCCGTTGGTCCCGTCGAGCGGGTCAATCATCCAGACGCGATCTTTGCTGAGGCGTCGTTCCGTGTCTACGGACTCTTCGGCGAGGATGCCGTCCGCGGGAAACTCGCGGCGAATGGCGCTGACGATCAACTCGTTGGCGGCCTGGTCGGCGTCGGTCACAAGCTCCGTGTGCTCGTCTGCGCCGACCTTGCGCTCGACGTGCAGCGGCGCTTCGTAGTATTCGAGAATCGCCGCACCGGCCTCGCGCGCCAGCCGCAGCGACAGGCTCAACTCGCGCCCGTAATCGCTATCTTTCATCCCTCGTGCCCGCCCGTTGAAGAATCCGAATTCGTCATCATACGATTAATAGCCGCCGCGGGCACAGGCGAAGAGAGAGAAGCGGTAACCCCCGGCAGGCCCGTTTTGCGCAGGCCGGTGCGCGGGTCTTTGTGCCGCTGTAGTTAATCTGTTGCTAATGTTGCCGCCAGCTCCGCTCATCATGCTTCAAGCTCGCGCGCCGCCTCGCGGATGATTTCGAGCGTCGTCGTGATGTCCTCGCGCGTCGTCCGAAAATTCGTGATGCAGGCGCGCAGCGCATAGCGCCCACGCAGGCTCGCGTTTGAAAGATAGGCGCGCCCGCCGCGCTGCACCGCGTGCATCAGCCGCCGGTTCAGCTCGTCCAGCCCGGCGTTTATGCCCTCGCGCTCCTTCGCATTCGCGGACGCGAGCCGCGCCCGTATCCCCGGCGGCACATAGCGAAAGCAGCAGATGCTCAACTGCACGGGCGCCAGCAGCTCGAAATCCTCCGCGGCGCTGACACGCTCGGCCAGCAGGGCCGCGAGCGCATTGTCCTCGCTGACGGCGGCGCTGACGCGGCCCGTGCCGTAGTAGCGGAGCATCATCCAGACCTTGAGAGCGCGAAAGCGGCGCGAAAGCTCTATGCCGTAATCCCAGAAAGCAAAAGATTCGTCGTTCGTACTCTCATGCACTTTGATGTAATCGGCTTCGCCCGCGTTGAAGGCCGCGCGCGCACGCCCTCCCTCGCCGAGCAGCAGGCAGCCGCAATCAACCGGCGCATAGAGCCACTTGTGCGGGTCGAGCGAGACGGAATCGGCCCGCTCGATGCCGTCGAAGAGAGAGCGCTTATTCTGGTCCAGCGCGGCCAGCGCGCCATAAGCGCCGTCAACGTGCAGCCATAAGTCGTGCTCCCGGGCGACGCGTGCGATCTCGGCCAGCGGGTCAACCGCGCCCGTGTTGACCGTGCCCGCGGTCGCGACGAGACAGAATGGACGCAGCCCCTCCCGTACATCACTCGCCAGGCGCGCGCGCAAATCTCGCACGTCGAGCCGGAACTGCTCGTCCGTCTTGACCAGCCGCACCTGCTCGCGCCCCAGGCCCAGCACGTCCGCCGCCTTCGGAATCGAGAGATGAACCTGCTCGGAAGCGTAAAGGGTCATGGGTGCGCCCGCGTTCCAGAGGCCCTTCACAGAGGGCTCGCCCGTCGCTTTGGCGCGGTGCGCTATCAGCAGCGCATTGAGGTTGGCCATCGAGCCGCCGCTGGTCAAAAGCCCGACGGCGTTTTCGCGGTAGCCGACCAGCGAGCCGAGCCAGCGGACGACCGTTTTTTCGATCTCCGTCGCGGCCGGGGCCGAGCGCCAGGAGGTGACGTTCTGATTGAGCGCCGAGGCGAGCAGGTCTGCGAAAGCCCCGACCGGTGTCGAAGGCGACGCGACGTAACCGAAAAAGCGCGGGTGTCCGTTATGGCGGCTGCCGTTGAGGATGGCGCGGCAATCTTCGAGCAGTTGCGCGAGGGGCTCGCCTTCCAGGGGAAGGCTCTGCGGCAGGCGCGCGGCAATCCGTTCGGCGGTCGTGTCGGGAAAGACCGGCAGCTCCGGGATGCGCGCGAAGTAATCGAGCACGAGCGCAACCGTCTGCGCCGACAGCTCGCGCATGGCTTCGTCGTCAATGTCGAGCGATGAGGCGCGCGCAACGCCTCCCCTCGCCCGCCCGGCTTTCGCCTGCTTAGCTCTCGCCTGTTCGACTCTCGCCTGTTCTACTTCGTCCGGCCCAGTGTCGCTCATCTGATTATCCTTCACGCGCCGCAGCCCCCGGCGCTTAATCATCCTCCGTTTCATCCCGCCCAGGGAGCGATGCTGACGAGCAGCGAGAGGCGTTCGTCGCTCGTATTGGCGACGCCGTGCTCGACTCCGGCCGGGGCGATGACGACCGTCCCGGCGCGGGCTTCGCGCTCCTCGCCGCCGATTTGGAAGAGCCCGCGGCCTTCGAGCACGAAGTAGAACTTATCCGCGCCCTGGTGCGCGTGCGGCGGCTGCGCCTGCCCCGGCTCAAGACAGTTGAGGCCGACCATCAGGTGCTGGCCCTGCCAGAGCGTCGTCTTGTAAAACTTCGCGGCGGCCGTTCCCGCGCGTTCGCGCCAGTCCAGAAAATAGCTCATCCGGCGTCGGCTCCTCGAACTAATTTTGAGAGTGAATAATGCGCCTCCAAAACTAACATACCGGCGCGGCTTCGATGAAGGGCGCTTGCGGCGGCAGCTTCGCGGCGCGTATATTTCCTGACATTCAATGCTGAGGCGAATTTCACCTGAAAGAGGAGACCGGGATGGGCGATAACCATGAGCGGAATGAGAGCGCGCGCGTGACGCGCAGGCGATTTCTGGAGAAGACGGCGACGGGCAGCGCCGCGTTGATCGGCGCGGCGACGGCGCTCGGCAATACAGTGCAGGGCGGGCAGAAGTCCGAACAGGGCGGGCAGGCTGCGCGTCCGTCCCCGAAGTTGAGGGGAGAGATGACCGCTTACCAGAGCGGCGAGCTGAAGATTCCGGCCTACATCACGCGCCCGAAAAAACGGGGCGCTGTTCCGGGCGCGGTGCTCGTGATTCACGAGGTCTTCGGTCTCAACGATCACATCAAATCGGTGGCCGACCGCATCGCGGAGGCGGGCTACCTGGCGCTGGCCCCGAACTTCTTCGTGCGCGCGCCCGAGCCGCCGCCCAAGGATACGACCGACATGACGGCGCTGCGCCGCGCGGCGTCGAGCATTCCGCCTGAAACCGCGATCAGGGACATGCAGGCCGCGCTCGACTTTATGAAGACGATGAAGGGTGTGACCCCGCACTTCGCTTCGATAGGCTTCTGCATGGGCGGAGGCTTCTCCTATCAACTGGCCACGCACACGAAAGACCTGGCGGGCGCAGTCATCTTTTACGGGCGCACGCCGCTTGAGCTGGCCCCGCAGGTCTCCTGCCCGCTGCTCGGCAGCTTCGGCGCGCTCGACAACGGCATCCCGCCCGAAAAGGTCAGGGAGTTTGAAGAAGCGCTCAAGCGAGCGGGGAAAGAGGCCGACATCAAGGTTTACGCGGGGGCCGGGCACGGCTTCTTCAACGATACGCGGCCTGAAGCCTACAACGCGGAGGCCGCCGCCGATGCCTGGCAACGCACGCTCAAGTTTTTCCGCGCGCGGATGCGAGCGTAAGACATCTATGTTCGGCCGATGTCGTCACGGAGAAGACAGAAGAGAGAATCTGTTTCCATCAACCGCTGTTTTCTCCTTAGACGGCGACGGTAATCCTGCCCCGGAGTTCAATGACTAAGGGGTGCTTAGACGAAGGAGTGCTTATGCCGGTTAACGGGTATGCAACGCTTGAGGGGACGACGCGCTATCGTGAGAGGTTCAGCGGGCGCGTGGCCGAGAATCACTTTCGCCTCGAACAGGACCTCTGGCTCTCGTCCATCGGTATCGGCACTTACCTGGGCCAGCCGAATGAGGAGACGGACCGTCGCTACAGCGATGCGGTCGTGCGTGCCGTCGAGTTGGGCGCGAACCTGATAGACACCGCGGCCAACTACCGCTTTCAGCGGAGCGAAAGGTCCATCGGCGCGGCGCTGCGCCATTTAACGGAGAGCGGGATTTGCGCCCGCGACGAAGTGGTCGTCTGCACCAAGGGAGGCTACCTGCCCTTTGACGGCAAGCCGCCCGAGGACGTGCGCCGCTACGTCGAGGAGACCTTCGTGCGTCCCGGCATCGCACAGTTCTCGGACATCGTCGGCGGCAGCCACTGCATGACGCCCGCCTACCTACAGAGCCAGATAGAGCAGTCGCTTAACAACATGGGGCTCGATGCGATTGACGTTTACTACATACACAACCCCGAATCTCAACTCCAGGCCGTGACCGTAACGGAGTTTGAAGCGCGGCTCCTGGCCGCCTTCGAGCGGCTGGAACGCAACATTGCCGAAGGCAGAATCAGGAGCTATGGCGTGGCGACCTGGAACGGTTTCCGCGTCGCGCCCGACGCGCGCGGCTATCATTCGCTCGAACGGATGGTGCAGCTGGCGCTCGAAGCGGGGGGCGAGCGTCATGGCTTTCGCTTCATCCAGCTGCCCTTTAACCTGGCGATGCCCGAAGCCCTCGTCGAGCCCAACCAGAGCTTGAACGGAGAGATGGTCTCTGTGCTCGAAGCGGCTCGCGCGCTCGGCGTCGCGGTCGTCGCCAGTGCTTCGATGCTCCAGGGAAAGGTCGCGCGGGGCCTGCCCGAACGTATCCGCGAGCCGCTGGGCTCCTTGGCGACCGATGCGCAGACGGCGATTCAATTTGTCCGCTCGACGCCGGGCATCGCCGCCGCGCTGGCAGGGATGAGCCGCCCCGCTCACGTCTCGGAGAACCTTCAGCTCGCACGCATCGCGCCCGTCCTCCCGGAGGATTTCCAGCGCCTCTTCCCCGAAGCGGACGAAGCGTGAACGGCTCTCGCAACAGAAGCAGGTGAAGCCTCAGCGGCTCTCGCAACAGTTGCAGCCGGTAAGGCTTACGGCGCGCAGCCCGGCTTTTCAATGGCGCGGGGGCTCATTCTCTTCGCTCTGATTGGACGGGCCGTGGGCCTGGCGAGGCCGCTGCACGTCGCGCAGTTGTGCGACCGTATCACGGATGCGGGCGGCCAGCTGCTCGATGGTTTCGACGCGCCGCCTGGCGCTCGGGCTCAACTCTTCGCGCAGCAGCAGCTGCGCCTGGCCGAGCACGCCCGTCAGCGGATTATTGATCTCGTGGCGCACGTGAGCGACGAGGTCTGCAATCTCCGTCAGCCTCGCTTCATGCTCGGCCACGAGTGAGAGCAGGCGCTGCTCGGTCTGCTCCGTCTTCTCTTCAGGCTGATTGTTCGTGTTCATCGGGTTATCCTTCCGCTCCCGGCCGGAGACGCGCCCGGCGGCCTCTTCGCCGCCCATTGTGCGCCGGGCGGACGAAATCGGGCAAGGACCGGACGTGCTCCTCGGCTCCCTGCCTGCGGTTGACAACTAACCTGTCCATACGTAAATTCAATGTCACGCTTGTCGGCAGGGAGTCCTCTGAGCGCGAGAGCGCGGACTTCCGGCTCGCCATGTTGAGCCAGCGCAGGTTTTTCCGGGATGGTGTAAGGGTAGCACGTCTGACTCTGGATCAGAAAATTGGGGTTCGAATCCCTGTCCCGGAGCCAATTCTTTTAAAACGACCTTCGGCAGCACCCCTGTCATCCGAAGCGGAATTTTGACGCTTTCGACATTCCGCTTCTCGCAATCCGACGCTTATTCCGGTTCGCCCCTCGCTCCGTAGTTCGCGCATCCCTGCGACCATTTTTCCGTTTCACTCCAATCCCAAGCTGTAGTAGAGTAAGCCGCACCTCGTCCTGGCCCGCCGCGCCGCTGCCGGTAAGTTTTACTTGCGGGCTTAAGCAATCCTCCATCGGGGCGAAAAGCTCCGAACGACAACTTAATTTGCAAAGAAGGTCCGCCATGTCGCAATCAAGTGATGAAAACAGTCCCACTACTGCCGACCGCAACGATGCCTCGACCGATGAGTCCATAAGCATGCTCCGGTCAAACGTCCAGGACCCGGCCTCCATCATCGAGCAGGTAGCATTCACGTCGCCCACCGGAAAATCGTTCACGATTCTGAGAACGTCCGAGATGAACCCGTATGAGGAAGGGGCGCAAGCTGGCCGGGAGAGATTCGCCGCAATGAGCGCAGCGCTGACCGTGACGGTCGGTGACGACTATCGCGGCAGCGACCGGATGGCCGCTAAATTGTCGGCTCCCGGCGCGGACATAGAAGAGTTCGACGACCTCGAAGACCTTCTCGCATCCCTCCCTTCGATAGAGGAGATGGTCGCCCACGAGCCGCCAATCACCCTCGGCCCGGATTCGCGCCGCGTTCATCCAGAGAAGCGGAATGTGCGAGTCCGCGCCTTTCTCTATGCCGCCAAGAGGGAGAAGGATAATGACTTTCACCTGATCGTCGGGCGGCGCGCGAACGCTGCGCCGAAGATGTTCATGACGATGGAAATTTCAGGGCTGCCGGACACGGCCAACCCGCACTACGAAGAATCCGGGCTCCCGGACCCTTCCGCCCCATCCTATAAAAGGACCGTCAAAAAAATCGAACGGGCTCGCAAAGCCTTCAAGGATTACTTTGGCCCTGAAGTGCCGAAGCTCGGTTACGACTTCTATCCTCATCTGCCGATACTGATCGAGGGAGCTTTGTTCTTCGATATGACTCATAGCTCCGGTCAGAGACCGGGCCCCGAAAAGCTGCGACCCGACATGCCGACCATCTGGGAACTGCATCCGGTGACCGGGCTGGTCTTCGAGGAATAACGCAGCCTGGCACGCAAGGGCCTGAGGAATCACTTTATGCCCCGGTCAAAAGTTAAAGGCAGAGGTAAAGTGCGCCGCCCGAAGCACGACCCGCAGCATGGCTCGGAGGCCGGGAAGCAGACCTCCGAGCCTTTGCCGGAGTCGGACATTCCCGATCCGCAGACCATCATCGCCAGGATACCTTTCACCTCGCCCACTGGGAAAAGGTTCACCATCATCAGAACTAACGAGACGGACCCGGATGATGAAGGCGAGCCGAAACCATAAGCAGGCGACCAGCCGATAAAGCACCCTCACTTGCCCGGCATAAAATCCCCTTCCCGCCAACGCTTCAGCTCCGGTTAATAACGCGCGATTCCGCGCCGTATCGAACTCCGCAGTCAGGTTTGAAGCGAAGGTCGAAGCCGCTCAAGGCTGCTTTCGCCGTCTCGCTTTCCGCCCGGACACTGCCGCACAGGCAATCTTCATAACCCATCCTTTTGAACGGTCAACCTGATGGCTTTCAGTCAGGAAGAATGCGGGCCCGTCCCGGCGCTTAACGCTATTCCCTTATGTGTCAGCATTTAAGGCGCTCGACCGAAGCGGCATAGGGTTTGTAGTCAACTCCACGCCAGTCTTCCGCCCCCGCGGTGGCCTGCAATTATTCGATTCACTTTTTGTTCTGGTTTAAGGAGCGTGCTTTTTAATGCGTAGGACTACCCCCATAGCCCTCTTGCTGGTCTGTTCACTGCTAACGACGCTGGGAGCCGCGCTCTGCGTCCCGCCCGCGACCCACGCGCAGGGCCCACGCGCCGAGCGTCAGGCGCAGGGCAAGTTGACACAAGAGCTGCGCGCTCGCTTTCGCCGGGCGCTTCCCGGCAGCGGCGAGCGGACGCGTGTCATTCTCAGCCTCTCGGACGATGCGGCCGCCGCACGGATGCGCGTCGCGCTGCAAGCAGCCGGGGCGAATGTGCGACGCGAATTGAGCGCGCTCGGGGTGATGGTTGCCGACGTGCCGGTTGATAAGCTGGAGGACCTGGCCGCGCAGGCAGAAGTCTCCTGGCTCTCCGAAGACGGCGAAGTGCGCTCGCTCGCCACGCCGGATAATACGAGCCACATCGAAGTGACGACGGGCGCTAACCAGGTTCTGCCCTCCGGCAACTCCGCGCAGGCAGACGGCGGCGCGGGCAACGGCATCGGCATCGCCGTGCTGGACAGCGGCATCAGCCCTTCGGACGCCGCAGAGTTCGCCGGTTACAGGTGGCAGAGCGGCCTGCTCGGCCTGACTTCGACCCTGGAGCCTTACGACCGTCTCAAAAAATCCATAGATTTTACGGGCGAGGGACGGACGGACGACCCCTACGGCCACGGCACGCATACGGCCGGAGTAGCCGCCGGGACGGGACAGTCGAGCGAGAGCTATGCAGCCGAGCATCCGGGCGCGGCGACCTACGGCGGCATCGCTACGGGCGCGAATCTAATCAACGTCCGCGTCCTTAACGGTCAGGGCGTCGGGACGGTCTCCAACGTCATCGCCGGGCTCAACTGGGTCATCCAAAACCGGGTCGCGCTCAATATCCGCGTCGTCAATCTCTCGCTCGGCGCGCCCATCACGCAGAGCTACAAGACGGACCCGCTCTGCCAGGCAGTGGGCCGCGCCGTTGACGCAGGGCTCGTCGTCGTCGTCGCCGCAGGCAACTGGGGCAAAGATTCAAACGGCAGCACGATCTACGGCGGCATTCTCTCCCCGGCCAATTCTCCGAAGGCAATCACGGTCGGCGCGACCAACACGCAGCAGACCGACCGGCGCTCGGACGACGTGGTGACGACCTACTCATCGCGCGGCCCGACGCTCGTGGACGGACTCGTCAAGCCCGACCTGGTCGCGCCCGGCAACCGCATCGGCGCGGCGCAGACGGCCAACTCCGCGACTTCGAGCGGCGGCTCGACTTCCGCTTCGAGCGACGGCGGCGGACTGATCGGCGGGCTGCTCGGCACGCTCTCGCTCGGCGGCAGCTCGACGCCAAGCGCCGACGGGACATACCAAATCCTGAGCGGCACGTCCTTCGCCGCTCCGGCCGTCAGCGGCACGGTCGCGCTGATGCTCGAAGCCAACCCGTCTCTCACGCCCGGGATCGTCAAGGCCATCCTGATGCGCACGGCGCAGCGCCTGCCCGTCTACGAGGCGATGGTCATGCGCGGGCAGATGACGCCCTTCGAGCGCATCATTACGGAAGGCGCGGGCCAGTTGAACGCGAACGCCGCCAGGCGCGTCGCCAGCGCCATTCGCCACGACGCCGACACAGCGAAGCCAGGCGAGAATCTCCTGCTCAACAAGAAAGTTACCTACTCGACCATTAACGGCCTGACCTCGCCGATAGCGGGCGAGTCCGTCGCGCTCAACAACGGCGTGCTCTGGGTCGAAGGCGTGGCCTTCAACGAACGGATGCAGTTGACCAGTGGCTACAGGCTGACGAACGGCCAGGTTATCTATGACGGTTTCGC
>DASVWH010000163.1:0-17629 GCA_036389715.1 Pyrinomonadaceae bacterium | reverse complement strand
CCGCCAGCTCCTTTTCGTCCAGCGCGGGCGCATCCATCGCCGCGAACCTGCGCGCAACGGCGAGCGTCGCGGAATTGTCCGTCGTCGCATCGGCGGCTTCCAGCGTCACTTCGAGCGCATCGGCGGCGTAGCCCGCGTCGTCCAGCACGCGCGCAAACTCTTCGGGCTCGACGCGGAATTCGGGCGTTGGGTCAACGGCGCGTGCGACTCCGGCGCGCGGCGTTTGCGCTACGTTTGAAGAGAGCAGGCGAATAAAGGCGCGCCCCCGCGAATAGAGGCCGAGGTCCGCGCGGTAGGAATTATCGGGCCGCACGTCGAACCACTGTGAGCGCGTCGGCGATGCTGCGTGCAGGCTTTCGCCGCCGTCGGCGAGCGCGGTCAGGCGAACGACGAGCGCGTAGAGTCCGGCGCGGGAGCCGAAGGCGCGTTGCAGCGTCTCGAAGGGATCGCGTTTAAGCTCCCAGTAGAGATAGAGCCTGCGCGGCGATTGCGCGAGCAGCCGAATCCGGTCGGCACGATAGCTTTCCGGCAAGGGCTCGTCAACGGAAAGCTCCGCGAGCTTATCCACTATTGCGGGGCTCGGCGCGGGCGGTGCGATGCTCTGTTCGGAGCTTCCGGGAGAGAAAAAGGGCATTACCTTTAAGACCTCTTCGCATTGTGCCGGGGCAAAGGTAACGCTAAGGCACAGCACACATCCTGGGTGTTTGATTAAAGCAGGCTAGTTTTACGGGAACGGGCGCGCACTGTCAACAGCGGTCGGTTTGCCATCTCTCGCAGGACTATTTCCGGCCCGCCGTGACGAAAGGACCGGCGATTCTCTTGAGCTTGAGGTCAACGGTCCCGAGTTCGTTAATGATCTGGGCGCGGACCGGAACGCGGCGCTCGTCGTCCGTCAGCCAGATGCTCAGCGTCCCTTTGCCGCGCAGGAGCCGTTCTTCGCCGAAGACCTCGGCCTCGATGCGCAGCGCGAAGACCTGCCCGAGCACGGTCTTGAGCCGCTTTCTCTCGCCGACGCGGATGGGCACGCGGTAGACCCTGCCGGAATCGCTGATCGGAATCTCGAAGCTGCGGCCGGGCGCCAGCGGCTGCGTGCGCAGGAAATAGAAAGCGGAGGCGATGTCCTGGACGGCCCCGCCGAAGTCTGAGCTGACGACGCGCGGCTCGCGTGTGGGGTCGTTCGGGTCGCGCTCGGTCCAGACGACTTTGCCCGCCGCCCTGTCGAAGAGGGCGAGGCTCGTGCGCCTGCGCTTTCCCTGCTCGTCCAGCTTGGAGGTTTGCATGACGCCGAAGGACGCAGGCTCGACCGTTGATTCGACGCGCTGGCGGAAGGTGAGGCCGAAGATTTTACTGACCAAGCCTTTGGAGACAGCGTCGAGCGTGAAGCGCAGCGTCGAAGGCGTCTCGCCGTTGGCCGCCCGTGACGCGGCCGGGCCGGGCGCGCGGCTCGCGTTGAAGCGCAGCTCCGCCACGTTGATGCCGCGCAACAGCGCGCGCGAAAACTCTCCCTCGTAGACCAGCTCCTCCGAAGGCTCGAAGGGAAGCGCGGCCGCCGTCAGCGCACGATTCTTCTCCTGGGCGGAAGCGGTCAAGAAAAGCATGGCGCAGAGCATTAAGGCTGCGGCTGCGAAGTAAGCCCGCGTGTCTTTCCTCGTCAAACTCATTTGATGAACACGGCCTTGAGCGCCAGTATCCCCCACGCGATCAGCAGCCCGAGGGCGGCGCGGTATTCGCGGTAACGTAAGTAGAGGCTGGAATCAAACCTCTCGCCCGGCCCGGCCTCGTCGCGGTACGCCGTCAGGCGCGGAAAAAAGAGCGGCACGGCGCGGGCGTAAAGCTGGTAATCCTTGCCGAACAACCCGGCGAGGGTCGCTGCTTCGACGCGCATGACCGGCAAATAGATGCCCAGGAAGAGCGCCGCGAAGGGCAGCGCCAGCAGCGGCTGGCCGGAGGCGATGGTGAATCCGACGCCCAGCAGAGAGCTGCCGAAGTAGAGCGGGTTGCGCGTGTAGGCATACGGGCCCGAGATGGCCAGCGCCTCGTTTTTCCTGATGTGCCCGGCGGCCCAGGCGCGCACGGCCAGCCCGCAGAGCGCGACCGCGCCGCCGATGCCCAGCGTCATCGGTCGCGGGCGCGCGAACCAGATAAAAAGCGCGCCGCACAGAAACCCGAGCGGCACGCGCCAGCGCTGCATCCACGTTCCGCCTCTAGGCAACCGTCGTGCTCTCCGTTTCCGTCATGATGGCGGCGCGCTTCAACCTCTCACCGGCGAAGCGCAGGACCTGCTCGACCTCTATGTCCATGCAGACCCACTGCGAGCAGGAGCGGCGATGGCAGTCCGTCCGACAGGTAATGTCGTCGCGCTCGATGCAGATGTCTGCGGGGCGCGGGCTGCCGTTGCGCCACCACTCGGTCGGGCCGAAGAGTCCGGCGACGGGCGCGCCCGCGGCCACGGCCAGGTGCGTCGGCCCCGTGTCGCCGCCGACGTAGAGGCAGGCGCGTGTCGCCAGCGCATAGAAGCCCTTGAGGGAAGGGCTGACGGCGCGCGCCCGGCCCGAACGGCTGGCCTGCGTGACCCGCCCGGCCAGTGCTTCCTCGCCCGGCCCGTAAGTGATGAGCGAAGAGAGCCCGTGATGCGCCCATAACTCATCGGCCAGCGCGCCGAACCGCTCCGCGTTCCAGAGCTTGGTCGGCCACCCGCCGCCCGGATTGAGGAGCGCGAACCCGTGACCTGTGCCCCTGATGGCCGCCTCGGCCTCCGCTTCGTGGGCGGGCCCGGTGGCGATGGGGAATTCAAAGTGTGCCGGGTCGGTCGGGATAGAGATGCCGAGCGCGCTCGCGGCCAGGCTCAGATTCTTGACGATGACGTGAGAGCGAACGGGAACGCGGACGGTTTTCGAGAGCAGGAAGCGGCTGGCTGGCTCACGCAGGGCTTCGCGCGCAAAGCCGTAGCTGCGCCGCGCACCTGAGAGCCGGGCGATGAGAGCGGATTTGATTAGCCCCTGGAAATCTATCGCAAGATCGAAGGACGAGGCGCGTAGCCGGCGTAACTGCTGGCGCGTTGCCAGCAGCGTCTCCCCAGACACCGGCCAGCGCCTCAGTGCCTTCGTGTCCACTTCGATGAGACGATTTAGCAGCGGGTTGTCCCTGAGAATTTCGGCGGCGCGGCGCTCCACGGCCCACGAGATTTCGGCGCGCGGCAGCTCACGGCGCATCGCGGCCAACGCGGGAAGCGTGTGCACGATGTCGCCGATGCTGCCGAGTTTGACGAGCAGAATTCTCATTGGTCAATGGTCAATGGTCAATGGTCAATGGTGGTAAATGAAACCCGCTCTGCTATTCACGATTCACGATTTACCATTTACGATTGACCATTAACCCTCTTCTCAGGTTCCCCCGAAGTAAGTGAACTGCATATCGCCTTCGGCGACGGGCTGGCCCCTTCTCAAGCGGGTTAGATGCCCCGTCAGGACGACCAGTTCGGTGTCCAGGTAGGACTCGGCGAAGACCCCGCCCTTGAGGAAGCGGCCCGTGAAGCGGTAGCTGATGCCGCGGATGGCGACGGTCGTGAATTCGAGCCGCTGGCGCGTCACGGTCAGGGTTTTGAAGCCGTAGATGACGCCCCTCGTATTATTCACTCCCGAGCCGCGCCTGAAGAAGCTGCCCCTCGTATTGCGATAGAGGTTGATGCTCCCTACTTCTTCCAACCCTCGCGGCGCGTTCCCCTTCGGGTCGAACTGGCCTTCGGGGTCGAAGCCCTTCTGCCAAACGGCCGCCGCAGGCGTATCGAGCGCGCTGGCCGGTGCGAGGGCGAGCGGCAGCGCGACCATCAGGGCGCAGCACGCGGCCAGGCCCGCGCGGAGTCTCAACGGGAAGCGCAATTTTCGTGATGCTTTAATCATAGACCTCCTGCCGGGACTTTCAGCCTTCATTGGTCTCCGGCGTCTTGCGGCCAAGCTCGGTCAACATCTCGGACGAAGAGTGTTCTTTCGGGTCGCCGACGATACAGACGCGGCCGCCGTAGGATCGTACCACATCGCGTTCGGGAACAGTCTCTTCGGTATAGTCTGTCCCTTTGGCGTGAAAATCGGGGCGCAGGGCGCGCAGCAGCGCCTCGACGGTCGGCTCTGGAAAGATGGTCACGAAGTCTACTGCGCGGACGGCGGCGATCAGCTCGGCGCGCTCGCGTTCGGGCACGAAGGGGCGGCCCGCTCCCTTCTGCGCCCGCACCTGCTCATCGCTGTTGACGCCGACGACCAGCAGGTCTCCGAGCGCCTTTGCGCCTTCGAGGTAACGGACGTGGCCGACGTGCAGGATATCGAAGCAGCCGTTGGCGAGCACGACGCGCGCGCCCCCTCTGCGCGCAATCGCCACCCGCGCGATCAGACGATTGCGGTCCAGGATGCGCGAGGCGGCAGGGGCTTTGAGTTGTTCGTCGGTCAAGGTCATCACCTGAATTAACTGCGAGCACGCATTTGCGGTACGGGCGTCCTAGTGTCGCGCTGCCAATCGCTCAAGTCTCTCCCCAGCGCAGGATGGACGAGAGCAGCTCCTGGCGACTGACGGAGGCCGTGCCGCGTTTCATGACGACGAGGCCGCCCGCGTGGTTGGCGAGCTGCGCGGCGTCCGCGAAGGTCGAGCCGGAGGCGAGCGCGAGCGCATAAGTTGCGATGACGGTATCGCCCGCGCCGGTTACGTCAACGGGTTCGCGTGCGCCGACGGCCTCGATGTGCAGCGGGGCAGCGCCCGCTTCCAGAAGCATCATCCCGCGATTGCCGCGCGTCACGAGCAGCGCCCTGTAGCCGAGCCGCTCGCGCAGCTCCAGGCTGGCGGCTTCCAGTTGCGCATCGTCCGCGAAGTGGCGGCCCAGCACCTGCTCGACCTCGTCCTCGTTGGGCGTGGCCGAAGTGAAGCCGTCGAAGCGGGTCAGGCCGAAGCGCGAGTCGGCGAGCACGGGGATGCCGCGGCGCGCGCTGGCTTCGCGAATGGCAGGCAGCATCCCGGCATCGGCTACGCCGTAGTTATAGTCCGAGATGATGATGGCGTCGGCGGTCTCGACCTCTGCCAGCAGGCGCGAGCGCAACTGTTCGCGCACGGCCGTGTCGGCGAGCGGCTGTGCTTCGTAATCAATCCTGATGACCTGCTGGCGGGTGGAGTGGGCCTGTCCGGCGAGGATGCGGACCTTCGTCGTCGTCCGCAGCGCCGGGGAAGAGACTATCCCGCCGCACTCGACCCCGCTCGCCGAGAGCTTTTCGACCATTGCGCTGCCCGCCTCGTCCTCGCCGACGGCCCCGATGAGGACCGCCTTTGAATTGAGCGCGGCGAGATTAGTGGCACAGTTGGCCGCGCCGCCCGGCATCGTTTCCGTCCGCTCGTAGCGCAGTATCAGGACCGGGGCCTCGCGCGAGACGCGGCTGATCTCGCCGTAGAGAAACTGGTCCGCGACCA
Organism: Pyrinomonadaceae bacterium; assembly: GCA_036389715.1. Taxonomy (GTDB): domain Bacteria; phylum Acidobacteriota; class Blastocatellia; order Pyrinomonadales; family Pyrinomonadaceae; genus DASVWH01. Next base: position 12,184 of record DASVWH010000163.1, on the reverse strand, counting down.
GGTCGCCGACGACCACTATCCGGCACTGCGGAAAGCGGCGCACGATGGCCGTCAGCCGCTCCTGCTCTGGCGTTCGCTCAAGACTCAACGTCTAATCCTCCAAAGGAGGTGATGAGTAAAGAAGTGCTCGGTGAATCGCGGGCAGCTCTTATCTCATTACTCATCACTCATCACTCATCACTCATCACTTCTTTACTTATTACTGCTTTGACCGCTTCGAGCAAATCCTCTGCGACGAGGTCGGGGTGGTGCTGCCAGGCGGCGCGTTGATACTCCCATTCGCCGCGCCCGTAGCCGCTCAGGACGAAGGCCGCGCGGACGCCCGCGTTGCGGGCCAGTTCGATGTCGCTGTAGCGGTCTCCGATCATCCAGCTCTGCGAGAGGTCTAGGTCAAGCTCGGCGGCGGCGCGGCGGATGAGGCCGGGCTTGGGCTTGCGGCAATCGCAGTCGAAGCGGTAGGGCGGCTCTCCGACTGAAGGGTGATGTGCGCAGTAGTAGAGGGCGTCGAGGCGTGCGCCGCCCCGCTCCAACTCCTCTCGCAGCACGCCGTGGACGGCCCCGATCAGGTCCTCCGTAAAATAGCCGCGCGCGACCCCGGCCTGATTCGTCACCAGCACGGCCAGCCAGCCAGCCTCGTTGAGCAGCCGCACGGCCTCCGCCGAGTAAGGGAAGACGCGGTAGCGCGCCGGGTGATTGACGTAGCCGACCTCTTCGGAGATCGTCCCGTCCCTGTCCATGAAGACCGCGCGCCGCTTCATCCGTAGACTCCGACGGCGTCACGCTTGAGCAGCCGGGAGGCGCGCGCGAAGACTTCCGCTGGCGTGATGCCGGTCATGCAGCGATGGTCAATCGGGCAGTCGCGCAGCATGCAGGGGGCACAGTCGGGCGGGCGGCGGATGATTTCGGCGACGGCCGAGAGCGGGCGCGTCGTGCGCGGGTCGGTCGGGCCGAAGATGACGAGCGACGGGCGGTTCGTGGCGGCGGCGATATGGGCCGGGCCCGTGTCGTTGGTGACGAGCAGCTCTGCGAGACTGAGGACGGCGACGGCTTCAGCCAGGCGTGTGCGCCCCGTCAGCAGGATGGCCCGCTGCCGCATCAACCGCTGGACCTCCTGCGAGACTTCCAGCTCTTCGGGAGAGCCGACCAGGACGACCTCCGTGCCCGCCTCACTGATGAGGCGATCCGCGAGCGCGGCATAATAGTCCGCGGGCCAACGCTTCGCGCGGCTGTTGGTCGAGCCGGGACAGAGCGCGACGAGCGGCCGTTCGGGGGCTGCGCCCTGTGCGGCCAGCAGCGCACGGGCACGCCGACGCCGCTCGGCGGAGACCCGTAGATTGAAGACGGGCTCGTGCTGCTCTATCTCGGATGCGCCCACGAGGAGGCGTTCGAGCCCCGCGACGAGGTTCAGGTAATAGAAGGATTCGTGACGCTCCGAGCGCCAGACGGGAACCGGCAGCGGGTGCGTCAGGAGCGCGCGGCGTCCGTCGGTCGCATACCCCAGGCGCAGCGGCACACGGGCCGCCGAAGCGATAAGCGCGGCCTCGAAGGCGTTCTGAAAGAGCAGGGCGAGGTCGAAGCGCTGCCGTCGCCAGGCCCGTACCTGGCGGACGACCGCGCCCAGTTGACGCGGGCGGCGGTCATAAATCAGCAGGTCGTCCAGAAAATCCGCGTCCGCGAAGAGCCCTTCGGCCCAGGGGCGCGTGGCGAGCGTGATGCGAGCGTGCGGGAGCACGCGGCGTAGCTCGCGCAAGGCCGGAATCGTCATCACGGCATCGCCCACCCAGTTGACGCCGCGCACGACCACGCGCTCGATTTGCTCTGCTTGTAGCTTGTTGTCTCTCAAACTGAAATTATACCCGAAACCGCCCCGCCGTCATTACCCGCGCGCCCCTCTGCCCTGCGAGCACATCAACTTCCCTCTATAGCTCGCCCTCTTCCTTACTTCGCCCACAGTCTTCCTTAGTTCGCCCATCATCTTCCTTTGTTAGCTCACCATCTTCCTTTCTTCGCTCACCGTCTTGCGTCCTTCGCCCACTATCTTCCTTTGATGGATACCCATCCTGCGTTCTTCGCCCGCAGTCTTGCGTTCTTCGCCCGCTATCTTCCTTAGTTCGCCCGCAGTCTTCCTCTCTTCGCTCACCGTCTTCCTTAGTTCGCCCATCGTCCAACAAAGGAAGATGGCAATCCTCCTTAGTTCGCCCGCCGTCCAACAAGGGAGGGCCGCCGTCCTCGAAGGGAAGCTGCCGCGCCCGGGCTGTTATCCGGCCTGGTTGCTTAGTTTACAGGCGCGAATGCTCGCCAGAGGGAGCATTCGCGCCCGGACGATTATCAAAGACGCGCATCAGAGCAGGCTCTGCAAGCCCTCTTCGATGCCGACCTCGGGTTTCCAGCCGAGTTGTGCTCGCACGTGCGAGAGGTCGGAGATGTAATTGATGGGCGTGGGCGCGGGCAGGTGTGCCTCTTCGTCAAAGACCGGCTCGATCTCGATCATCCGCCCGACCCTCTCTATCATCTCGCGCAGGGGCATCGCGTTATCACGCCCGCCGCCCAGGTTATACAGGCCGCGCGGCAGCGGCGAATCTATGAAGGCACGGCAGGCGCGCGAGAAATCATCCACGTGCAGGATGTCGCGGACGGGCTTGCCCTGGAGCGCGAGCCGGATGGGCCACCTGCGCTTGACCGATTCGACGTAGTGCGCGACGAACCCCGGCTCGTTATCCTCCGAAGGCCGCGCGTAGACGGTCGAGAGCCGGAAGATGCAGGCCCGGACGCCCCGCACCTGCGCATAGTAGTCCACGTATCTCTCGCCCAGCAGCTTAGACCATTCGAGCGCGCTCTGCCCGCAATAGTCCGTGCTACAACTCTCAGGGACTTCCCTGTAGGTGTCTGCCCAGGAGCCGTACACGTCCTTCGTCGAAGCATAAATGAAGACGGAGCTGGGCTGCATCCGGCGCAGCAGGTTAGCCGTCCCTTCGGCATTGGTCCGAAAGCAGCTCTCGGCGGCCTGGGGGTCTTTATCGAGGTGCGCGGCCAGGTGTATCACTACGTCGTAGTCTGCGACGAGCGCCGCGTCGTGCGGGTTGAGCACGTCCAGGTGCGAGCGGCGCGAAAAATCGTCAGCGCCGAAGAAACGCCGGACGTGCCGCCCCAGATAACCGCTCCCGCCTGTGACCAGGATTCTCATCAGCTCAACAGTTCAAGGTTCAAGGCTCAAAGTTCAAGGCTCAAAAGTTCAAGGTTGGCAGCGATGATTTCTGAGTTCAGAGTTCGAGTTCAGGATTAAAGCCCAAGCCCCGGGCACGAGTTCGAGTCGAACTCAAAGCTCGAAACCCGAACCCACCAACCTTGAACTTTGAACCTTGAACCTTGAACTACTGCAAACCTTGGACTCATTTCTTCGTCCCGCGCGCCAGCCCGCTTAACTCCCTGAGCGATTCGGCCCGCCCGATGGCGATCAGCAGGTCGCCCGCTTCGATGCGCGCGTCGCCCGAAGGATTGAAGACCATCTCGCCCTGCAATCGGCGGATGGCGACGATGACCACGTTCAGCTCCGAGCGGATGTTCGTGAAGCGCAGCTTGCGCCCGGCGTAGATGGATTCGGGCGCGACCTCCAACTGCTCGAAGCCGAGGTCCAGGTTCTCGGCCGTGATCGAGTCCATGAAGTCAGCGACGGCGGGCTGCATCAGGGCCTGCGCCATCCTGTGGCTGCCGATGATCGTCGGGGCGACGACGCGATTGGCCCCGGCGCGCACCAGCTTCGCTTCGGCCTGCTCTTCGACGGCCCGCGCCACTATGTGCAGCCCCGGATTCATCCCCCGCGCCGTTAACACGACATAGACATTGTCCGCATCGTCGGGCAAACAGGCGGCCAGCCCCCGCGCCCGCTCGACCCCCGCGTCGCGCAGCGTCTCTTCCAGCGTCGCATCGCTGACGAGCACGTGCGCGCCGCGCTCAATCAACCCTGAGACCTTCGCCGACTCCATTTCGATGACGACGAAGGGGACCCCGGCGTTCTGCATCGCCGTGATGATTCGAGAGCCGACGCGGCCCGCGCCGCAGATGATGAAGTGGTCGTGTAGCTTATTCATTTCACGATGGCGGCGGCGCTCGCCAAGCGCGGCCAGCATCTCGGATTGAATGATGGTCTGGACCGTGCTCGAAAGAATGTAAGCGACCGTCCCGACGCCGAGCAACATGAAGAGGCTGGCGAAGGCGCGGCCCCCGGCGCTCTGCGGCGGCACGTCGCCGTACCCGACGGTCGTCACCGTCTGCACCGTCGCGTAGAAGCTGTCGCCGAAGGACCACCCTTCGAGCAGGTGAAAGCCGAGCGTGCCGAGCGCGATGGCCCCGGCCAGCAGATAGAGCGCGTATCGAAGACGCAGGCGCGGCCTCCCCGCAAAGCGCGAGCCGCCGCCCGTCGGCGTGAAACTCATGCAACCCTGACAGCATCAAACAGCCTGTGGCGAACCCGGCCACGGTAACGAAAGAGCAGGGGAGTGTCAAATAAAAGGTGGACAGTCAAGGGTTAACGGTTTACATTTCTCCATGATGGGAAAGAAAAGTAATGAGTGATGTGTGATGAGTGATGTGTCAGAGCCGACGGGTTCTGTGCTCATCACTCATTACTCATTACTCATCACTCATCACTCATCACTGTTTTTTATGGCCATCCGTCATCCACCGGAAAACAGAGTGCCGCCTGTTGCTAAACGCAGCAGTAAGCCGCGCCGCCCGCGCCTGGTCAAATACCAGCAGCCCGAAGAGGGCTTCGTCAAACGCTGGATGCGGCGCATCTTTCGGCCGCCCGTGCTGATCGCGCTGGCCTTCCTGACGACCGTCACCATCGGCATCCTCGGCTATTACTGGTACGTCTTCTCCAAGCGCATAGACCTCCTCCTGAACGGCGAAATCTACACCCGCTCGGCCGGGATTTACGCCGCGCCCAAACCCCTCTTCGTCGGCGAGAATCTCTCGACGGACGATTTGATCGCCTATCTCAAGCGCGTCGGCTACGTCGAGAAGACGCAGCAGGCCGACAGCGCGCGCGGGCGCTATCGCCTCGACGGCGCGACGCTCGAAGTCGAGCCGAGCACGGACATGAGCGTTGACGGGCAGCGTACCTTCCCGCGCCTGCGCGTCCAGTTCGGGCGCGGCGGCAAGGGCATCGCCGCCATCAGCGACCTTCAGAGCAGCACGCGCTATGAGCGCACGGTCCTTGAGCCGGAATTGATTAGCTCCGTCACGGGGCCCGAACGCGCCAAGCGCAAGGTCATCGGCTTCAACGATCTCCCGCAGCACCTCGTCAAAGCCATCACGACGACCGAAGACCGCGCCTTCTTCGAGCACTACGGCGTCAACTTTCGCGGCATCGTCCGCGCGCTCATCCGTCGCTACGAGGGCGACCCGAACTCGCCCATCGCGCAGCAGGGCGGCTCCGGCATCACGCAGCAGTTAGTCAAAAACCTCCTGCTCTCGCCCGAGCGAACCCTGCGCCGCAAGCTCTCGGAAGCCTACATGTCCATCATCCTGGAGACGCGGCTCTCGAAGGAAGAAATCTTCGCTCTCTACAGCAACCAGGTCTACCTGGGCCAGCAGGGCGGCTTCTCGATCAACGGCCTCGGCGAAGCCGCCAACGCCTACTTCAACAAGGACGTGACGCAGCTCTCGCTCTCGGAGTCGGCTTTTCTCGCCGGGTTGATTCGCAGCCCGAATCGCTACAATCCCTACAAGGACATCGAGACGGCGACGGCGCGGCGTAACCAGGTGCTCGATTCGATGGTCGAATCGGGCGCGGTGACGCAGGAGCAGGCGACGCAGGCCAAGGGCGATGCGCTCAAGGTCGCGCCGACCAAGGGGCGCGTCGATGCGCTCGACGCGCCCTACTTCGCCGACTACGTCCAGAACCAGCTCGGCGACATCATCGCCGGACAGGGCGGCACGGCCCAGCACCTGCGCATCTACACGACCATCGACATGGACTTGCAGCGCGCGGCCTACGGCGCGGTCACCCGGCAACTGAACGCGCTCGATAAACTGTACGCCAAGCGCGTCCCCCCCGGCACGTTGCAGGCCGCGCTGGTCGCCATGAACCCGCGCACGGGCGAGATCGTGGCGATGGTCGGCGGGCGCGATTACCTCAAGAGCCAGCTCAATCACGTCGCGGACGCCAAACGACAGCCCGGCTCCGTCTTCAAGCCCTTCGTCTACGCCGCGGCGCTCAATACGGCCTACGACCCTTCGACCTCGCGCGTCATCACGCCCGCGACCGTCTTCATGGACGAGCCGAAGACCTTCACCTTCGATAACCAGGAATACTCGCCCGGAAACTTCGGCGACAAGTACTCGAACCAGCCCGTGACCCTGCGAGACGCGCTGGCCCGCAGTCTCAACGTCGTGACGGTGGACGTGGCGATGGAGGTGACGATCGGGCGCGTCATGAACCTGGCGGCCAAGGCCGGAATGCCCAAGCCGCAGCGGGCCTTTCCCTCGATGGCGCTCGGCACCTATGAGGCCACGCCGCTGCAAGTCGCGTCCGCCTACACGGCTTTCGCCAACGGCGGCACGCGCACGACCCCGCTCGCCATCAATCGCGTCACGACTGGCAACGGCATCACCGTCGCAGCCCCGGCCGCGCAGAAGAACGAAGTCCTGCGCCCGGACGTTTCCTATCTCCTGACCTCTATGTTGAAGGATGTCGTCGGGCGGGGGACGGCCGCGAAGCTCGGCTCGCTCGGGCTCAGGAATATTCCGGGCAAGCTCGGGATAGCGGGGAAGACGGGCACTTCGCGCGACGGCTGGTTTGCCGGGTACACGCCGAACCTGGTCTGCGTCGTCTGGGTCGGCTTCGACGATAATTCGCAGCTCGGATTGACGGGCGCGGATTCGGCCCTGCCCATCTGGGCGGACTTTATGAACGCGGCGCTGGCCGCGCATCCTGAGTGGGGCGGCGACTGGCAGATGCCCGAAAGCATCCAGCGGGCCGAGATAGACCCGCGCACAGGCGAACTGGCCGCAGCGGATTCTCCCGGCAAGCGCCTGGAATTTTTCCTCAACGGCACTGCCCCGACCTCCATCGGCAAAGCTCCCGCGGAAGAGCTGCCGGGGCCTGAGAAAGAGGGTGAGCAGGGCGGCGACGATTTCGATTTCGAGCCCGCGCCGCTGCCCGAGACGCCGCCCGAGGCCGCCCCGCGAACCAGGGCCGCCCCGCGCCCCGAAGGCCGCAGCGTGATGCAGGGCACGCTGACCCTCGACATTGATCCGACGACCGGCCTCATCGCAGACCCCTCGGTCTGTCCCATCATCCGCTCCAAGACCTTCGTCATCGGGCAGGAGCCGCGTAGGTATTGCGGCCCGGAGTATCACAACGGCAAGACCATTCAGCCCTCGGCCACTCGCCCGCGCACAGTGACGCCCAGGTAAGCGACGGGCGAAAGGAATTTAATCATTTACGCATTTCATCAAGCCGTCATTGCTTCATCCGAACAAATGAGTCAATGAGTCAACGAATAAATGAATAAATCTCTTTGTTAATTGTCCCCGATTCTGTCACACTCTGGGGCAGTTGTTCTGACCCCTAAGCCCGAAAGGATAAGTATGAAGGCAAAACTCTTATTTCTCACGCTCCTGGTCGCACTGTTCGCCGCCGGATGCGGGAGAAGCTGGCAAACACTTAACGAAAACGGCTTTTCCGTCAACATGCCCGGCAAGGCCAGCAAGAACGAGCAGAACGTGGCCAGCGCCGCAGGCCCCATCACGATTCATCTCTACACCCTCGAAAACAAGGGCGAGGGCTTCATCGTCGGCTACAGCGAATATCCCCCGGCCGTCTTCGACGCGGCCAGCAGCGACAAGTTGCTCGACGCCGCGCGCCAGGGAGCAATCGCCAATGTCCAGGGACAGGTAACCAACGAGCGCAAGATCAACCTCGGCGATATTCCCGGCCGAGAGATTACCGGAAACTCACCGTCGCAGAACGTCAGCTTCACGGCGAGGGTCTACCTGGCCAAGCCCAGAATGTACATGCTCGTCTATTCAGCTCAGCCCAAGGACAAGCCCATCTCGGCCGACGGCACGAAGTTCCTGGATTCATTCAAACTCTCATCACAGTAGTTCGGGCCAGCCCGATTCCTTTGTGACTCTGATAACGGCGCAGTCCGGGACTGTCACGGTCCTGGCCTGCGCCGCAGAGCATTTGGCCGCAGCCCCCGGCCCCGCAAGCCTCTCAGCCCGCCGACTCCACTGTTTCCAGCGCCGCGCGCAGCGTTTCGATGGCGAGCGCCGCCGCGTGCTGCTTGCGCGAGGGCAGCCCGCCGAGCACGTCCGTGATGTCCTGCCGCCGCAGCCGCGCAGCCCCGGCGCAGGTCATTCCCTGAAGCAGTTCGACGAGCACAGAGCCGCAGGCCAGCGTCGGCGCACACCCGTAAGCGAGAAACCGCGCCTCCTCGATGCGCCCGTCGCAGACGCGCAGCGAGAGCCGCAGGCGATCACCGCAGACCGGATTGACCTGCTCCGCGACCGTATTCGCGGCGGGCAGCTCGCCCGCGTGGCGCGGGTTGGCGATGTGGTCCTGGAAGGCGGCTGAGTAGGACAATGTCTGGCCTGGAGTTAGAGTCTTCGGAGCTTGACAAGCCTTGCGTTTGAAGTCTTTCGGTTCAGGATGCCGTTGCGGCTCGCGCCGGGCAAATGCGCACGGCCTGCGCGCCCGACGGGTAGCCTGTTTCAGGCATCGCCCGCGGAACTTTCGCAGACCTCGGCCGCGAGGGCTTTCTGGTAGAGCGGCGAGAGGCGGCGTAGGTTTTCGACGGCGCGCGGCAGGGCTTCGAGCACCTGCGCGACATCCTCTTCCGTGTTCTCTTTGCCGAAGCTGAAGCGGATTGAGCCGCGCGCCAGCTCATCGTTGCGCCCGATGGCGCGGATCACGGGCGAAGGCTCAAGCGAGCCCGACGAGCAGGCCGAGCCGGTCGAGACGGCCACGCCCTGCAAATCAAGATTGATGAGCAAGCCCTCGCCTTCGATGTACCGGAAAGAGATGTTGGAGAGATGCGGCAGCCGCCTCTCGCGGTCGCCGTTGAAGACTATCTCTTCGACCCGCTCCGAGACGCCAGCCTCGAACCGGTCGCGCAGGCGACCGACATGCGTCGTCCGTTCGTCCAGCTCTTCGAGCGCCAGGCGCGCGGCCGCACCGAAGGCGACGATGCCCGCGACCGATTCCGTCCCGGCGCGTCTCTCTCTCTCCTGATGCCCGCCGACGTTCTGGGCCACGAAACGAACGCCGCGCCGGGCATAGAGCGCGCCCGTGCCCTTCGGCGCGTAGAGCTTGTGAGCCGAGAGTGAGAGCAGGTCGCAGCCGAGCTGCTCGACCGAGACGGGCATCCTTCCGGCGGCCTGCACCGCGTCCGTGTGAAAGCGCAGACGGCGATTCCCGCGCGCCCTCTCTTCCTGGACCAGCGCGCCGACCTCTGCGATGGGCTGAATCGTGCCGATCTCGTTGTTGGCGAGCATCAGAGTGATGAGCACGGTCTCGGGCCTGATGGCCTCCCGCACGTCTTCGACGCGGACGATGCCGTCATCGTAAACGGGCAGCCGCGTAATCTCCCAGCCCCTCTTTTCCAGCACCTCGCAGATGCCGCGGACGGATGAATGCTCTATCTGCGAAGTGATGAGATGACGGCCATGATTCTCCGCGGCCTCGGCCACCCCGCGAATAGCCAGGTTGTTGGCCTCCGTTCCGCCGGAAAGAAAGATTACTTCGTTGGGGCGCGCGTCGATGAGCGCCGCCACGTCGCGCCGCGCTCGGTCAACGGCGGCGCGGGCCTCCTGCCCGAAGAAATGGACGCTCGAAGCATTGCCGTATTTCTCGGTCAGATAGGGCAGCATGGCTTCGACGACGCGGCGATCAACCGGCGTCGTCGCGCTGTTGTCCAGGTAAACTCTGCGCAGAGACATCATCAGACTCTCGATCCTTCGAGCCGCGTGCGGGCCGAGCGGGCGGCCTTCTCTTCAAACGCGCCCTTAAAATCGCCGCGGCCTTTCGCCAACCCGCCGCTGCCCGGCCCGCATCTGAACCGGCGGGAAACGCCCGGCGCTCGGTCCAACCGCGGCCCTCGATTGGCATTCACCCAGAGGTGTGCAGGCCAGCCAACGCGTTCAGGGTGCATGTCTTCGAGTCTAGGGCGCATGTCTTAAAGCGTCAAGCCGCGTAAAAAATTGTGACGGCCCATTTGAGCCAATGTTACCATTCGCCCGGCAGAGTTGCGGCGCGCGGACTAAGGCGTTACTAAAGGGTCTGGCCGCCCGGCTGATGTTCATTTTGAGAAAGGGACTTAAATGAGAATTCCGACACGTCTTCTGGTTATCTCTCTAGCCTTATCGCTCGTCGCGCTTCCGGCCTTCGGCCTCGCGGCCAAACGGCAGGCGCAGACCGCCGGTGCTTCTTCCGCCCAGCAATCCGCGGGCGCGTTGGAGCGCGGTTATCGCGCCGGGTACTCAGACGGATACCCGGCCGGGTACCGCGATACCGCGAACGGCGCGGCGCGCGATTTCCGCAATAAAGAGGAGTACCGGAGCGCCAACCGCGCCTATGCGACCTCCTACGGCCCGCTCGAAGATTACCGCGACGGCTACCAGCAGGGCTTTGAGGCGGGCTACGGCGCGGGCTACGACCGGCGCGGCTTTGATTCGACCGTCCCGGCGGGGCTCGCCCGGCGCGGCGTGGACGAAGAGCAGGGCAGCAGCAGCAACACAGGCGTCTCGGTTTCGACTGGCGGGACGACATCCGCGCCTTCCGGTAACGCCAGCTTTATCCCCGCCGATACGGTCATGCGCGTCGAGCTGTTAACCAACCTCTCGACCGATGCGACGCAGCGCGGCGACCGCTTTCAGGCCCGCGTGATAGAGCCCGCCGAATACGCCGACGCGATGCTCCAGGGCCAGGTGACGCGCGTCAAACGTCCGGGCAAGCTCAAGGGCAGCGCCGAGCTGCAACTCTCTTTTGAACAGATCAGCCTCGGCAATCGCTGGACCAGGCTGGAGGCACAGGTCATCGAAGTCGTGGATTCGGGAAGCGGCGAAGGCGTCGGCGAAGTTGACCCCGAGGGCGGCGTCAAAGGTAAGGATAGAACCAAGGACGACATCGCCAAGGTCGGGGCCAGCACAGGGATAGGCGCGATTATCGGCGCGATTGCCGGGGGCGGCAAGGGCGCGGCCATCGGCGCGGTCATCGGCGGCGCTATCGGAACCGGCGGAGTGATGACGACGCGCGGCCGGGATATACGGCTGATGCGCGGCCAGCACTTGAGAATCCGCACTTCCAGCGACACGCGCTTTCAGCCATGACGCGGCGCGGCGACAACCGGACCGAGAGCCGGACGCGGGGCGATGGCGATGAGATAACTGCGCGCCGTCGCCCCGCGTCGGCGCTTTCGCCCGCCCCTCTCATCACGCTGCTCACGGACTTCGGCAACGCGGACTATTTCGCAGGAGCGATGAAGGGCGCGATTCTCTGCGTCAACCGGAAGGCACGCATCTTCGACCTGACACACGAAATCCCGCCGCAGGACATCCAGGCGGGTGCGTTCACACTGCTGGCCGTCTACAAGAGCTTCCCGGCAGAGACTATTCATGTGGCGGTTGTTGACCCCGGCGTCGGCTCGGCGCGTCGCCCCCTGCTGGTCGCGGCGGGCGGTCAATTCTTCGTCGGCCCGGACAATGGATTGTTCGGCCACATCTATGAGCGCGAAGACGATTGCCGCGTCTTTCATCTGACGAACGATGAATACTTCCGCCATCCCGTGAGCCCGACCTTTCACGGGCGCGATCTGTTTGCCCCGGTCGCGGGCGCTCTCTCGACGGGCATCGGACCCGAGCGGCTGGGCGATGAGATAACGGATTACGTGCGGCTCAAGACGCGCGAGCCGCAGCTGCTCGGGGAGCACGGATTAGAGGCCGCGATCATTCATGTGGACCGCTTCGGCAATTGCGTGACGAATCTGACGAGTGAACATCTGGACCAACGGCGGATGGCCGACGGCTGGCGGTTGATAGTCAACGGGAGAGAGATCAGCTCGGTGAGAAACTTCTTTGCGGACGGGGCCTCGGAGCCGGGCGAGTTGTTCGTGATCCCCGGCAGCGCAGGGTATCTGGAAATCGCGGCCTTTCTCTCTTCGGCGGCGCAGCTGCTCGGTGC
>DASVWH010000162.1:0-10117 GCA_036389715.1 Pyrinomonadaceae bacterium | reverse complement strand
AAGCGCGGTGGCTAACTACTACAGCATTTTAGGCGTCAAGCGGACGGCCTCGGCAGCCGAGATCAAGTCTGCCTATCGTCGGCTGGCACGCGAGCGCCACCCGGACGTGAACGGCGGCTCGGAGCAGGCCGCGCGCGAATTCGCCATGCTCGCCTTAGCCTATCGCACCTTGAGCGACCCGCAGGAGCGCGCGCGCTACGACGCGGAGCTGGTCAAGACCAAGAGCGGCGCTTCCGTCCTGCATTCCGACAACGTACACGCCCGGCGGATGCGCCGTGTGGCCGTCCAGGCCCGGTACGACAGGGTCGTGGACCTCTGGCTGGAGGCCGACCGCCGCGCCACCTCCGAACGCTCGCAGGTCGTCTTCACGACCGTCACGCTCTTCTTCTCGACCTTCATCGTGATGATGTTAAAGCCGAAATTCTGGCAGAACTTCAACGGCTACATCGGGCGCGCCGTCGTCATCACGCTCTTCGTCATGGGCCTCTGGCACCTGACTTCGAGGCTGCGCGAATACTTCAAGCGTTATACCTACAGGCCAAAGCCCATCCAGGACTCGATCATCCGCGGAGAAGAGAAGCCGGAGCAGCCCTTCACGCGCTTCACGGCCTCGGCCTTCCTCGTCGTCGGCTATCTGGTCAGCATCGTCGCGGGCCTCATCGCCGCCGACCAGTTGCAGTACGTCGTCAGCGACATGGCCGTCTTCTTCGACCAGCACGTGCGCCCGGACCTCGTCTTTTACCCGCCGATAGCTGTCCTTCTGGTGGACACGATGCACACCTTCGCCTCGAAGATAGATACATAATGAGCAGTTCCCCTGTGCTCATCGGTGTCGTCTCCGACACGCATGGAAGGCTGGACGAACGTGTGCTCGAACTGTTTGCGGGCGCGAGCCGCATCATCCATGCGGGGGACATCGGAGACGAGGATTTGATCTGGCGGCTCGAAGAGATTGCCCCCGTCATCGCCGTGCGCGGCAACAACGACGCCAACACGATGTGCTTTCCGAACGAGCGAATCGCCGTTATCGAGAAACGCACCTTCTACGTCCGGCATCAATTCGCTACGGTCGAGAAGATGAGCGGCGCGCAACAGCGCCTGATCGAACAGCGAATGCCCGACGTAGTCATCTTCGGGCACAGCCATAAAGCCTACTCCGGCGAGTGGCGCGGCACGCTGCTCTTTAATCCCGGCAGCGCAGGCCCCAAACGCTTCAACCTCCCGCGTTCCGTCGGCCTGCTCGAACTACACCCAGACCGCATCACCCCGAGCATCATCAACCTCGACGACGACCCGGCGTAGGAACCTTGCCCGGCTTGAGCCTCCGGGCCATGCCGCGACAAAGAAGCGGCCGTCTTCTCTGTTCGACCCGTTTCCAGAGGGCTCACGCGCTGCGCTGCGCGGCGTCTCTACGGGCAGATTCTTGCGCGCCCTTGGCGTCTCGTGTATATTGCGCTGGAATCCACCTACAAGCGAGACTCTGACAGGCCGTGCCCGTAGGTGGCTGCCAATCTTTAAGGTCAGTTAATACTGGAGACAGAAATACACGCCGGTGACAATCAAAAAGACGTGTCGCTCGCCCCGACACATAATCTGCCGACGGCCTCCCGAACGTCGCTGCTCGATGCTCATTAGGAGCTGACCGCGCCGGGCCGTCGTCTTGCAAGACGCAGGAGCAAAGAGATGGCCAAGCGATTAACCGAACGCCAACGCCTCGCACTCAAACTCGATTCCCTGAATGATTCCGAAGTCGTGGAAGTCCTCGACTATATCGCCATCATGGAGACGATGCGCCGCGCCACCGCGCTGCCCGGAGTCTGGGAGGATGAACTGGTGAGCCTGCTGGCCGACGCGCACGAGAACAAGCGCGCGCGGCAGGCTTTCGAGTGGGAGGCCGTCCGCCGCCGCGCCGACCGCCGCGCTTCCAACCCGCCGGTTCGCACCTGATTGATGAAACTCTCGCAGCTTCAGCAGACGGACAGGCGGCAACGGCGCTCGACCCTTTATTTGCGGTGCGCGCTGGCCGCACCCCTGCTCCTTGCCTGTCTTTCTTCGACCGCACAGGCGCAGGCCGGTTCGTCTCAGGTCGCGCCATCCGCCTCTTCACAGCTCACCCTTGAACAATTGGAGATCGAGCGCGAGCGCCTGCGTCTACGCTCTTCGGCAGCGGAGGAGCGGCGCGATGCACTGATGCGGCTCGGCGCGATGAAGCGTGCGGACAGCGCGCGTGCGGCCGCAGCCGGGTTGGGAGATTCTGCGGCCATCGTCCGCGTGACGGCGGTCCGCGCAATCCTCTCGCTGCCTGCGGACGAGGCCGCCGCGCTGCTCATTCCGCTGCTCAGAGACCGCGACGAATTTGTGCGGCAGGAGACGGCTTATGCGCTCGGCGAGACGGGCAGCCCGAGCGGTGTCGCGCCGCTCGTCGCGGTTCTTCAGAAAGATAAGCAGTCAGGGCCGCGTGGCGCGGCGGCGGTCGCGCTCGGGCAGATTAGGGATGAATCCGCGTTGATTCCATTGACCGGGGCGCTGTCGCGCCGCCTCGCTGCTTCCGGCCTGCTCAATCGCATCCGGCGGGCTAAGACGGAAGAGAACGAGTTCGTCCGTCGCGCAGCCGCACGCTCTCTTGGCCAGATTGGGAGCCGCGCGGCCGTCCCCGTCTTGATAGCGGTCGTTCTGGACGAGCGTGCGCCCGACGATGTTCGCAGAGAGAGCGCACGCTCGCTCGGCTCGATAGCAGACCCTTCGGCCGTCCAGGCCCTGCGTTCCCTGCTGACGGCCCGTGACCCCTACCTTTCGCGCATCGCATACGAGGCTCTGCTCAGGATAGCTCCGGCCGAAGCGGCGCGGCCCTCAACGCCGGGACGCTAATTCATCGCGGCGCTCAATCCCTTGAATCGAGAGCGGGCGGTCGAGACAAAAGAGAGCGCCGGACTCTTTTCGGAATCCGGCGCTCTCAGGCTTTTTAGGACTTTCAGTTGCGACGTGTGAACAGCATGAGAGCCGCGCGCCGCTTTAGCTTTCCGCTTTCTCGCCGCGGCCCTGCCCCTTGCGGGCGGCCCTGGTCTGCGGAATCGGCATCCCGACGCCGCCGGACTTGGTCTCGACCTCTTCGGGCTCTTCCTCTACTTCGGGCACGTCGTGAATCAAGGCTCCGCCCGAGCGCTTGGAGAAAGTCAGCTTGTTGCCGCCCTCGTTGACATCGACATTGACGAGGTCGCCGAGCCCGACCTGGTCGGTCGCCACCAGATTCGAGAGCGGGTAAACGAGAAAGCGCTCGATGGCCCGCTTCAGGTGGCGCGCGCCGTACTTAAAGTCTATGCCTTCCCTCAAGAGCAAATCCTTGGCCGCGTCCGAGCACTGGAAGACGAACTTCGTCCCGGCCGATTGCATGATGCGATCCTGCACGGATTGAAGCTCAAGGTCCAGAATCTGCCGCAGGTGATGCTCCTTCAGGCTGCGGAAGACGACGACCTTGTCTATCCGGTTCATGAACTCCGGCGAAAACTTGCGCCGCGCCGCTTCGACCGCCGTCCGGTAAATCTTCTGGTCAACTTCAGTATCGCTCGGGCCCTTCGCGCCCTTGCCGGGAGCAAAGCCGATGCCGCCCGAAATCAGCTCGGACATCTCACGCGCGCCGAGGTTCGAGGTCATAATGACCATCGTGTGCGAGAAATCGACGCGGCGATTATCGCCGAGCGTCAGCGTCGCCTTGTCCAGAATGCCGAGCAGCAGCTGCCAGAGGCTGTCGGACGCCTTCTCGATCTCGTCGAAGAGCACGAGCGAGACCTTCGTCTCTTCCGTGTGCATCCGGTCGAGATTTTCCTGCGTCAGCATCGGGCTCGTCTCGCGGTGGCCGAGGTATCCCGGCGGCGAGCCGATCAGCTTGGCTATCTCGTGCGAGTGCTGAAACTCCGCGCAGTCAATCTTAACGACCGCGTTCGGGTCGCCGAACAGCACTTCGGCCGCGGCTTCGATGACGCGAGTCTTTCCAGAGCCGGTCGGCCCGAGGAAAAGCATCGTCCCGATGGGACGGTTGGGCGGGTTCATGCCCGCCAGAAAAATCTGGTAAAGGCCGCTCATGCGGCGCACGGCGCGTTCCTGGCCGACGATCCGGCCCGAAAGTTTCTCTTCAAATTCCTGCGCGCGCGGACTCTTTTGGTCCGGGTCGAGGAAGACCGTTTCTATCATCTCGTTCTCTTTTTCCATTGTCATTTCAGCAATCATGGTCGTTCCTCCTGTCATGAGCGGTGACTGGCCTGATGCGCGCCTTCCTGAGAGTTCTGATGGTAACTGACCGCGTGTGGTCAACCCCGGCCTCCCATGGCCGCATCCGTCCACCCTACATGCAAGGAACGAACCGCTGTCGTCTTTGATGCGCGAGCGCGAGGGCTTGTTTGCCCCCGGTCCAGCCCCGCGCGCACTACTGTTTTTTCAACCAGACGCTATATATACGACAATGCGCCGCTTGTCACCACAAAATATTGCAAAAACGGCATTTCGGACAAATTTTTAGCGGGGTGACGAAAATGGGCTACTGTGACAATTCGTGGCATCGGGCGGCTGACAATATCTGTCCTGATTCCGGGAAGGGGCCGGGTGCGGCGGCAATTGATGCACCTAATGGTCAGAGCGTCTCACCAAAACGTCTTCCGCGAACGGGCTGGAGTGGCCGTGGCCTGACGGTCTGGGCGGGGTGAAAAAAACCGGCGGCGCTGCCTCTCTCTGGCGACAGCGCTACCGGCTTTTCGTTGACGGCCGAGCGGGGAATCCACCTCTCAGGCGCAATAGTCTCAAGCTCTCAGTCGTAATACTCCAGGCCGAGATGAGTGATTAGGTCTTCGCCGCGCAGGTGTCTGAGCGTGTTCTTGAGCTTCATCAACTGGATGAAGATGTCGTGCTCCGGGTAGAGTCCGGGCGCTGTCTGCGGCGATTTGAAATAGAAGGAGAGCCATTCCTGCACGCCCTTCATCTCGGTGCGCTGGGCCAGGTCCAGGAAGAGCGCGAGGTCGAGCACGATGGGCGCGGCCAGGATAGAGTCGCGGCAGAGAAAGTCTATCTTGATCTGCATCGGATAGCCGAGCCAGCCGAAGATGTCTATGTTGTCCCAGCCCTCTTTATTATCGCCGCGCGGCGGGTAGTAGTTGATTCGCACGACGTGCGAGAAATCCTTGTAAAGCTGCGGGTAGACCTCGGGCTGAAGGATGTATTCGAGCACGGAGAGCTTGGATTCCTCCTTGGTCTTGAAGGATTCCGGGTCGTCCAGAACTTCGCCGTCGCGGTTGCCCAAGATGTTGGTCGAGTACCAGCCGTGCAGGCCGAGCATCCGCGACTTGAGCCCCGGAGCGATGATGGTCTTCATCAGGGTCTGCCCGGTCTTGAAATCTTTGCCGCAGATGGGGACGTTGTTCTGGTCGGCCAGTTGCAGCAGCGCAGGGATGTCTACGGTCAGGTTCGGCGCGCCGTTGGCGAAGGGCACGCCCGACTTGAGAGCGGCGTAGGCGTAGAGCATCGAAGGCGCGATGGCCTTGTGATTATCGCGCATCGCCTGCTCAAAGGATTTGAGCGTCTTATGGACGGCGTGCGGCTTGAGAAAGATTTCGGTCGAGGCCGCCCAGACCATCACCAGGCGCGAGCACTTGTTCCTGCGCTTGAACTCCGCTATGTCTGCGATCAACTGCTCGGCCAGCTCCATCTTATTAGCGCCCTCTTTGACGTTCGTCCCGTTCAGGCGCTTGACGTAGTACTGGTCGAAGACGGCGCGCATCGGCTTGATCTTCTGAAGCGGCGTTTTAATCTGGCCGAGCAGCTCTTTTTCGAGCACCCCGGCGTGCATCGCAGCCTCGTAGGCCGAATCGGTGAAGATGTCCCAGGCCCCGAAAACCAGGTCCTTTAAGTCCGCGAGCGGGACGAAATCCTTAATCAGCGGAGAGCGGTTATCCGTGCGTTTGCCGAGCCGGATTGTGCCCATCTGCGTCAGGCTCCCGACAGGGTCTGCGATCCCCTGCTTGATGGCCTCGACGCCCGCGATGAAAGTCGTGCTGACCGCGCCGAGCCCGACCAGCAGGACTCCGAGCCTGCCCTTCGCAGGGGCCATCTCCGCGCCCTTCTCAATACTCATTTGCTCTTTGCCTCCACCGAAAAGTTGATTGGCAAGGATCATACCGGAGAAGCGCGGGCCCGCACTCAGCAAATCTTGCTTAATATCGGCGATGGATTGCTCTAAAGCAGGCGTCGGGTGTCGGATATAAGATTTCAGTGCAGGATAAAGCCGACAATCGGGCTTGCGGCCCGCTAGCGGCGGATGACTGCGGCGCGGAAGGCGCGCGGCGCGAGCCCCGTGACCTGTCGAAACGCTCTGGCGAAGTGGCTTGAGCTGCTGTAGCCGACGCGGGCGCTGATCTCCGTGACGGAGAGGTCCGTTTCGGCCAGGAGGGTCTGGGCGCGGGCCGCGCGCAGTGTGGCTAGATAGGCGTGCGGGGATGCGCCCGTCAGTTTCTTGAAGAGGCGTGCGAAATGGAAGGGCGAGAGATAAGCGGCCGCGGCGATCTCTTCGAGCGGCAGGTCGCGGTCGAGATGCGCGTGCATCAGCTCGACGGCGCGGCGGATGCGACGGTCAACCAGCCCGACGCGCGACAGCTCAAGCTCGTCCGAGCGCCGCACGTTCGAGTGATGCCGGAGCAGTTGGACGGCCAGTTGTTCCATCAGGGCGGAGATGACCAGCTCCTGCCCGGCCTCGGCGCGCAGCATCTCTCCGGCCAGGTCGTGCGCGAGGCGCGAGAGACGCTCGTCATGCTCGACGAGATTATCGCGGAAGGTGACGCTCGCGGCCGTCCCGACCAGCCCCGTGCGCGCCGCGCAGTCGAGGACGAAGGCGGGCGCGAGCGAGAGCGTCAGGTATTCGGCGTCGCGCCCGGCGGCGCTGGCCCTTGCGCCGGGGTCAACCAGCAGCGCCCCCCGCGCGTTGATTTGCGCCGAGACCCGCCCGACCTCGCAACGCAGACTGCCTGCGAGCAGAAAGAGAGCACCGTATTCGGGCCGGGCTTCGCTCGTCCAGCGAATGCGCGAGGCGCTGCGATAATAGAGAGCATATTGAGAATGCAGGTAGACCTTATCTAGCTGTGCTTTTGAGCGATCCATTCGGGAGTCAGGGCGCGGCGGGCCGAGAGCCGCGCCGGGTCATTTGTAATAATCGCATGGATGCCGTGCTCGATGGCGCGCTCGACCCAGGCCGGATTATCGGCCGTCCAGACGACCGTCTCAAGGCCATGCCGCCCGGCTTCTCGCACGGCGCGCCGCGTCGCCAGGCTGTGATGCAGGGCCAGCTCCTGCGCCCCGCAGGCCCTCGCCTGCTCGATCATCTTCCCCGTTAAGGGGAGCGGGCGCGAGAGCCTGCGATCAAACAGCGCGGCCGTGCGGATGCCGCTATCCATTCGCTTGACCAGGGCAATCGCGTCCAGGTCGAAGCTCTCGACGACGACGCGGGCGGCCAGAGAGTGTGCGCCGACGAGCGCCGCGACCGCCTCCGCCAGACCCTCCCTGTCCTCCGGCCCGCACTTTAGCTCAACGTAGAGCAGCGCCTTCTCCGCGCCGAGCCTTTCAAAGATACCGGCGAGCGTAGGGATTCCGGCCCGCGCGTATTCCGTGCGCGCCAGCGCCGGATGGCGTAGATTAAACCACGTCCCGACATCCATCCCGGCCAGCTCGGTCGAAGAGAGACCGGCTATCGTGCCTTCTCTCAGGGCCGTGCGCTTGAGAGTCGGGTCATGGATGACTACGGGAACGCCGTCGCGCGCCAGCCGCACGTCGAACTCTATCCCGTCCGCGCCGCTCGCCAGTGCAAGCTCGAACGAGACGAGCGTGTTTTCGGGTGCGACGGCGGCAGCGCCCCTGTGCCCGATGATGAGCGGAGCACGGTCAGTCTTCCGCGCGAAGAGAGGTGCAGGCGGCGACGTGAAGGCAAAGTGATTATCCGTCGCTCCGGCCTTTGTCTCTGCGTCGTCACGGCCGCGCGTCTTCGCCTCCCGGCTCTCCCCGTCGCCCTCGTCCCTGTTCTTCCGCGTCCTCATGGCGGGCCTCTCGCTCATGCCGTTCTGTAGGAGCTGTAATCCAGCTCTGCGAAGATGTTGTCGCGCGATTCCATTTCGGCCAGACGCTCCGGGTCAATGCCACTGCTCTCGATCTCTCCGGCGAGGGCGTTGAAGCGGCGGATGTGCGAGCGGAAACGGCGAGTGGCGTATTCGACCGTCGTGCCCTGGTAAATCTGGAAGGCCCAGTCGCTGGATTCTGCGAGCAGCAGCTCGCGCGCCGCCTGGTTGAGCGCGCGCCGGGTCAATTCGTCCGGCTCCGTGTAGTGATTGGCGAGCGCCGTCATGCGTTCCTCCGCGGCCTGCTGGTGCGGGTACATCCAGGCGTTGGCTTCGTTGAGCCAGACTTTGAAATAGCCCTCCTCGCCCCAGGAAGACTGCGCGGGCTGCTGCGTCTGGATGGGGATGCCGGAGTCCAGGAAGTCGCCCGGCGAGATGGCCTCTATCTCCTGCTGGTCCCAGTGCAGCTTGCGAAAAACGAAATCAATAAACTGCGGCCCTTCGTACCACCAGTGGCCGAAAAGCTCCGCGTCGTAGGGCGAGGTGACGAGCGGCGCGCGCCCCTCGAACTGCTCGCGTAAGTGGCGCGCCTGGCTGATGCGGTTGCCGACAAAGTGTGCGGCGTCGTGCGCGGCGCGCTCGCGTGCAGCCACGGGGTCATAGGGCAGCTTGCGATCCTGCGCCACGTCGCGCCCGGTGATACGGTGGTATTTGAGGCCGAGGTGGCGGCGCTCGCCGTTGGCGTGAAGATGCGGGCGCAGGTAATCGAGCGGCGCGTCCCAGCCGAGGTCACGATAGAACTCGCGGTACGACGGGTCGCCCGGATAGCCGATGACGGAACTCCAGACCTGCTGGCTGGTTTCGAGGTCGCGCGCGAAGACGGCGACGCCGTTCGGGCAATGCACGGGCGCGTAGACGCCGTAGCGCGGGCGCGGCTCGCCGTAGAGAATCCCGTGCGAGTCGGAGATGAAATATTCTATCCCGGCGCTGGCGAGCAGGTGCTCTATGCCCGGCTCGTAAGCGCATTCGGGCAACCAGATGCCGCGCGGCTGGCGGCCGAAGTGCTTCCGGTAATTGGCCACCGCGACGGTAATCTGTGCGCGGCGGGCTTCGGGCGTCGAGATCAGTGGCAGGAAGCCGTGCGTCGCGCCGCAGGTGATGATTTCCAGCACGCCTTCGTCCTGCAACTCGCGGAAAGCGCGCACCAGATTGCGCCCGTAGCGGTCGGTCCAGAGCGCCAGCGCGGCGCTCAGGCTCTCTGCGTACATCCGCGCTACGGCCTGAAATTCGGGCGCTTCGCTACCGGTCCGCTCGACCTCTTTGCGTGACAGGGCGAGCAGGTTTTCGAGATGGCGCGTGTAACGCTCTTGCAGCAGAGGGTCCGAGAGCATCTCGCAGAGCGGCGGCGAGACGTTCATCGCGAGGCGCGGCCTTGCGCCGCTCGCGTGCAGGTTCGAGAAGACGAAGATGAGCGGCAGGTAGACTTCCGTGATGGCTTCGTAGAGCCAGTCCTCTTCGAGAAATTCGGGGTGCTCTGGATGGCGCACGAACGGCAGGTGCGCGTGGAGAATTAGACTGAAGTATCCTGTCGGCACGATGAGCTGTCAGCAGAAAGGCGACCGGCGGGGTGAGAGCCGGAACAACACCTGGAGGCTCCGAATTCAATCCTCAATTCACGCCTCAAGAAGGCATCCCGTCTCCCGGTCGCCCGTCGCCTTTCCTTCCTGGCTTCTTACTCCTTCATCCTTTTTACGAGTCCCGCGTTCATGCTCGGCATCCAGAGGTGAAAGGGCCTGTGGGGCAGTTGCACCCGGCTGCCGCCGACGACCATCCGCGGCGCGCGGCGCATGGCCTCCCCGTCAAGCTCGTCGAGCGCGGGGCCACTCACTTCGAGGCCAAGCTCGGCGCGTAAAATCTCGAAGAGGTGCGCGGCATCAATCGCGTCCCGGCGCGCGCGGCTGACCTCGGCGAGCCACCCGGCCAGAGAGTCCGAGAGCGCCGCCTGGAGCTGTCCGGCGCGCGCGCCGAGGGCC
>DASVWH010000161.1:0-23345 GCA_036389715.1 Pyrinomonadaceae bacterium | reverse complement strand
CGACGAAGACAGCAACCTTCGAGCGCAGAATCTCCGGCTCGACCGGCTTCAGGATATAGTCAACAGCGCCGAGCGAATAGCCCTTCGAGATGTGCCTGTGCCCGGTGCTGTCGGCCGTCAGAAAGATGATCGGGATGTCGCGTGACTTCTCGCGCCCGCGAATCAGGGCGGCCGTCTCAAGGCCGTCAATGCCGGGCATGTAAACGTCTAGCAGGATGACGGCCACGTCCGTGTCGAGCAGGTAACGCAGCGCCTCGTCGCCGGAGGAAGCGCGCACCAGATTCCTGTCCGGCGACTGCAAGATAGCTTCCAACGCCAGCAGGTTCGTCGGATTATCATCCACCATCAAGATGTTGATTTTCTGCATCTCAGCCTGCATAGGAAAGCCTCGAAGGGGGACGACAAATCTCATTCAAGTAGGGCGCGATGGCGGCGATGGGCAGAACGGCATCAACGTCCGTGGCGGCGATGGCGGCCGACGGCATGGCGGTGGATTCGGCGCTCGCAGGGTCTTCGACAATCGCCACCCCGCCGTAGGACTTGATGCGTGCCAGCCCTCTCGCGCCGTCATGATTCGCGCCGGTCAAGATCACGCCGACGATGTGCTCCTGGTAAACATCCGCCGCCGACTCGAAGAGGACGTTGATGGAGGGCCGCGCGAAGCCGACTGGCGCTTCCGTCGAGAGGGCGAAGCCGCCCTTTTCCACCAGCAGGTGATAGTCGCGCGGCGCGAGATACACACGCCCGGGCGCAATCGCCTCCTTGTCGTTGGGCTCGCCGAGCGGCAGCGGGCTGCACTTGCGCAGAAAGTCGCAGAGCCCGTGCCCGGCCTCCTTTCCGCGGTGCTGGACGACGACGACCGGCAGCGGGAAATCTCCGGTCAGCCCGGGCAGCAGGATTTGCAGCGCCGACAACCCGCCGTATGAAGTCCCGATGACAACCAGCTCGAAAGACACTGCTACCTCACCTTTCGATAGAGCTTATCGCGGCTATCCAGCTTCTCGTAAAAATCGGCGCGCGGCGTGAACTTCAGAGACTCCTTGTTGCCGAGCCCGAAGACGCCGAACATGCTCAGGCTCTCGTAAATCAGGTTGTGCACGCGCTCCTGCAAAGCCTTGTTGAAATAGATCATGACGTTGCGACACAGGATAACGTGAAACTCGTTGAATGAGCCATCCGTCACCAGGTTGTGTTCCGAGAAGACGACGTTGGCCTTGAGCGAGGGATGAAAGATGACGTTGTCGTAATGCGCGGTGTAGTAATCGGAGAACTCATGCTTGCCCCCGGCCTTCATGTAGTTGCCCGTATATTCCTGCATCGCGGAGAGCGGAAAGATGCCCTCGCGCGCGCTGCGCAGGACCTCGCGGCTGATGTCGGTCGCGTAGATGACGCACTTGCGATAAAGCTCCTCCTCCTGCAAGAGAATCGCCATCGAGTAGACCTCTTCGCCCGTCGAGCAGCCCGCGTGCCAGATACGCACGGTCGGGTAAGTCCTGAGCAGCGGGACGACCTTCTGCCGGAAGGTCGCATAAAAGCTCGGGTCGCGAAACATGGACGTGACGTGCACGGAGAGGCCCACCAGCAGCCGCTCCATGCACTCCTCGTTACGCAGCACCCGGTCCTGATAAGCCGAGACGGTACTGATCTTCTCGGCGCGCATCCGCTCCAGTATCCGGCGCTTGATGGAGGCCGGCGAATAGTCGCGGAAGTCGAACCCGTAGACGCGGTAGAGGCCCTCCAGCAGTAACGCGATCTCGATATCTTCGAGCTGATTCTGGTCGGCCAGTAAAGCGCTCATGAGATGGTCTCGTCCTGCCTGTAGAGCCAGACGCGCAAGAGCGAGAGCAACTGGTCTATGTCGAGCGGCTTCGAGATGTAGTCGGAAGCCCCGGCCTCTATGCAGCGGTCGCGGTCCGCCTTCATCGCCTTGGCGGTCAGCGCGATGATCGGCAAATCCTTGAAGCGCGCGATCCCACGAATGGTCCTGATGGCTTCGTAGCCGTCCATCCCGGGCATCATGATGTCCATCAGGACGGCCTCGATGCCGGGCGTTTCGCGCAGCAGATCAATGCCCTCCTGCCCGTTCTCGGCGTGCACGACCTCCATGTTATGGCTTTCGAGCGCGCTCGTCAGCGCGAAGATGTTGCGCACGTCGTCGTCCACGATCAGGACTTTGCGGCCCGCCAGTCCCGGGTCACGGCGATGCAGCTGTTCGAGCATCCGGCGCTTGGGCTCAGGCAGATTGGCTTCGACGCGGTGCAGGAAGAGCGCCGTTTCGGCCAGCAGCCTTTCGGGAGAGCTGACCTCCTTGACGATGATGGCGTCGGCCACCTTCCGCAGCTGCGTCTCCTCCTTGGGCGTCAGCTCCTTGCCCGTGTAGATGATGATGGGCAGGTCCACGCGGCCCAAATCCTTCTGGATTTTTTCGATCAGCTCGAAGCCGGACATGTCCGGCAGCCGCAGGTCGAGCACCATGCAATCGAAGGGCTCTGCTTCGAGCGCGGCCAGGGCCTCCGCGCCGGTCGCAACGGCGGTCGTCGTCACGTCGCCGTTGCCGATCAATTCGACGATGCTCATGCGCTGCGCGTCGTCGTCTTCGACGACCAGCAAACGCCGGACGCGCCGCTCGGCGAAGGCCGCGATGCTGTCGAAGGCCTTGGCCAGATCGTCGCGGGCGACGGGCTTTTGGAGGTGCGTAATCGCTCCCAGATGGAGGGCACGCTGGCGCTGCTCTTCGCCAGAGATGATGTGCACGGGGATATGGCTCGTCGAAGGATCGTGCTTGAGACGGTCGAGCACGGTCCAGCCGTCGCGGTCCGGCAGCTTGATGTCGAGCGTGATGGCGTCGGGCTTGTACTTGCGCGCCAGCGCCAGGGCCGCATCGCCCCGCATCGCCACGATGCCCTTGAAGTTCTTCTCGCGCGCCAGGTCCAGGAGGATACGCGCGAAGTTGAGGTCATCCTCGACGATGAGGACGACCTTCTCGCCGTCGAAAATCGAGTTGCGGTCGTCGCTAATCTCGCTGACGGCAACCGCGGCGGCCTCTATGTCGTTGATGGCCGTCGAGGTCCAGGCGGAAGAGGCGGTCGCTGCCGATTCGGTAATCGTCTCGTGCGGCTGGCTTGTCAGCGTGCTTTGCCCCGCGCCGCTGCCGGGCGTGAGGGGGACGTAGGAGAGCGGCAGGTAGAAGGTGAAGGTGCTGCCTTCGCCCGGCGTGCTCGTGACGCGAATCTCGCCGCCGAGCAGGCGTGCGATCTCGCGGCTGATGGAAAGCCCGAGCCCGGTGCCGCCGTACTTGCGGCTGGTCGTCCCGTCGGCCTGCTGGAAAGCCTCGAAGATGATTCGCTGTTTTTCGGTCGGGATACCGATGCCCGTATCGCTGACGGAGAAGGCGATGACGTGCTCGGCCCGGTTGAGCGTCTCTTGATAGAACCTCATTCCCGACCGCACGGGCTCGACGCGCAACGTCACCTGTCCCTGCTCCGTGAACTTGAAGGCGTTCGACAAGAGGTTCTTGAGAATCTGCTGCAAGCGTTTCTCGTCCGTCTTAATCATCGGCGGCAGCTTCTCGTCGCGCTCAAGGTTAAACTGTAGATTCTTGTCGAGGGCGACCTGCCGGAAGCTGCGGTCGAGCTGCTCCGTGATCTGCGCAAAGGGGACTTCCGCGACATCTATGCCCATCATCCCGGATTCGATCTTGGAGAGATCGAGAATGTCGTTGATGAGCGAGAGCAGGTCGGCCCCCGAAGAGTAGATGGTCTCGGCGAACTGCACCTGCTTCTGCGTCAGGTTCTGTTCGACGTTTTCGGACAACTGCCGCGAGAGAATCAGCATGCTGTTGAGCGGCGTGCGCAGCTCGTGCGACATGTTGGCCAGAAACTCTGACTTGTACTTGGAGGTCAGCGCCAGTTGCTCGGCCTTCTCTTCCATGGCCCAGCGTGCTTCCTCGACCTCCCTGTTCTTGGCTTCGACCTCGGCCTTCTGCTTTTCGAGCAGCGTGGCCTTCTCCTGTAGCTCCTCGTTGGTCTGCTGCAACTCTTCCTGCTGGCTCTTCAACAGCTCTTCGGACTCGCGCAGGCTCTCGGCCTGCTGTTCCAGCTGCTCGTTCTTCTTCTTGAGTTCGTCCTGCTGGCTTTGCAGTTCGGCGGCGAGCGACTGCGATTGCTGGAGCAGGTCTTCGGTCCGGCTGTTGGCCTCAATCGTGTTGAGGACGATACCGATGCTTTCCGTCAACTGGTCCAGGAACGTCAGGTGTGTGTCGTTAAAGCGGTTGAAGGAGGCCAGCTCGATGACGGCCTTGACCTCGCCTTCAAAGAGCACGGGCAGGACGATGATGTTGAGCGGCGGCGCTTCGCCCAGGCCCGAGTTGATGCGGATGTAATCGCTCGGCACATTGGTCAGCAGGATGCTCTCGCGTTCGAGCACACACTGGCCGACGAGCCCCTCCCCGGGCTTGAATTCGTTGGCCAGATTCTTGCGCTCCGTGTAAGCATAGCCGCCGAGCAGCCTCATCAGCGGCCTTCCGTTGGTCGAAGCATTGACGTAGAAGACGCCCTGCTGCGCCTCGACCAGCGGGGCCAGCTCGGAGAGCACGAGCTGCGAGACGGTCGTCATGTCGCGCTGTCCCTGGAGCATGCGTGTGAAGCGCGCGAGGTTCGTCTTCAGCCAATCCTGCTCTGTGTTCTTCTGCGTCGTCTCCTTGAGATTCTGAATCATCTCGTTGATGGTTTCGGAGAGCGCCGCGACTTCGCCCTGCGCTTCGACGGCGATGGAGCGCGTCAGGTCTCCCTTCGTCACGGCGGTGGAAACGTCCGCGATGGCGCGCACCTGCGTCGTCAGGTTGGCCGCCAGCCCGTTGACGTTATCCGTCAGATCGCGCCACGTCCCGGCTGCTCCGGGCACGTTGGCCTGCCCGCCCAGCTTCCCTTCGACGCCCACTTCGCGCGCGACCGTCGTGACCTGATCGGCAAAGGTGGCGAGCGTGTCGGTCATGCTGTTGATCGTGTCGGCCAGCTCCGCAATCTCACCCTTGGCCTCGACCGTCAACTTCCGCTTGAGATCGCCGTTGGCCACAGCCGTCACGACCTTCGCAATGCCACGCACCTGGCTGGTCAGGTTACTGGCCATCGAATTGACGTTATCGGTCAAATCTTTCCAGGTCCCGGCCACTCCGCGCACATCAGCCTGTCCGCCGAGTTTCCCTTCCGTGCCTACTTCGCGTGCGACGCGCGTCACTTCCGAGGCGAACGAATTGAGCTGGTCAACCATCGTGTTGATGGTGTTCTTCAATTCCAGAATCTCTCCCTTAACATCAACGGTAATCTTTTTGGACAAGTCGCCGTTTGCGACGGCCGTTGTGACTTCGGCAATGTTGCGTACCTGTCCAGTCAGATTTCCGGCCATCGAATTAACGTTATCAGTCAAGTCCTTCCAGGTCCCGGCCACCCCGCGCACATCCGCCTGTCCGCCCAGTTTCCCTTCCGTGCCCACTTCGCGGGCGACGCGCGTGACCTCTGATGCGAATGAATTGAGCTGGTCAACCATCGTATTGATGGTATCTTTCAATTCCAGAATCTCTCCGCGCACGTCCACCGTAATCTTTTTGGACAAGTCGCCGTTTGCCACCGCGGTTGTGACTTCTGCGATGTTACGCACCTGTCCAGTTAGATTTCCGGCCATCGAATTAACGTTATCGGTCAAATCTTTCCAAGTGCCCGCGACGCCCGTTACCTGCGCCTGCCCGCCGAGCTTGCCTTCCGTGCCGACTTCACGGGCGACGCGCGTCACTTCCGATGCGAACGAGCCGAGCTGGTCAACCATCGTATTGATGGTATTCTTCAACTCCAGAATCTCTCCCTTGACATCAACTGTGATCTTCTTTGAGAGGTCACCGTTTGCGACGGCCGTTGTGACTTCGGCGATGTTACGCACCTGTCCAGTCAGATTTCCGGCCATCGAATTGACGCTGTCGGTTAAATCTTTCCAGGTTCCGGCCACCCCGCGCACATCTGCCTGTCCGCCGAGCTTGCCTTCGGACCCGACCTCTCTCGCCACGCGCGTCACTTCGGAGGCAAAGCCGTTGAGCTGGTCAACCATCGTGTTGATGGTATCTTTCAATTCCAGAATCTCTCCGCGCACGTCCACCGTAATCTTTTTAGACAAGTCACCGTTTGCAACCGCCGTTGTCACTTCTGCGATGTTGCGCACCTGTCCAGTCAGATTTCCGGCCATCGAGTTGACGCTGTCGGTCAAATCCTTCCAAGTGCCCGCGACGCCCTTAACGTCAGCCTGCCCGCCGAGTTTGCCTTCCGAACCCACTTCACGAGCGACGCGCGTCACTTCCGAGGCGAAGGCGTTCAACTGGTCAACCATCGTATTGATGGTATCTTTCAGCTCCAGAATCTCTCCGCGCACATCCACCGTAATCTTCTTCGAGAGGTCACCGTTTGCGACGGCTGTTGTGACTTCGGCGATGTTACGCACCTGCCCTGTAAGGTTGCTGGCCATCGAATTGACGTTATCGGTCAAATCTTTCCAAGTGCCCGCGACGCCCTTAACGTCTGCCTGTCCGCCGAGCTTGCCTTCCGAGCCGACTTCACGAGCAACGCGCGTGACTTCAGAAGCGAATGAATTGAGCTGGTCAACCATCGTGTTGATGGTGTTCTTCAATTCCAGAATCTCTCCCTTAACATCAACGGTAATCTTCTTTGAGAGATCGCCGTTTGCGACGGCCGTCGTCACATCCGCGATGTTACGCACCTGCCCTGTCAGGTTACTGGCCATCGAATTAACGTTATCGGTCAAATCTTTCCAAGTCCCGGCCACCCCGCGCACATCAGCCTGTCCGCCCAGCTTCCCTTCCGTGCCCACTTCGCGGGCGACGCGCGTGACCTCTGAGGCGAACGAATTGAGTTGGTCAACCATCGTGTTGATGGTGTTCTTCAACTCCAGAATCTCTCCCTTAACATCAACGGTAATCTTTTTGGACAAGTCGCCGTTTGCCACTGCCGTTGTGACTTCTGCGATGTTGCGTACCTGCGCGGTCAGATTTCCGGCCATCGAGTTGACGCTGTCGGTCAAGTCCTTCCAAGTACCTGCGACTCCTTTGACCTTCGCCTCGCCGCCGAGCTTGCCTTCCGTGCCGACTTCACGGGCGACGCGCGTCACTTCGGATGCGAACGAGCCGAGCTGTTCGACCATCGAGTTGACGATTTTGACCGAGCGGAGGAACTCTCCCTTGAGGGGACGCCCCTCGACTTCGAGCGCCATCCTTTGCGAGAGGTCACCGTTGGCGACTGCGCCGATGACGCGCGCCATCTCGCTGGTGGGCCGCGCCATGTCGTCAATCAGGACGTTGACGGAGTCAACCAGATTAACCCACGTGCCGCTGGCCGCCGGTAGCGTGGCGCGCTGCGTGATCTTGCCTTCTTTGCCGACGACGCGGCTCACGCGCTCAAGCTCTTTAGCCGTCTGCTCATTCAATTCGATGATTTCATTAAGAGTATCCGCAATCTTCCCGGCCTCGCCGGTCCACTCCGTTGGCAGGCGCGCGGAAAAGTCGCCCTTCTTAAACGCCATCAGAGTTTTCAGCAGTAGTTTGGCATCAAGATTATCTGTCGTTACCTGTTGATTTCGCATTGCGTCCTTCCGAATTGATCCCCTTCGAGAGAGGAATGGTCAAACATTATTTCGCGTCTCGATTGTCCGGCCACCGAGTTCGTCTCTGTACTATTGATTGCAGCAGTGCTGCGGCTGTAGAGGGCCGCATCCCCGCTGGAATGGAGGGAGATGGTGGGGGAGTTTCAGTTCTAACGGGTGGCAATTTGCGCACCCATTAACTTATACCTGTCTTGCCGAGATATGTAAATCCCATGCTCTAAATCCCCCGCCCTATTTGAAACACCCGGACGTGCCCTGCTTGCGCTTGAAGCAATGCGGACGCGCTATTGCGGCAAATGCGGCGCTCCTTTTATCGTTTCGTCGGATGTTGATTGAAGATAATGCGCGGACGAGTTTGCATTGCCGCGTTGCCGGAGCGCGCGAAAGGCGGAGCAGTCAAGGAGCAGGGGCCGCGCAAACGAACGGGACTAAATGACTGTACGAGAACGTACAGACGCCGAGCCCCGCGGCCTGATATTTTTTTCTATTCTTAAATATTACGGACCGGCCGATTACCGTCACGAGCGTCTTGACCCTCTGGCACTATAGACCTCCTGGCGGTTTTGGTTGATGTACGTATCGCTTTGAGCTTAACGACGGCTCATGTAGGATGTCGAGGCAAGCGTCACGCTTCCCCGAACCGTTCGAGCAGAAGAGGCAGCATGAAGTAGGCGAGAGGACTGCGCGAGGTCAAGGACCACTTCCGCTCCACCGCGTTCTTTGACTCCTGAAACTGTTCAGCCTTATTGCAGGAACCCGGTTTAACCTGTGCTATCACATACCGGAAGTCTGACGGGTCCCGATGGGCCGTCGTTGCAATAAATTTATTTCCCATCAATAAAAAAAACAAATGTTTCGGGGCAAAGTAGCAGCCCGGCCCTGAAAGAATGAGGATTAGACGGAGAGGGAGTTGCTGTCTTCGCTCCATCTTCTGCTTTAAAGGAGACTATGAAAATCTATATCAGCGGACTTTATTGTGGAACAAATCCACAGCCGGGCGTCGGGATCACGCGCTCTTTGCGCGCGGCCTACCCGGATGCCACACTGGTCGGCGTCGAATATTCCGCGCGCAGTTCCGGCATTCACTGGCGGGACCTGGACGAGCTCTGGCTCCAGCGCCCCTGGGAAGAGTTGGACCTCGACGAGTATGGCAAAGTGATTAAGGATGTGCTCGATTCAGGCGCGCTCTGGATATCGGGCATAGACCTTGAGATCATGTGGTTCGGCAGCCTCTTCCCCGAAGGCCACCCGAATCTTTTGACCCCGCCGCTGGCCGCGCTCGCCAGGGTAGCCAAGCCAGCCATCTCGGCGCACGAGGGTCTGCCCGTCAGGATACCGACCTTCATCTCGACCGAGCATTCGGACTGGGAGCTGCACACCTTCTGTCGCAAGTACGGCTGGAAGGTCTGGCTCAAGGGACCCTATTACGACGCCGCGCGGACGAGAAGCTGGTCCGAATTCAATTACGCACGGGCGGCGCTCTCTCGCGTCTGGGCCACGGACCGCCTCTTCCTCCAATCGCACGTCACGGGTTACGAAGAGTCCGTCAGTCTCTCAGCTTACAGGGGCAAGCTGCTCAGCTGCGTGCGGATGCGCAAGCGCGAGGTGACGGAGGAGAACAAGACCTGGGCGGGCGATGTCTCGGAAGTCCCGGCGGATTTCCTCAACCCGCTGCGCGAGATCATACGCGAGTTGAACTGGACGGGCGGCGCGGAGCTGGAGATGGTGCGCGACGCGGAAGGGCAGCTCTGGCTGCTTGAGATGAACCCCAGATTTCCCGCCTGGATTCACGGCGCGACCATCGCCGGTTACAACATACCCGGCCTGCTGATCGAGGGAGCGACGGGCGTGCCAGCACAAAAAGCGCCCGCTCTCTCCGAAGAGTTCACGCGCGTCGTGCTCGAAGTGCCGGTGCGTTCCGAGTTCCCGCTGCCGCCTCTGCCCGAGCCGCTCGGCGGCGGCGTCGGCCATTCGATGAAACACCCTTCGGGCATCCCTAAGCTGGCCGAGCGTTTGCACGAACTCAAGCTCGTTCCCGGTGAAGGCAACGGTAACGGCAACGGCAACGGTCATGCGAAGTCGAAGGGCGGGAACCTGCCGGTCGTGCCGCCTTCGTTCGTCAACGACCTGGGCGCGTACACGTTCGCCGAGATGCAGACGCCTTCGTGGCTCTTTCTCGAACAGACGGCCGCCGATCTTTTCAAACGCGCGGCCGGGCAGGCCAGCAGGCTGAGCACGCCCGGAGTAGCCGTGACCAACGCCTACAGCATCAAGACCAACCCGGACGAGCGGATGATTAAGCTGGCGTATGATTCGGGCTTTCTGGCCGAAGCGATCAGCCTGCTCGAAGTCCGTAAGGCTCTCGAAATCGGCTACAAGCCGCAGCAGGTGATTCTCAACGGTCCCGGCAAGTGGTGGCCCGAGGGCATGTTGCCGAAGGGCCAGCTGCACGCCGTCTTCTGCGATTCGACCGCAGACCTCAAGCGTGTCGTCGCCAGCATGGAGCGCGGCGAGCTGCGCTCGAAGATCGTCGGCGTGCGCCTGCGCACTCCGCACATCCCCTCTCGCTTCGGCATTCCCATAGACACGCCGGACGTTTTCAAATCGCTCATCTCGTCCATCAGGACGCTGCCCGCCGATTCGACCTTCGGCGTCCACTTTCACATGGCGAGCAGTAACATCGGCGTCAATCAGTGGTGGCATCTCTACGAAGCGATGCTCCGCTGGTGCGTCTCCATCGAGAAGCTCGCCGGGCGCAAGATCGAATGCCTGGACGTTGGCGGCGGCTGGTTCCCGGACGACTGGCACAACGATGCGGACGATCAATTTGCCGCGGCAATCGCGCGCGCGCGTAAAGTCCTGCCGGGCGTCAAACAGATCATCTCGGAGCCTGGCAAGGCGATGGCGCAGCCCTCGATGGCCGTGGCGATGCGGCTGCTGGAGATACAGGACGCGGACGGAGAGACACAGGAGGCGGTCGTTGACGGGTCAATCGCGGAGCTGCCGATGCACTTTTTCCAGCCGCACCGGATTCTCCACCAGGACGCCGAGACGGGCCAGTGGCGGACATTGAAGCGCGGCAAGACGCACCTCATGGGCAGGCTTTGTATGGAGCACGACGTAGTGGCCGAGAATGTAGAGTTGCCGGAGGGCGCGCGCGCCGGGGACGTTTTAGTTTTCTGTGATGCAGGAGCTTACGATAGGAGCATGTCTTATGTCTTTGGTCGAGGATAATCAACTGATCGAATTTAACGAGGCTGATTTCGCCGATACCGATGCCGCGATTCGCAAGTGGCAGGACTTTCCGGCATCGTCAATTTCAGATCACGGCGAGGAATGCTGCCGGATGGCGCGCGAGTGGGTGTTCTCGATGGACTATTCGCTCTTGAACGCGGGCAATTCCCTGACCGGCCCGCGCTGGCTGCGGCAAAAGCATGCCTGGGGGCCTTCGTCCTGGCCGCTCTACTGGTGCGAGGCTGTCAAGCAGGAGATGCTCGATTGCGGGGCGCTGGCCGCGCTCTCTCACGAGATTTTCCGCGCGCGCGGCGTCCAGAGCTACCCGGCGCAGCTCATCCATCAATACACGGAGCACGCCACGAGCCAGTGGTTCAAACGCTGGAACGGCGACGAGTCTTCGGTCCACTGGGTCGCGGGCAATCTGATTTATCACGAGGGATGCGCCGTCGTGACCAAAGACCGCGAGATCAAGGTCTGGGATTCGACGGCCACCTGGTGGGTCAACCCGAAGCAGTTCGGAGGCTACGGCGGAGTGCTGGTCCTGCGCATCGTCGCCCCCGACGCCGACCCTGCGACCAGCTTTAACTGGGGCACGCATCGCATCGTCCCCAATCAATGGCAGAAGATCGAAAGGTCGCGGGCAGAGGCTTGATTTCGCGGCGCTCTCGTCAACGGTCATGCGACTGCCCGGCCGTTGACGAGAGCGCCGCTCCTCATTTTAAGCCGCGCACGCCTTCCGTCATCTCGCGCCGGACGGCGGCTCATGCTATTGGCCGCTCACTGACGGACAGCGCCTCTCGCTTTTTGAGTCCCTGGCCGGTCCCGCATCCGGCCATCGGCCAAACGCTCGCCCCTGTGCCAGCCTTCATCCCGAACGATATTATTGAGCAGGCGAAAGCCTTAATCTACGCATGAATCACGTTGTCTTATTGGGCGATTCCGTCTTCGATAACGGCGCTTACGTCCGGGGCGGGCCCGACGTGGTCAGCCAGTTGCGCGAGGCTTTGCCGCCGGGATGGAAGGCCACCTTGAAGGCCGTTGACGGCAGCGTCACGCGGAACGTGTCGAGCCAGGCCGCGAGCATCCCGACGGACGCCAGCCACCTCGTCATCAGCGTCGGCGGCAATGACGCGCTCGGCCACGCGGGCATCCTCAGCGACAGCGCGCGCTCAAGCGCAGAGGTACTGGCGCGGCTGGCGGACATCGGCGACGCGTTTGAGCAGGATTACAGCCGGGCGATTGATGCCGTCGAGCGTCACGGGCTGCCGACCGCCGTCTGCACCATCTATTACCCCAGATTCCCCGAACCAGACTTGCAGCGGCTGGCGGTCACGGCCCTTTCCGTCTTCAACGACTGCATCATCCGTGAGGCATTCAGGCGCGGGCTGCCGCTGCTTGACCTGCGGCTCATCTGCGACGACGATGCGGACTACGCCAACCCGATAGAGCCTTCGACGCGGGGCGGGGAAAAGATCGCGGCGGCCATCCGCAGAGTCGTCACGGAGCACGACTTCACGCGGCGTCGTACGGAAGTCTTCATCAGGTAAGAGATGAGCAGGAAGGGTAAGACAATCCGCGCGTCCGAAGTGGGCGAGTATGTTTTCTGCGCACGCGCATGGCGGCTGCGCCTGGACGGGCACGCGCCGACCGCCGGGCAACATGCGCGCGAGGCCGGGGACCGCTGGCATCGGGCGCACGGCCAATCGGTCACGCGCGCAGAGCGGCTCCGAAGAATAGCCTTCATCCTGTTTCTGCTGGCGCTGTTGCTGGCCGCGTTCTGTGCGCTCGCCTGGTGGTGGAGATGAGCTGGCTGCTCCTGATTATCATCATCTTTCTGCTGCTGCTGGCGGCGCTCCTCGCTTACCTCTCGGCGCGGCGTGCGGCCGGGCGCACGGGCCTGCCCGCCGGGCGCATCATTTACGGCGACACGGGCTTTCCCAAGGGTCAGCTCGACGCGCTGGTGACCGACGAGCAGGGCGTGAAGCAGGAGAAGGCATTGTTCTCACGCCGCTACGGACTGACGGGGCGGCCGGACTACCTGGTGCGGACCGACGAGGGCATCGTTCCCGTCGAAGCAAAGTCAACGCGCTGTCCGGCCAACAGGCGGCCCTACGATTCTCACCTGATGCAACTGGCGGCCTATTGCCTGCTCGTCGAAGATGTCACGGGGGCGAGCGTGCCTTACGGCCTGCTGCGTTACAGCGACTGCGAGCTGCGCATCGGCTACACGCCCGAGTTGAAGGAAGACCTGCTCGCGCTGCTCGACGAGATGCACGAGGCGCGGACGGCCGAAGAGGTTCACCGCAGCCACGAGGAGGCGCGGCGCTGCGCCGGTTGCAGCATGCGCGGCGTCTGCGACGAAGCGCTCGCGGCAAGTTAAGCGGGCGGCGCGGACTGTTTCGCAGACTATTTCACGGACTGCTCCGCTGACTGTTTCACTGACTCTTTCAAGGCTTCCAGCAACTGGTGCGTCGCCTGAACATCGCGCGCCGCGCGGTGATTCCCGCCCGGCAACCCATAGAGCGCGCAGGCTTCTTCCAGCGTCGGCGACCTGCGCGTTCCGGTCATCTTCTTGACCAGCTGCATCGCGCAGCGCCAGCCGCGCTCGGCCGTCACGTGCTGGTATCTGGAACAGGTCGCGGCCAGCGCGCGGCGGTCGAAGGCCGCGTTGTACGCGATGAGCAGACGGCCCTTTATCAAGGCCGAGACCTCCGGCCAGATGTCCGTCCAGCAAGGCGCGCCGAGCAGTTCCGCCCTCTCGAAGCGATGATGTTTCGAGGGCCGCGGCAAGGCATTGAAGACCGGCCGAACCAGCGATTCATAGATGATGCGGCCCTGGCTATCGCCAAACGCGATCTCGATAATCTCGACGGTCGGCCCCGCGCCCACCGTCTCCGTGTCCATGATTAAAGCCCGCTCGTTAAGCTCATAGATTTCGAGCGGCGGTGTGTAAAGCTGCTTGATATTGAAGTGCATGGAAAGTTAAGTCGCCCCGATTTTTGGTTCACGCTGTGGCTCACATGGAGCCTGTCGAATAAGGATGCCGAATCAAGCCGGATTAAGATGCGTGCTCATCGGTAAATAGTTTCTCGGCGGCCAGTTCGACGACGACCGGGTCCAGATTCCGCTTGAAGATGATCGTATTGGCCGGAGTCCTCGTGACGGGCTCGCGGCTGCCGCACAATTCGTCCCAGGCGGCGAGGATGAAATTCCCGATCCCGGCGTGCTCAAACTCCCTGAGCCGCGCTTGCAGGTGCTGCGGCGTCCAGAAACCCAGAATCTCCAGATAGACCTGCCTGCCGTCCTCGTGGCTTAAGACGAAATCTGGAATGAACGCGCTCTCGCCGAGGTCAATCACGCGGCTGCTCGGCTCTAACATCCAGGCGCTCTCGAACCTGGCCCAGGCATCGGCCAGTTTCTCCAGCGCCGGATTCTCGTAAGCACGGTCGGGCAGGTGAGACGAGCGCAACTGCCGCTGGTTGCTGTCGAGTTCAAAGAAGGCGCTCGCGCCGCCCGGCTTCGAGGCGATTTCGGCCCGCATCCGCCAGCCCTCGCAGAGCAGCAGCGCGGGCAGAAAGACCGCCATCTGGATGCCGTACTTCTGCGAGCGATGAAACATCGAGACGGGGCCGTCAAGACGAATCTCATAGCCTTTAGACGGGCTGCCCTGGACTGTGTGAATCAGGCGATACGCCTTGATCGCGCCGAACAGCTTGCGATAGCCTTCCGGGCTCTGCGGCTCAACTCGCAGCCGCATCTCCAGGCAGCGGTAGAGCAAGGCTTGGGCCTGCGCCAGGTTATAGAGGTCCAGCAATTCCGCCGGGGTCAACTGCTCGAACTCGACCAGCCTTTGATTCGACGGCAGGTCGGCATAGAGCCCTTCGAGCACCATCCCCGGCTCGCACCCGAGTTCAAGAGCAGCCTCCGCGATAACCTCGTCGCGCATCGCGCCCGCGCCAGTCAAGGGATGAGCGGCGCGCGCCTTGAGAAAGAGCGTCCGGCGTATCTTTACAGGCTCGACCGCGGCGGCCGTCTCGAACTTGCACCTGTCCGTCAGCAGCTTGATTAAGCCGCGCAGGATTTTATAGTCCGTCCCCGTCCCGACATACTCGGAGAGCGCCAGTTCCAATGCCGCGCGCGGGTGACCTTCGTGCTCACGAAAGAGACCCATCAATTGCTCTGCGTCTCGCAGGTAGCCTTCGTCTTCGGTCTCTATGCAGCGCGGGCCGGTGCGCCCGCCGCGCTGCCAGCTCTGCGCCAGATCAGCCGTCAGCATAATTCCCCACTCAATCCTAGATTCTTACCCGCTCAATCCGGGCGAAGGCGTTTCGTGCTTCGCCTGGCGAAACTGCTCGCCGCCGCTGCGCCGGTCGCTGATGCGCTCCTCGGTCGTGTCGGCCGTCACCACTTCGTAGAGAATCGCTTCCTTGTCGGGGCGCTTGCGCAGGATGCGCCCGAGGCGTTGAATGTGCTCGCGCGAGGAGCCGGAACCGGAGAGCACTATGGCGACCGATGCGTCCGGGATATTGACGCCCTCGTTGAGCACCTTCGAGGTGGCCAGCGCCAGCACTTCGCCCTTGTTGAAGGCTTCGAGCCATTCGCGCCGCTCCTTGATGCCCGTCTCGTGCGTGATGGCCGGAATGAAGAACTGCTCCGAGATGCGATAGACCATCTCGTTTTCGGCCGTGAAGATTAAGACGCGGTCTCTCCGGTGGCGCTGAAGCAGCTCGACCAGCACGCGCAGCTTGGCCTCCGTGCCGAGCGCGATCCGCTTGGACTCGCGGTAGGCCATCATGGCGCGGCGTCCCTCCTGGCTTCGCGCGCTCGCGATGATAAACATCTGCCAGCCCGAAAGGCTCGCCAGGCTGATTCTCTTCTCGCCCAGAAACTGCCTGAAGATGGCCCTCTCCGCTTCGTAGGCGGCGCGTTCCTCGCGCGTCAGCTCGACGTTGATGCGCACGATGCTGTAATCGGAGAGGTACTCGCCCGCCAGCTCCTGCGCCTCGCGCCGGAAAACAATCGGCCCGATCAGTTGGTCCAAGCTCTCGTCCGCGCCGTCGGCCCGCTCCGGCGTCGCCGTCAATCCCAGGCGAAAAGGCGCAATCGCCATCTCCGCCGCGTAGCGATAGATGCTGCTCGGCAGGTGATGGCACTCGTCGAAGATGAGAAGGCCGAATTGATTGCCCAGCCGCTCCATGAAGCGAAAGGCCGAGGCGTAGGTCGTCACCGTCAGCGCCCCGACTTCGTAGTAGCCGCCGCCGATTAAGCCCACCTCCGCCTGAAAGGAAGAGAGCAGGAGGTCGTACCATTGGTTCATCAAATCAATGGTCGGGACGACGATGAGCGTCGAACGCTTCGTCTGCTCGACGGCCATCTGTGCGACCAGGCTCTTGCCCGCGCCCGTCGGCAGGATGATGACCCCGCAACGCCCAGCGCGCCGCCACTCGTTAATCGCTTCCTGCTGGTAGGGGCGCGGCTCGACCGAAAGTTTCGCCGGGAAATCGAACTCGTGATAAGCGCGCGCCCGGTCTTCGTAAGGCGTGCCGCCGCGAACCAATTCTCTGACCGCGTGACGGTAGGCCCAGGCCGGAGCGCGCCAGCGCATGACCCGCTCGTCCCACTTGAACATAGAGGGCGCGGTAAATGAACGCCCCGCGCCGTCCAGCAGGAGCGTCCCCGAATCAAACCTCAGTACCGGCGACGAAGAGTTCATCCTGCGTTAAGAGTACATCAGAGCAGCAGCCGCCTCCGAATGCCCCTGGTTTAAGCCGGAGTCGCTATGGCCTCTTTTGACGGCCGCTCGCCTCACGCTGCGCGCTGGCCTGCGACCCTCGCCTGTAAGAAGGCGAGCACTTCGCGCTGCTGGTCCGGCGGGAGCGCTTCGATGCTTCCGAGCCCGTATCTCTTCTTGAGCCAGTCAACAAGCTGCGCTTCCGTCTTCCCCAGGCGGCGGCAGGCCGAAAGGATTTCACCCTTCAGTCCTTCCCGCTCTTCAACGAGAGCAACAGCGCCCGCCGCCGTCGAAGGAGCGTTGACGACTGCGCTCGGGTTGATAAAATCCTCCACGTCCTGCGTGAAAAACTCGGAGGCATTGACGGCCAGCAGCGTCGCCGCGATGAGGGCACGCTTCTGGCCCATCTTCTGAATCGTGTTGACCTGATCGGCAATCTCCGCATTGGGGACGCGCCCGGCCTGCTGGCCCTCGATGGCGGCGTCGCCGGTGGCGAACTTAGCGCCGCAGCCACCCTTCTTCCTGAAACAGAGCCAGCCGCCGCCGTATTCTTCACGGCCCTTGATGATGGCCGCCTGCCCGCACTCCGGGCAGACGCGCTGTGCCTCGCGGTAGCGATACTTCTGCTCGCGCGAGTTGCAGGAGCCGTCCGCCTCGGCAATCAGCAGGTCGCCGCGAAACAACTGGCAGCGGTAGAGGTAATAGAAGAAAGGCTCCGCGCCGTAGCCCTCGCCCGTCCAGTCTTCGATTCTCTCGATCAACTGAAAGCGCGTGCTCAAGCCAAAGAAGGTCGTCAGCTTCTCGGCCCCGGGCTTGAGCAGCGTCAGCTTCTCCGTGCCCGGTATGACGCCGTAGTCAACGTCGCGCCTGAGCACACGGCTGACGAACTCCGTGATCGTGTTGTAACGCTCGACCGCCAGCTCGATTGACATGGCGGGCATGAACAACGAACGCTCGACGGGCGCGAGCGCCTCACCGATGCCGCCCGCCTGCTTCGTCAACTCTTCACTCATGGCTGCTCAAAACACCTCTCGACAGGAGAGCTAAAACGGGATCGAGTCTTCATCAATCTCGGCAGCGGCGGGCGGGATGCGTGCCCCTGCCTGTCGCGCGTAGGCCTGAGCGCCCGCCTGAGCAGCGGGGCGCACCGGATAGCCCTCGCGCTCCTGGCCGCCCGCGCTGTCAATAAACTGCACGTCGCTCGCGTTGAGTTCGAGCGTGTAGCGCGGCTTGCCGTCCTTATCGGTCCATTCTTCGAGGTGCAGCCTGCCTTCAACGTAAACGCTCCGGCCCTTGGTCAAATACTTCGCCACCGTCTCGGCCTGCTTGCCCCAGACCGTGACGCGAAACCAGGTGGTGATGTTCTGCTGCTCGCCCGTGTTGCTCTTGCGCCGCTCGTTGCTCGCGATGCTGAAGGTGCAGACGGGCGTGCCCTGCGGCGTGTAACGCATCTCCGGGTCACGGCCCAGATTCCCGACCACGATGATTTTATTGAATGACATAACCTTCTCCCTTAACTCTCCAACCCTTCCTTACTTAAGCCCGCCCGTTCGGCGGCCGACCCTTGCAAAGCCTCTTCCGCGCCCTTGTTTCAGACGTGAAACACTGTACCATAGACGCGCGGATTATGCTATAATGCTCTTCCTGAAATTTGAGAAATGGAGTAGAGGCGAGTAATGAGTTCGAGAAAGAGAGCGACAGCGAAAATACACGTTTTCACGGCCGCCGAGCAGCGGGCCGCGCGCTCCGAGCGGGACGAGGTCTTCGAGGCCGAGCCCTACGGCTGGATCGCCCGTTCGGAGACCGGGGCGGACCGCGATTATCACCTGTTCCGCGAGCCGCAGACCAGGCACCTGGCCTGCACCTGCGCGGACTTTATCTATCGCGGCAACGCCGAGCCCGGCTTCGAGTGCAAGCACGTTTCGGCCGTGCTCAAGTTTATCGGGCGGCAATATCTGGCTTATGAATACGACCCTGTCAAGCAGCGCGCGCGTGTCGCTTAGAGGCCGGGAGGAGGAGTAAGGATGAGTAAGGATTTCAAGTGCGAGGCCTGCCGCAAGGCCTGTGATCGCCTGCACATGCGCGACCTGGACGGCAAGTGGGTCTGCGCGCAGTGCATCCCGGAAAAAGAGTTGAACGCCTGTCCGGGCCTGCGCGAGCGGCTCGGCCTGAAGGTCGGAAGGGTTTCCCTGCCCAAGCGCAAGGCCGCCTAAGCGGCATGAACAAAAGCCAGCAAATCCTTTGATTTCCTGGGCTTACAGCCTGAGCCCGTGTCCGTCCTACTTCCGTCCCGCCCTCGTGACTTCTATCAGCGGGGCGGGGCGCAGTTCGCTGGTGGCGAGGATGGCCTGGCCGTCCAGGCGATAGCAGACGGCCTCTCCCTGGCGCCGCAGCCCCAGGCCCGTAGAACTGACGGGCTGCTTCCAGACCTCGTCGAACCCCGTGCCTGCGCCGCCGGGCAAGCTCCACTCATACGCATCCATGTAGTCGCAGAGCACCACCCGCCGCCCGTCCGGCGAGATGTCTCCGCCCGTAATCAGGCCGCCGACCAGACCGGGAGCGCCGACTGTCCCAAGGCGCACGAGCGTGCTCCTGGTCTCGGTGGAAAACGGGGCGGCCAACTTGTAGAGGCCCGTCGTCGCGCCCAGCGTCTTAGTGACGATGTAGAGGTCGCCTGTCAGCGGATGCACCAGCAGCGTTTCGGCATCGTGCGCGCCGTCCGGGTACTTCAGGCGAATCGCCGCGGCGGGTTCGGTCCGGCGCGGGTTCTTCCTGTTAGAGGCAGCATCGGCTGGCCTAATCGCGGGCTCGGCCACGCGGTAGACGATAACCTCCGCGCGCTCTGCGTCGTTGTCGCCGATGTCTGCCACGTAGAGATAGGATTGGCCGGACACCGGTCCGGGACCGGCGGCGATATCCTCCCAGTCCACGGCGGCGGCGTCCGTCACGCGCCAGACGCCGCGCCTGCGTCCCCTGCGGTCGAAGGCATAAAGAAGGGGGCCGTCGCCGGAGTCGTTGTGCGTCCAGAGCAGTCCGGGATTGCGGCGCGAGGCAGCGATGCCGCTGCTCTCGTTGACGGCGCGGTCTTCGAGGTCTGCCAGATGCACGGGGCGTCCCCAGCCCTGTGCGTTTTCCGCCGCACCGGCCGGACCGCGATTGTCGCGCGTCGTCCCGCTACGCGAGCCGCTCTCGCCCTGCGAACTCGCGGCCGGGCGGCAGGCGCTCGACGCCAGTACGCTCAAGGCCAGACACAGCGCCCCTAAAAAGAGAGTCCTCATTTGATTTGCACCCGGATTTTGCTCCCGGCCACAAATATACAGGAAGCGCGCGCCCGACCGTTAGATGGCGGCGCGGCTGCAAGCCAACGGCAGCCTTCTTCATCCGGCTTCGACGGAGACGGCACAGACGCGCTCTGCGCATCCGGCGCTGGCCGCTTTAGAAGCTGCGGCGGAAGAGGTAAGAGAGCTTGACGAAGAACGTCCGCCCGTTGCGGCGAAAGCCCGGCTCCAGTTGACCCGTGAAGGGATTCGAGCCGTGACGATTGAGATCGTCGTTATAGCCGACGTAGAAGGAGGTTCCCGGATTCGGCGTCCAGCCGAGCAGAAACTGGCCGCGCACGCGCGCCGAGAGCGTCGTGTAATCAACGCGGGCGCGCGCAAACGTGAAGCGCGTGAACTGGTAGGTCGCACGCAGCGACGACAGGTTCTCGTCAAACGCCAACAGCCCTGTATCGTGGCGCACGAGCCTGCTCTTCTCGTAGTCGAGCGAGATGCGCAGCAGGTCGGTCGGCTGAAAATTGAGCCGCACGACGAACCGCAGATAATTTCCCGGCCCGGGGTCTTGCAGCGCATCCGGGTCAGCGAGCGCCCCCGGGCTGACGCGCGGGAACCTGGGGCCTGCGCCGAAATCGAAATCGAACTCGCCGTGCGTGTAATCGAACTCGAAGAAGCCGGAAAAGAGTTTGCTCGCAGGCGGCCTGCCGTAAACGATGAGGCTCTGTTTGCGTGTGGAGCGCTCCGCGTCGTCGCCCGCGAAGCCGCAGCGCAGCGCCGCGTTTGCGCTCAACCTCTCTTTCGAGACGCAGCCGAGTGGCGGGGCCGAGCGCCGCGCGCCGAACTCACCTTCAAAGATGCGCTCATACTCGCCGACGTAGGCCACGTTGAGAGAAGCCTGTCGCCTGAAGCCAAAACCGACGTTGAAATCCTCCGCCCAGCCGAGCATCCGTCCCTGCCAGTCGAAGTTGATCGGGTTGAAATTCTGTATGCTCCAGGAGATCAGCCGGGCCCTGGGCCGCGGCGTCGAGTTATAGCCGATGAAGATGTTCTCATTGTTGATGTTGGTCCGGCGCGTGAAGCCCACGTCGGCGCGGTAATCCCTCGTCTGTCCCGTCCCGTAGAGGCTCACGCTGAGGTTGCGCCCCCTGCGGTCATAGTCCCAGTAATAACGAAAGGCGTTTCCCGTGCGATAGATGTTGCGGCCCGTCTCCGGCTCGAAGAAGAAGCGGCGCGAGGTTGTGCCGAGCGCCTGGAAGGTGAAGACGGTCTTCGGGTCCAGCCGAAAACGCCCGTCGAAGCCGCCCAGTTGATTATGCTTTTCGATGAAGTTGTAGGAGGTCCCGACGAAGCCGACGCTCGATTCCCTGCCGACATCACGCTTTAAGCGCAGCACGGCGATGTAAGCGTTCTTGTCGAGAAACCTGGCGATGCGCGCGAGCCTCTCCGGGTCGCTGCGCTCCTCTTCGCTGAAATTCCCCGGCGCGTTATCCGAAGCCAGCAGCAGCCCGAAGGTATTGCGCCCGCGCTTGCCCGTCAGCTTGACGGCCACGTCCGGGTCCACGATGGCGCGCGTGTTGACGACGTTGACGGGCGTTCTGAAGATGTCGATGCCTTCGAGAAAGAAGGGTCGCTTCTCTTCAAAGAAGATGGGAAAACGCTGGTTGGCCGTGACGACCAGCTGGTCGGCCTCGACCTGCGCAAAATCGGGATTGAGCGCGAGGTCGAGCGTGACGGTCGGCGTGATGCCGAACTTCGCCGTCAGTCCGGGGTCGAAATCGAGCGCCGGGTTGACGAAGCGGCCGGGGTCTGTGCGCGCCGGGTCGGCGACCAGCTCGGCGGGACTCAGCGTAGGGACACGCTTGCCCGTCTCCGAAAGGGTCGCGCTCGGTATCAGCTCCAGCGTGTGTTCGGTCGAGATGCCTTCGAGGCCCGTCAGCTGCCCGGCCTGGTTGAGCACCCCGGAGCGGTCGCGCGAGAGCGGCATCCAGGAATCAAGCTCGTTGTTGAAGCGCTTGATGACGCGCCGCAGGTGCAGGCCCCAGAGCTTATCTTTGCCCGCCTCGTAGCGCAGCGACTTGAACGGAATCGCCACCTCCACCGTGTAGC
Organism: Pyrinomonadaceae bacterium; assembly: GCA_036389715.1. Lineage (GTDB taxonomy): Bacteria > Acidobacteriota > Blastocatellia > Pyrinomonadales > Pyrinomonadaceae > DASVWH01. Next base: position 1,337 of record DASVWH010000161.1, on the reverse strand, counting down.
CGTCTTCCGTGATCGCGCCCTTCGACTCCATCACGATGTCAACGCTGAAATCGAGGCCCGCGCTCTCGGTCAGGATGGCGTCGCTCTGCACGCCGAGCGGGTTAAAGTAGAACGCATAAGCTTTGCGCTGGTCGTTGAAGGTGTCGAGGAAGATAGAGACGTTATCATCGGTCTCGACGGCGTCGCGCTTGGCGACCGTGGCGCGCACTTTCCCCGGCTCGTCGAAGGCGTGAAAGGCTACGTAGAGCGTCTTCGCGTCGTAGCCGATGAGCACCTCCGTCGGCTTCGACGCAGGGGTGTTGTCGCCCGGCTGGAGCTGGTAGAAATCCTTGAACGCCGCGGCCCGCCGCCATGCTTCATCGTCGAGCCGCCCGTCAATCAACGGCGGCTGCTCGAAGCGCGTAAGCCGCACGGGACGGGCCTTTTCCGGCGGCAGCACGAGCGCCTTTTTCGCCGCCACGGAACCCTCTGCCGGGGCCGATTGTGCCCGCACGCACGCCCCGCCCGGCACAGTGATGAGCAAGGCAATCAGGACGACCCAGCCTAACAGGGCGCTGTTCATCAGGGCTCCGTTCGCAGGGCCTTTCTTAATCAGGACTCTGTTCATCAGGACTTTTTTCATGCTGTTCCCTTTCAGCCGCGCGGTCCAACGCGGTCCGTTCATCACGGGCTCTTTGACAACCGCGCGGCAGGGCACACTCCCGCCCTGGGCAGGACTGCACGTCCTTCGCCGGTCGAGATTCGGGATTGGGGATTAAAGGGCGCGGGCTCCCGGTCGCGGCTAGTTCAAATTGGTCTTGAAATCCGAGCGGCTCCCGCTTCTCTTATCGAACTGCTGCATGTAGGCCGGAAGGTACGGCTCTTTGCGGAAGCCCAGCCCCTTCGTTATCGCCCAGCGTTGCAGCCAGGAGATGCCGACCGGGCCTGTGTACTTGTCCGGCAGTTGATAGGCTTTGTCCTTCAGGGCCTGTTCGAGGGCGATGAAGGAGTAACCCCTGCGCTTGAGCATCGCGGCCAGTTCTTCAAAGTGGTCCGCGTTGAGCGCGCTGGCCGTCAGCATCAGCACCTGCGGGACTTCGTAGCCGACCACGTCCACCGAGAGCGTTTCGTAGAACTCGAACATCCTCTCCATGTACGGGACATACTCCCTTGCGACGCGCTGCATCCCCTCGGCGTCGCCGCGCTGCCGCGCCTCGTCGTAGACCTGCGCGAAGAGCCAGTCCATGTTGTCTATCGTGACGGGCGCAAACGTGTAGCCGCGTTCACTCAGAAATTTCTCGAACGAACGCTTAGTCTCAAGATCAGGTCCCGTATTAAGGTACGGGTAGAGAAAATAT
>DASVWH010000160.1:0-22035 GCA_036389715.1 Pyrinomonadaceae bacterium | reverse complement strand
CAACACGGGCTGCCTGGAGACGGTCGCCTCCGCGCCCAACATCGTCCGGCGCGCCAACGAGCGCCTCTACCGCGACAACACCTCTTCGCTCTCCAAGCTGGCGATGAACAAGGACTTTACGGCCGCCGACATCGCACGCGAAGCCAAAAGCGGCGACGATTTCTCGCTCCTGATGATCGAGCGCACGGGCAAGTACATCGGCGCGGCCGTCGCCTCCGTCATCAATCTCCTGAACATCGAGCGGATAGTGCTCGGCGGCGGCGTGATGGAGGCGGGCGAATTGATTCTCAACCCGATCATCCGCGAGGCCGGGCGCAGAGCCTTCCAGCCCTGCTTCGAGGTCACGCAGATCGTCGCCGCCGCGCTCGGCGCAGACGCCGTCTCCGTCGGCGCGGCCATGCTCGCGCGCGACGCGGCCAGCACCTCTTTCCGCTGAAACACTATTGATTTCGCGCCCGCCGGAGAGAGCAGGACTCGGGCGGCTGAAAAAGGATGGACGTGCCGGAAGCTCTCAAAGCCTCCGGCACGTCCATTCTCATTGACCGGCATCTATCTTTTCCGGCGTCGGACGGATTTGCCCGCCCTTACTTCCAGTCAGCCCAGGCCTTCCCGTTCTTGTAGTGCAGGGTCAGCTCCGAGATTTCGAGCAGGTTCAGGTTCTCCCATTCGATGGTATCGCCGTCCTTGTTGGTGATCTGCAAATCCCACATCGCAGCCTTCTCCTTGCGGTCGAAGCTGATCTCCAGGCTCTCGCCGTTGGGCAGCGTGTCCTGTCCGAGAATGTCTTCTTCCCATTCGTCGGTGCTGTGCGGTGAAATGTGCAGCTCCGTGATGGCCATGCCCGTCTGGTTGATGAGCGTGAAATCCTGCTTGCCCTGGGCGAAAGCCGTCTGCAAGAGCAGCATCGAGAGCGCACAGGCGGCGACGAGCGCCGTCATCCGGCGAAAGCTGTTAAGGGTTACGTTTCTCATTAGTATCAGGGGAATCCTTTCGAGTGATTGTCAGGTGACGGCGCCTTGCGCCGGAAGATGCAGCGTGAAAGCCGGGAGATGGCACTACTGCGTGATCGCGTGTTGGGCTGATGGTTTTGCTCCGCGGGCGGGTCGAATATTGTTTGCGTCTGCGCGTTCGGTATTCGCACCCCGGAGGAGACGAAATGTGGAAATCAAGAGCGGTAGATGAAAAAGATGAACCGGGAATGGTTTCCTGCTTGACCCTCATTCAAGGCCGCGATGAATTTATGTCAGGACCGACTGTTAAGTCAAACCTGAAAGCGAGACGGGCTGGTCCAGGCCCGGAGAAGGCTGCTTCACCGCAGCGCGCCCGGCGCAACGCGCGGCTAAAGAGCGGCCCCGGCTCCTCTCTCTTTGATTCGCCCGGAACGGCAAAGTTTCCGGTTCTCTTCTTCATCTTTTCGTGTCATTTGTCGAATATTTTGCGCGCATCCGAAGGACCGTCGCGCCGGTAACTTGAAAAACTCAATTCATCTGTTAAAGTAGTAGTCACTTGGCATTACTTTAAGGCAGTGAATACGAGTGAGGAATCAAGGCGGGGTGTGTCTCGGCGCTGACCGGGACAGAGCTGCTGAAGTGTCGTGCCCGTCTGCAAAGAGGCGTTTCCTACCCGTATCTTCTTCTCTGCCAGCACAATAGTTCACTGAAAGGCGAGAACGAAAGGCACGAGCAATGCCTCAAATTTTTCATCACAGCACTAATACGCTCGCGAAACTCAGCATTTTCGGGGCCATCTTTATTCTCCTGGCGGTCGTCTGGGCCGTGGCTCAAATCAATCGCTCATCCTGGAACACGGGCGCTTACGTCGAGCGCGAGCAGCCCGTCCAGTTCAGCCATAAACATCACGTCGGCGACGACGGCATTGACTGCCGCTACTGCCACACCTCCGTCGAGACCTCCAACACGGCCGGGATGCCGCCGACCCAGACCTGCATGAACTGCCACTCGCAGATTTGGGCCGACAGCCCGTACCTGGAGCCCGTCCGCGAGAGCTGGAAGACGGGCAAGCCGATTGAGTGGACGAGGGTTCACGACCTGCCCGATTACGTCTATTTCAATCACAGCATTCACGTCAACAAGGGTGTCGGCTGTTCGAGCTGCCACGGCGATGTCGCCAACATGCCGCTCATGTACCAGGCCTCTTCGCTGCAAATGGAGTGGTGTTTGTCGTGCCATCGCAACCCGGAGAAATTCGTCAGGCCAGCCGACCAGATTTACAACACGGCATACCAGCCACCCGCCAACCAGGCCGAGCTGGGCGCGCGTCTCGTCAAGGAAAACAAGATTCAGGACCCCTTTGTGCTGACGAGCTGTTCGACATGCCACCGGTAAGGATTCGAGGGACAATTTAATGCCCAGTCAAGATAGTCAAACAAATTTTGCTTTAATGCGCCAACGGATACTTGCCGAGCAGGAGGGCAAGCAATACTGGCGCAGCCTGGAAGAGTTGGCCGATTCCCCTGAGTTTCAAGAGTTCGTCGAGCGCGAGTATCCGCAGCACGCGGAGGAGTGGCACGATCCGGTCGGGCGGCGCACTTTTCTCAAGCTGATGGGAGCGTCGCTGGCGCTGGCGGGCCTCAGCTCCTGCACCTACCAGCCGCCCGAGAAGATAGTCCCTTACGTCCGGCAGCCGGAAGAGTTGGTTCCGGGCAAACCCCTCTTTTTCGCGACGGCGATGCCGCTCGGCGGGGTCGCCATGCCGCTTCTGGCCAAGAGCAACGAAGGACGGCCGACCAAGCTCGAAGGCAACCCTGACCACCCGTCCAATCGCAGCGAAGACCCGAACGATCCCGGCTCCAGCGGGACCGACATTTATTCGCAAGCCTCGATTCTGACTCTCTACGACCCGGACCGCTCGCAGACGTTGACCTACCGTGAAGAGATTCGCCCCTGGACGGCCTTTGTCGCGGACATGCGGACGGCCCTGGACCAGGAACGGACGCGCGGGGGCGCGGGCCTGCGCTTCCTGACCGAAACCGTCTCGTCGCCGACGCTCGGGGCGCAGATGGCCGCCATTCTCAGGGCCTTTCCGGGGGCCAAGTGGCATCAGTACGAGCCCGCCGCGCGCAACGGCGCGATGGCCGGTGCGATGCAGGCCTTCGGCCAGCCCGTCAATACTCTCTATCGTTTCGACCTGGCCGAGAGAATCTTCTCGATAGACGCGGATTTTCTTTCGTGCGGGCCGGGCAATGTCCGCTACGCGCGCGACTTCGCGTCGAGGCGTCGCGTCACGGAAGAGCGACGGACCATGAACCGGCTCTACGTAGTCGAGAGCACGCCGAGCAATACGGGCGCGAAGGCGGACCATAAATTGCCGGTGCGTCCGAGCGAGATCGAAGCCTTCGCGCGGGCGGTGGCTGCGGCGCTGACGGCTGCGGGAGCGCCCGTCACGATGAGCGCTCCGGCGGCAGGCGCACCCGTCTACACGGCTCACGCCGAGTGGATCGCCGCGCTGGCGCGCGACCTCTCTGCTTTCCGCGGAGCGAGCATCGTCATCGCGGGCGACGAGCAACCGGCGGCCGTGCACGCGCTGGCTCACGCGATGAACGCGGCGCTCGGCAACGTCGGCAAGACGGTCATCTACACGGAGCCGATTGAAGTCAATCCGGTTGACCACCTCCAGTCGCTGCGCGAGCTGGTCAGCGATATTGAGAGCGGCGCTGTCCAGACGCTCGTCATCCTCGGCGGCAATCCGGTCTACAATGCGCCCGCCGACCTCAAGCTCGACAAGGCGCGGCTCGATAAGGTCAAGCTCCGCGTTCACCTGAGTCTCTATAAGGATGAAACGTCGGAACTCTGCCACTGGCACGTGCCCGAGGCGCATTACCTGGAATCATGGAGCGATGCGCGCGCCTTCGACGGCACGGTCTCCATTATTCAGCCGCTGATTATGCCGCTCTACAACGGGAGAACGGCGCACGAGCTGCTCGCAATCTTTTTGGACGAGTTTGACCGCAACGGCTACAACATCGTGCGCGATTACTGGCAGGGACAGATGGGCGGCGGCCAGACAACTACAGCAGCCGGGGCCGCCGGACAGTCTGCCGGGCAGACCACAGGGCAGGCAGCAGGGGCCGGAAATCAGGGGGCTGCGTTTGCGAATAAGCCCATCATCACCGCGCCCATCCCCAACGGCTCGACGGATTTCGAGGCCGCCTGGCGCAAGGTGCTGCACGACGGCTTTATCCCCAACACGGCGGCCAGGCCCAGAGAAGGGCTGGCGATTCAGACGGGTGGCAATGCTGCTGCGCCGGTCCCAGCGCCCCAGCCGCCCGCCCCCGGCCAGATGGAGATCGTCTTTCGCAACGACCCGTCAATCTACGACGGGCGCTTTGCCAACAACGGCTGGCTTCAGGAGTTGCCGAAGCCGCTCAACAAGCTGACGTGGGACAACGTGGCGATGATGAGTCCGGCGACGGCCAGGCGTCTCGGCGTCGCCACCAAGGTCGGCCAGTATGGCGGCAACGTCTTTGCCGACGTAGTCAGGCTGGAATATGGCGGCGGCGCAGTGGACGCGCCCGTCTGGCTGACGCCGGGGCAGCCCGACGACGTGATTACGGTGCATCTCGGCTACGGGCGCAGGCTCGCCGGGCGTGTCGGTAACGGCGCGGGCTTTAACGCCTATGCGCTGCGCACATCGAATGCTCCCTGGGCGGGCAGCGGCGTCAAGGTCACGCCGACGGGCGCTCAATATTCGCTCTCGACGACGCAGATTCATTACCTGATGGAGAACCGCGACATCGTCCGCTCGATGACGCTCAAGGACTTGTTGGAGAACCCGGACAAGGCGCACGAGGAAGAGCACGAGAGCACGTATGACGAGTCGATGTACCCGCCCTACGATTACAAGAGCAAACCCTATGCCTGGGGCATGGCCATTGACGTGAGCACCTGCGTCGGCTGCAACGCCTGCATCGTCGCCTGCCAGTCGGAAAACAACATTCCGGTCGTCGGCAAGGAGCAGGTCGGCCGCAGCCGCGAGATGCACTGGCTGCGCGTCGACAGCTACTTCAAAGGCGACGACACGGCCAACCCCGAAGGCCCGTACTTCATGCCCGTGCCCTGTATGCACTGCGAGCAAGCGCCGTGCGAGCCGGTCTGCCCCGTGCACGCGACGGTTCACAGCGCCGAGGGCACGAACGACATGGTCTATAACCGCTGCGTCGGGACGCGCTACTGCTCGAACAACTGCCCGTACAAGGTGCGGCGCTTCAACTTCCTGCTCTACCAGGATTGGAACACGCCGACCTACCAGTTGATGCGCAACCCCGATGTCACGGTCAGAAGCCGCGGCGTGATGGAGAAATGCACCTACTGCATCCAGCGCATCCAGTGGGGCAAGATCGAAGCCGAGAAGGAGAACCGCGAGGTCCGCGACGGCGAGGTCGTCACGGCCTGCCAGTCGGCCTGCCCGACCGACGCGATTGTTTTCGGCAACATCAACGACCCGAAGAGCCATGTTTCGAGGCTCAAGGCCGAGGAGCGCAACTACTCGCTCCTGGCCGATCTGAACACGCAGCCGCGCACGACCTATCTTTCGGCGGTCAGAAATCCGAATCCTGAGATTGCGGAGAAGGCATAAAGTTTATGTCGCAAGAAGTGGATCAACCACACGACGATGTACGCATCCACGGGACTGCTCCGATCATCGAGCCGGGGCATACCTTCGCGTCCGTAACGGACAAGATCAGCTCCATCGTGCTCAAGCGCAGGACGCCGATTGGCTGGTTCATCGGTTTCGGCATCGCCTTTCTCCTGCTCCAGCTGTTCATGCTGACCGTCACGCACCTGGTCTTTACGGGCATCGGCATCTTCGGCACAAACGTCCCGGTCGGCTGGGCGATGCCGATCATCAACTTCGTCTGGTGGATCGGCATCGGCCACGCCGGGACGCTCATCTCGGCCATCCTGCTCCTGCTCCGCCAGGAGTGGCGAACCTCCATCAACCGCTTTGCGGAGGCGATGACGCTCTTCGCAGTGGCCTGCGCCGGAATGTACCCGGTCTTTCACCTGGGCAGGCCGTGGCTCGCCTACTGGCTTTTCCCTTACCCGAACACGATGGGCATCTGGCCGCAGTTTCGGAGCCCGCTGATGTGGGACGTTTTCGCCGTCTCGACCTACGCGACCGTCTCCGCGCTCTTCTGGTTCATCGGCCTCATCCCGGACTTTGCGACCCTGCGCGACCGCGCCAAGAGCCGCCCCTGGCAGATAGCTTACGGGCTGCTGGCGATGGGCTGGCGCGGGAGCGCGCGCCACTGGCATCGCTACGAGACGGCCTACCTGCTGCTGGCCGGGCTGGCGACGCCGCTCGTGCTCTCCGTGCACACCATCGTCAGCTTCGACTTCGCGGCCTCGCAGATACCGGGTTGGCACGCGACCATCTTTCCGCCCTACTTCGTCGCGGGCGCCATCTACGCGGGCTTTGCGATGGTTTTGACGCTGACCATCCCCTTGCGCAAGTGGTACGGCCTCGAAGACTTCATCACGATGCGCCACATCCGCAACATGGCGAAGGTCATGCTGGCGACGGGCCTGATCGTCGCCTACGGCTACGCGATGGAGGCCTTCTTCGGCTGGTACAGCGGCAACGCCTACGAGTCCTACATGATTTTCAACCGGATGACGGGGCCTTATCGCTACTACTACTATGCGCTCATCTTCTGCAACGTGATTACGCCGCAGTTTCTCTGGTCCAAGCGCGTCAGGAACAACGTCGGGATAGTCTTCCTGATCTCGATCATCGTCAGCGTCGGAATGTGGCTCGAACGCTTCGTCATCGTCATCACCAGTTTGCACAGAGACTTTCTTCCGTCTTCGTGGGGCATGTACCAGCCGACCTTCTGGGACTGGTCCATGTTCATCGGCACGATAGGACTCTTCTTCAGTCTGCTCTTCCTGTTCATCCGCTTCCTGCCGATGATCTCCATCTTCGAGATGCGCACGATCCTGCCGGACGCGGAAGTCGAGGAGGAAGCGGCATGAGCAGTCTTCAGGGGCTTAGAGCGCCCGGAGTCTCAAGTCGGAAGACGGCTTTTCTCTTTTGACTCCAGACTGCGGAACTTTGAGACTCCGGGGCCCTGGATTTTGATTATGGAGACTAAACCACCGCTCTACGGCCTGATGGCCGAGTTCGATAATCCGACCGATCTGGTCGAGGCGGCGCGCCGCACCTACGACGAGGGCTACCGGAGAATCAACGGATATTCGCCCTATCCCATCGAGGAGTTGTCGGAGGCCATCGGCTTTCACTCGAACAGGCTGCCGCTGATAGTCCTCATCGGCGGCATCCTCGGCGGGCTCGGCGGCTACTTCATGCAGTATTACATGGAGGTCATAGACTATCCGATCAACGTCGGCGGGCGGCCCTTTCATAGCTGGCCGTCATTCATCCCGATCACGTTCGAGACGACGGTGCTCGGGGCCGCGCTGGCGGCCATCTTCGGGATGCTGGCGCTCAACAAGCTGCCGCAGCCCTATCATCCGGTCTTCAACGCGCCGCGCTTCGCCTTGGCCACGCGCGACCGCTTCTTCCTCGTCATAGAGGCCGACGACCCCAGGTTCGACCGCGACGAGGTGATGCGCTTCATGCAAACTCTGAATGCCCGCGAGGTGATTGATGTCGAGGTCTAAAAGAGGGTGGACGGGAGACGGCGGCCGGGGGACTGTCTGCGCGAGAAGGCGCAGGGTCTTTAACTGCTTGCTGCTGGCGGCTTCCTGCTTGCTCTTCGCAGGCTGCCGCCAGGACATGCAGGACCAGCCGCGCTACGAAGTTTACGAGCCGAGCAGGTTTTTTAAGGACGGGCTCTCGTCGCGCCCGCTGGTCGAGGGAACGGTCGCGCGCGGCTACTTGAGAGAGGACCAGCAGTTGTACACGGGCAAGAACGCGCCCGGACAGGCGGGCGGCGGCAACAGCAGCAACGGCGGCGGCGGACAGCAGGCGGGGCAGAATCAAGTGGGGCAGAATCAGACGGGCGCTGGCGGCGCTAATGCGACGGGCGCGACGGGCGGCGCGGCGGGCGGGAATGCGCGTGACGGCGGCGGCGCGGCGGGTGCTGCGACGGGCTCGGCGGCACAGGCCAGCGGCGCAGCGCGCAGCGCGTCTGGCGCGGCGGCGGACACGGATTCCTTTCCGTTTCCGGTGACGGCCGAAGTCCTCAATCGCGGGCAGGAGCGTTACAAAATCTTCTGCGCGATGTGTCACGGCGCGCTCGGCAACGGCGACGGGATGATCGTCAGGCGCGGCTTTCGTCGCCCGCCCGCCTACAACGAGGAGCGGTTGGTGACGGCCCCGGTCGGCCATTTCTTCGACGTAATCACGAACGGGTGGGGCTCTATGCCGAGTTATAACCAGCAGGTTCCGGTGCATGACCGCTGGGCGATCATCGCCTACATCCGCGCCCTTCAGTTGAGCCAGAGAAACCAGCCGCAGCCGGGAGCGCAGCCGGGAGCGCCCGTCAGCGCGCCGCTCCAGGGCGGCGACAACAACCCACCAGCCGGAGGACATCAATAGCCGTGGATGCTACGTACACAGTTCCGCCCGAAGTCGGTCGCTACCAGCAGCGGGCGCTCATCATCGGCATCATCGGGCTGGTCCTGTTGGCCGTCGGCGCTTTTCTCCCGGCTTTCGGTGGCGTGACGCAGTTTTTTCGCTCCTACCTGCTGGGCTTCGTCTTCTGGGTCGGAATCGCTCTCGGCTGCCTGGGGCTGCTGATGCTGCAATACCTGACGGGCGGAGCCTGGGGCATGGTCATCCGGCGCGTGCTCGAATCCGGGACGCGGACGCTGCCCCTGATGCTCTTGCTCTTTCTGCCTCTGGCCATCGTCGGCCTGCCCTACGTTTACGAATGGATGCACATCCCGGAAGTGGGCCGCGACGAACCGCTGCGGCGGATGATCGAGGCCAAGAAGGGTTATCTCAACCCGACCTTCTTCTGGATTCGGGCGGCCATCTATTTCGTCATCTGGCTCGGGCTCGCCTATCTCCTGAACAAGTGGTCGCGCGAGCAGGACAGGACGGCCGAGCGGCGCATCTCGAAGAAGTTCCAGATGGCGAGCGGCCCCGGCTTGGTGCTCTTCGTCCTGACGGTCACTTTCGCTGCGGTTGACTGGGTCATGTCGCTCGACGCCGAATGGTTCTCGACCATCTTCGGGCTGCTCTTTGTCGCCGGGTGGGTGCTCTCGGCCTTTTCGCTGGTGATCGCCGTGATGGTCCTGCTGGCGACGCGCGCGCCGCTCGACAGCGTCGTCAAAGCGCCGCATTTTCACGACCTGGGCAAGCTCCTGCTGGCCTTCGTGATGCTCTGGGCCTACTTCTCTTTTTCGCAGTTCCTGATTATCTGGTCGGGCAACATCCCGGAAGAGACCAAGTGGTACTTGCAGCGGCTGCGCGGCGGCTGGGGCTGGGTCGGGCTGGCGGTCGTTATCTTTCACTTCGCCTTGCCGTTTCTGCTGCTGCTCTCGCGCGACCTCAAGCGTAGCGCGCGCAAGCTGGCCGTCGTCGCCATTATCGTCTTCGTGATGCGCTTCGTTGACCTGTTCTGGCTGATCGTGCCGGAGTTCAATCGCGGCCACTTCCGCTTTAACTGGATGGACATCGCCGCGCCCGTCGGCATCGGCGGACTCTGGCTGGCCTTCTTCGCCTGGCAGTTGAAGCAGCGCCCGTTGCTGCCCGTCAACGACCCGTACCTTCAGGAGGCGATTGAGCACGGCCAGCGGGGCGGCCATTAAAGAGAGGTCAAACGCGGAGCAAGGCTTATGCGGAGCAAGGCTTATAAGGAGAGGTGATTGAGAGATGGAAAAATCCAAACGCTCGCACATCATAGACGACATCCACATGACGCCCGACACGTCGTACATCAGCAACCCGGATGTGCAACACGAGGAGAGTGATGTAAATATCCGTTCCATCGTCATCTTCGCCGTCGGGCTCTTCGTCTTCGCAGCCATCGTGCACGTCCTGATGTGGCTGATGTACGACTTCATGGAAGACCGCGCGACGAAAGCGGACCCGACGCCCGCGCCGATGGCCTTCACGGATAAGGAGCGGCTCCCGCCCGAGCCGAGGCTCCAACTCGCTCCGGGCTTCGGCGTGGATACCGGCGACGGTAAAAGGGTTGACCTGAGCGTCGTCGAGAGATGGAATCCGCCGCAGGCCGAGATGCACGTCTTGCAGGAATTGTGGGACAGAGAGCTTCAGGGAGGCGCTGACCCGCGCACGGGCGTGCCCTACATCCCGATTGAAGAAGCGAAGAGAATGCTGCTCGAACAGGGGTTGCCCGCCAGGCAGCCCCAGCAGGGGGGCAATCAACAGCAGGGGCCGCCCGTTGATGTCAGAGGGGGCATGGACATCCCCTCTTACCAGAGTTCCGGGCGGCAGACGGAAAAGAGAGACCAATGAAAGTAAGCAGTGAGCAGAGAGCAGTGAGCAGTAAGAGACAAACAGAAGCGAGAGGCCGGAGCGCGGAGAGGAAAGGCTATAAAGTCCTTTTCTGCTTACTGCTCGCTGCTCTCTGCTTACTGTCTTCGGGCGGCGCGGCGCTTGCGCAGATGGCGGGCGGGCGGCTCTACAACGGGACGGAGCCGCTCTACGGCCCGCGCCCCGACGCCGGAGCGACGCAGAACGGACTGCCGCAGGCGCTGCGCGAGGTGAAGCTCGAACAGCGCTTGAACGAGCAGGCCCCGCTCGACCTCCAGTTCAGAGACGAGGCGGGAGCGAGCGTCAGGCTGGGCCAGTATTTCACGACGAAGCCGGTCATCCTCGCCCTCGTCTTTTACGAGTGCAAGATGCTCTGTACCGAAGTGCTCAACGGCCTGACGGGGAGTCTCAAGGCGCAGACCTTCGATGTCGGCAAAGAGTTTGAAGTGGTCACCGTGAGCTTCGACCCGCGCGAGACGCCGAAGCTGGCGGCGGCTAAAAAGCAATCATACATGGAGCGTTACGGGCGCGCGGGAGCCGAGCGGGGCTGGCATTTCCTGACGGGCGACGCTGAAAATATCCGGCGTCTGACGGAGGCCGTCGGCTTTCATTACACTTACGACACGGCGACCAACCAGTTCGCGCACGCCTCTGGCATCATGCTGCTGACGCCGCAGGGCAGGCTCGCGCGCTACTTCTACGGCGTCGAGTATGCGCCCAAGGATTTGAAGTTCGGGTTGATGGAGGCCTCCGAGAACAGGATCGGCTCGGCCGTCGACCAATTGCTGCTCTACTGCTATCACTACGACCCGGCGACCGGCCGCTATGGCCCGGCCATTATGAAGATCATGCGGCTCGGCGGCATCGTGACCGTGCTCGGTATCGGCCTGCTGCTCGTAGTGCTCAGGCGGCGCGGCGCGGCGGGCGCTCGTGAGATGCGCCTTAGTCAAGGAGGAACGGCTTAAGCTATGCAGTCCTGGATACCTTTTGTCCCTGAGAAGGGTTCGGCCCTGGCCGGGCAGGTAGACGCCCTCTACTTTTATCTGGTCGGCGTCACGGCCTTCTTCGTCCTGCTCATTAGCGGTGTCCTCGTGTACTTCGTCATCAAGTATCGGAGGCGCTCGGCGACGGAAGTGCCGCGACCCATCGCCGGTTCGCTCAAGCTGGAGACGATGTGGTCCGTGATTCCGTTCCTGATTTCGATGAGCATGTTCGTCTGGGGCGCGAGCGTCTACTTCGCACAGTACCGGATGCCGAAGGACGCGATGGAGATTTACGTCGTCGGCAAACAGTGGATGTGGAAGATTCAGCACCCGACGGGCCAGCGCGAGATCAACGAGCTGCACGTCCCCGTCGGCCGCCGCGTGAAGCTCATCATGACGACCGAAGATGTCATTCACAGCTTCTTCATCCCGGCCTTTCGGACCAAGGCCGATGTCGTGCCGGGCCGCTATACGAATCTCTGGTTCGAGCCGACGAAGCCCGGCCGCTATCATCTCTTCTGCGCCGAGTATTGCGGGACGAACCATTCCGGCATGACAGGCTGGATAGAGGTCATGAAGCCGACCGATTTCGATAACTGGCTGAGCGGCGGCGGCAACCAGCAATCGCCCATCGCCGCCGGGCAGCAGCTCTACCAGCAGCTCGGCTGCGCTTCGTGCCACGGCGCAACCGGCGAGGGCGGGCGCGGGCCTGCATTGACGGGGCTTTTCGGCAGGCAGGAGCCGCTCAACGACGGGCAGGTGACCGCCGACGAGAGCTACATCAGGGAGTCCATTCTGAACCCGCAGGCGAAGGTCGTCGCCGGTTTCCAGCCCATCATGCCGACCTTCCAGGGGCAGGTCAGCGAGGAGCAGCTGCTCCAGCTCGTCACTTACATCAAGTCGCTCAGCCCGAACAAGACGCAGGGCATCAGCACCACTTCACCGGCCCGCTCGAATAATCCTTCGACCGGCCCGGCAACGCCCGGCGCGACGGGCGCGCAAGACCTCGATTCGCAACGCTCGAACCCGGTCGGCTCGACAGCGCCGAGCAACCGGACCGAAGGCGGGCAGCCGGGCGGACAGACAGGCGGACAGACGAATAATTCGCCGCGCTCCGAGCCCAGCACGCGGTCAGCGCCGCGAAGCGGTCAGTCACCGAGGCAATCTCCAAGGTAGTCAGACATCAGATTATGGAAAACCGAGCAACAACTTTTGAAACGCCCCGCGTCAACTATCTCAACAAAGAGTACGGCATCAAGTCGTGGCTGTTGACGAAGGACCACAAGCGCATCGCGCTGCTCTACCTGGCGTCGGTCAGCCTCTTCTTCTTTCTCGGCGGGGTCTACGCGCTGTTGATTCGCCTTGAGCTGTTGACGCCGCAGGGCGACCTGACGACGGCGCACACCTACAACAAGCTCTTCACGCAGCACGGGATCATCATGGTCTTCTTTTTCCTGATCCCGGCCATCCCCGCCGTCCTCGGTAATTTTCTCGTCCCGATGATGATCGGGGCCAAAGACCTGGCCTTTCCGCGGCTGAACCTCCTCAGCTGGTATCTCTACACGGTCGGCGGAATCTTTACGCTCTGGGCGCTCCTGAACGGCGGCATCGACACGGGCTGGACCTTCTACACGCCGTTTAGCACCACTTACTCCAACTCCTACGTCATCGCGGTCGGGCTCGGCATCTTTATCAACGGCTTCTCTTCGATTCTGACGGGCTTGAATTTCATCGTCACGATTCACACGATGCGCGCGCCCGGCATGACCTGGTTTCGCCTCCCGCTCTTCATCTGGTCGCACTACGCGACGAGCCTGATCTTCATTCTCGGCACGCCCGTGCTGGCCATCACGATTCTGCTGCTGGCCTTCGAGCGACTGGCCCACGTCGGCATCTTCGACCCGGCCTACGGCGGCGATCCCGTCCTCTTCCAGCACCTCTTCTGGTTCTACTCGCACCCGGCCGTCTACATCATGATTCTGCCCGCGATGGGCGTCATCAGCGAGTTAATCGCCAATTTTTCGAGGAAGAATATCTTCGGCTATTCGTTCGTCGCGTTCTCGTCCATCGCCATCGCGGTCTTCGGCTTCCTGGTCTGGGGACATCACATGTTCGTCAGCGGCCAGTCGGTCTACGCCGGGATGATCTTCTCCTTCCTGAGCTTTGCGGTGGCGATTCCCTCCGCGGTGAAGGTCTTCAACTGGACGGCGACGCTCTATCGAGGCTCGATCTCTTACGACACGCCGATGCTCTACGCGCTCGGCTTCATCGGGCTCTTCGCCATCGGCGGGATGACCGGACTTTTCCTGGCGGCGATGGGGCTCGACATTCACCTGCACGACACCTACTTCATCGTCGCGCACTTTCATTATGTGATGGTCGGCGGCACTGTGATGGCGTACCTCGGAGGGCTGCATTACTGGTGGCCGAAGATGACGGGGCGGCTCTACCCGGAAGGCTGGGGGAGGTTTGCGGCGCTGGTCGTCTTCGTCGGCTTTAACCTGACCTTCTTTCCGCAATTCCTCCTGGGCTACATGGGAATGCCGCGTCGTTACCAGGCCTACCCGCCGGAGTTCCAGGTGCTGCACGTGATGTCTACGGCGGGCGCTTCCATTCTCGGCATCGGCCTGATGATTCCGCTGGTCTACCTGCTCTGGTCCATGAGATACGGGCGCATCGCGGCGGGCAATCCCTGGCGGCTGCCGGGCCTGGAGTGGCGTTCGTCGAGCCCGCCGCCGACCGAAAACTTTGAAGTCACTCCCGTCGTCACCTGGGAAGCGTACCAGTTCGCGCCGCCCGAAGAGACGCGGGTCGTCGGCAAGTTCGAGCCGGGCGACGAGGGCGACCGGCCCGTGCTGCAACCGCAAGGATGAAGGGAAGAGATTGATTCATTTCATTCTTCAAATCATGGGAGTATAAAGTTGGCTGTACACGCTCAACACGGTGAGAGTCACGGGGCGCAGGGGGCGCTGGCGCACCACTTCGACAACATGGAGCAGCAGCGCGAAGCTGGCTCGATTGGCATGTGGGTCTTCATCGCCCAGGAAATCATGTTCTTCGGCGGCCTCTTTTTCGCCTACACGCTCTACCGGACGAAATTCCCGGAAGCGTTCGCCGCCGCCAGCAACCACCTCAACCTGACGATGGGCGCGATCAATACGGTCGTGCTCATTTGCAG
Source organism: Pyrinomonadaceae bacterium (assembly GCA_036389715.1). GTDB lineage: Bacteria > Acidobacteriota > Blastocatellia > Pyrinomonadales > Pyrinomonadaceae > DASVWH01. Next base: position 7,446 of record DASVWH010000160.1, on the reverse strand, counting down.
CAGCCTGACGATGGCGCTGGCCGTCTATTTCGCGCAGGTCGGAAAACGCCGGATGCAGATTACCTACCTGACGCTGACGATCATTCTCGGCGTCACGTTTCTCGGCATCAAGGCTGTCGAATATGCGGAGAAGTTCAGGGACCACCTGATTCCGGGCTTCGATTTTAAATGGACGGGACATGGCGAGCCCAGGCAGGTCGAGATGTTCTACTGGATTTACTTTGCCATGACGGGCCTGCACGCGCTGCACATGATTATCGGCATCGGCGTCATCGCCTTCCTGATCTACATGGCCTGGCGCAGCCGCTTCTCGCCGGAGTATCACGCGCCCGTCGAACTGACCGGCCTCTACTGGCACTTCGTAGATATTATCTGGATTTTCCTCTTCCCGCTGCTCTACCTGCTCGGCAGGCATTTGGAGGCAGGGGGACACTAAAAGGGGTTGCCATTATGTCTGAGCATATCGTTTCGAGAACAGTCTACTTCGTCATCTTCGGCCTGCTGATGGTCGGGACAATCCTGACGGTCGTCGCGGCCGAGATAGACCTCGGCGGGCAGTTGAACACCATCGTCGCGCTCACTATTGCGGTCGCCAAGGCCACGCTCGTCGTCCTCTATTTCATGCACGTCCGCTACAGCTCGCGGCTGACGTGGGTGATCGTCGTGGCCGGCTTCTTCTGGCTGGGAATACTGTTTGTCCTGACGATGAGCGATTATCTGAGCAGGCCAGGACCGACCGGCATCAGGCTCGGCCATTAGCGGGCGAAGCCAAGAGGAGAGACGCCGAGATGCGGCGATAAGGGAAGACGAGCCTTTATCGCCGCATCTCGGCGTCTCTTAATCTTTGCGTCTCACCGGCAGCCCTTCTCCGGGCCAGCCTACTTTGCCTGTTCCGCTTTCGGGGCTGTCGCCGCGTAGAGGCCCTGGTCTCTGACCTGAACCGTCTGGCCGCAGGCCGGGCAATCGAGTTGGAGGGTGGCGTCCGTGGTCTTAATCTGCGCACCGCAGCCCGGACACGGGGCGTTGATTTCGCTGCGTGTGAAGTTGCCGCGCATCATAAAGAGCGGCACGGCCACGCCCGCGAGGATTAGTGGGATGCCGACGACGAGCCCGCTCCCTCCCTCATCCATCGCCAGGCTCATCACCAGACCGGCGATAAAGAGGACGAGCCCGAGCGCGATGCTGAATGAAAAACCGTAAGCCCCGTCTGCCAGCGGGCGTTGCTGCCGGACGACCTCTGTTCTCTTCGCTTCCATAAAAGTTTTATCCTCCGAACCAACAAAATAGCGGTCTTTATGGGATGAATGTGGATAACTTCCGAAGCGAGTACAGCCCTTATGCCGCGCAAGTTATCACAGGCCGGGCCCGAGCGACAAGGCTCTGCGGGCGCTTTCGGCCAATAGCTGCCGACCCCGCACGGGCTTGCTTCGTCCTCTTCTGTTGACCTCGGAGCCCGCGCCCCTCAATGGACCGGAAAGGCGGGACCGGAGGCTTCCGGCAGGGCTTCACCCGGATAAAGAACGCGCTCCAGAAAGAGACCCGAAGGCGGGGCCGTCCAGGCCGCAGGCTCATTGCTGTAGCTTTCGAGCAGCCTTTGGAAACCCGCGACCGGCAGGTTGCCCCTGCCCGCCTCGACCAGCGCGCCCGCGATGCGCCGCACCATCTTCCAGAGAAAATGGCTCGCCCCGATGCGAAACAGGATGAGGCCGCCCGCCGCAGCGACCTCGGCCCTTTGGAGCTGCACGAGCGTAGAGCTTTGCGTCTCAGGGCTCTCACAGAAAGAGCGAAAGTCGTGTCTCCCGACGAGCATTTGACAAGCCCTCTGCATCGAAGCCACGTTGAGCCGGTCTCTCACCCACCAGACATAAGGCTTGCCGAAAGCCGTCCGCCGCGTCGAGATTTGATAGAGATAATGACGCGCGACCGCATCATGCCTGGCGTGAAAACCGTTCGGCGCGTCTTGTGCGGCCAGGAGGTTGATGTCGTGCGGCAGGAGACCGTTGATTCCGCTCAGCAGGCGGCCGGGCGAAAGATGCCTGGCGGGCGACCTCGACTTCAGGTGCGCCACCTGGCGGAGCGCGTGTACGCCGGCGTCCGTGCGGCCCGAGCCCCCTATCTCCACCCTGGTGTCGAGGAAGGTTTCCGCAGCCTTGAGCAGCTCGCCCTGGACGGTTCGAGCGTGCGGCTGCTTTTGCCACCCGCTGTAGCGCGTCCCGTCATACTCTATCTCCAGCTTCCAGGTCTGCATCTTCCACTCTTCAGGCGACGGCTGCAAGGCTACCCGCGCACATCCCCTCGTCTCTCCTGCGTCGGCCTTCGACCCGCCTTTCAGTCTTCGATTGATTCTTGGTCCCTCGCAGAGTTATAACCTTATCACGCGTCCGATGTAAGACTAATTATTTGTTTGAAGATTAACCCGGCGCTTACTCGGGTCTTGAGTCGGGCTGATCGAATACCAGGGAGGGAATCATGGCAGTCAAGCTCGCGATAATTTACTACAGCGCCACCGGCACTACATATCGTCTGGCCAGGGGAATAGAAGAAGGGGCTGCCGAAGCGGGGGCCGAAGTGCGCTTTCGCAAAGTACGTGAGCTGGCCCCCGAAGAAGCGATTGCCTCCAACAAGGGATGGGCCGCACATAGACAGGAAGCCCAGCAGGTCCAGGAAGCGACGCTCGAAGATTTAACCTGGGCGACGCCATCATCTTCGGGACGCCGACGCGCTACGGGCTGCCGACGGCACAACTCAAGCAGTTTCTCGACACCACCGGGCCGCTCTGGGCCACAGGCCAACTGGTCAACAAAATCATCTCCTCCTTCACCAGCGCCGCCACCCTGCACGGAGGCCACGAGACGACCATCACCGCCATGAACAATACCTTCTATCACTGGGGCGCGCTGATCGTCTCTCCGGGCTATGCTGACCCCATACAGTTCCAGTCCGGCAATCCATACGGCGTCTCGTTCACCAGTAATAACGGCGAGCTTAAACCCGACGAAGTGGCCCTCTCGGCGGCGCGCTTTCAGGGCAGACGCGTCGCGGAAGTGGCCGCGCAGTTTGTCGCCGGGCGTAAACAGTAAGACGGCCTGCCCGGCCGCGCGCAAATTTCAGATAACAGTAAAATCATGCGATTGCACTCGAAGGGGCGGCGGCTCCCCGTTATACTTTTGAAGTGATCGGGCATCGCCTTACATCAGAGAGCAGCGATCAAAGATTCCCGACATCCGTTCGTTGATTCCTCATCGCCGGAGAGGTGCTACGTGGCAAAAGTCTTCAATCCGATCTTCAGCTTCTCACCCATCAAGAAGAGCGTCGTCTGGGGGTGGTATCAATGCCTCAGCGCCCTGGACAAAGAAGCCAATATGACCTTCATGAATTACGGGTACGCCGACCTTAATTCACATCACACGGAGCTGGAGCTGCTTCCCGAAGACAGGGCCAATCGTTATTGCATCCAGCTTTATCAAAGGGTGGCGGGCGGCGTTGACCTGCGCGGCAAGGACCTGCTTGAGATCGGTTCGGGGCGCGGCGGCGGCTCCTCCTTTATCATGAGATACCTCGGACCCGGCTCGATGACCGGCGTTGACCTGTCGAGCAAGGCCGTCGCCTTCTGCAATCGCCACTACCGGCACGCAGGACTCAGCTTTCAACAGGCGAGCGCGGAAAAATTGCCTTTCCCGGCGGACTCCTTCGACGCCGTCATCAATGTCGAGTCGTCGCATTGCTACAATTCAGTTCCCGATTTTCTTCGTGAAGTCGTGAGGGTCATGCGCCCGGCCGGACACTTTCTCTTCGCGGACCTGCGCCCGCGCGAGGAAGTGGCCCTGCTGCGCGAGCAGTTGGGCGCGGCGGGCCTCAGGATTCTGGAAGAAGAGCAGATCGGCTCTAACGTAGTGCGTGCTCTGGACCTGGACAGCGAGCGGAAGACCGCTCTAATCAGAACCACCATTCCGAAGCTCCTGCGCGAACGCTTTCTGAAATTTGCGGGCACCAAGGGAAGCCCGGTTTACAAGCTGTTCGAGAGCGGCGAGTGGCAGTATCTCCGCTTCGTCATGCAGAAAAGCTGAAGCCCCGCGCTGCAATCGCTCACGCGCCTCCCGGCCCAAAGAAAACCGGACGAAAAATATGTGTTGCAACACAAAGATTCTTGTGGTATAAAGTCTGGCTATGGGAGATGCCCTCAAAAGAAGGATCAAGCAGACGGCCGATTTTTCGAGCCCCGTCGAGGAAGCCATGCTCAATCTGATGGTCACGGCAGACCACTTTCGCAGTCGTCTGGACCGCGTCTGCTCGCGGTTTGGGCTCACGCACGGCCAGTATAATGTGCTGCGAATCCTGCGCGGGGCACACCCGGAAGGCCACCCGCGCTGCGAGATTGCCGCGCGAATGCTCGAAAAAGCGCCGGATGTGACGCGCCTGGTAGATAGATTAGAGGCCCAGGGGCTGGTCGAGAGGGAGCGGTCGGAAGAGGACCGGCGCTTGAGTCTGACGCGCATCACGAAGAAAGGGCTGGCGTTGTTGGCGGAGATGGACGGGGCGCTCGAAGAGGTCAACGGCTACTACAGGGAGCGCATCTCGCGGCGCGACAGCCGTGAATTGACGCGCATCTGCGAGGGTATCTACGCGGAGGATGAAGACCAGGGCTGAGTTTTTTTTGACCTAATATGTGTCGCAACAAATAACGGCACAACACAAAAAGGAGAAAAGGATATGGCTGAAGTACAGACAATCACGACCGAGGAATTGCAGCGGCAGCTTAATCAAGGCGGGGACTTTCACTTCTGGAATGTCCTGACGGATGAGTATTTCCACGGCGAGATGATTCCGGGCTCGCATCGTGTCCCGCTCGACCGGATAGGGCGTGAAGTGGCGCAGTCGAAGCTCGCCAAGGATGCCGAGATAGTGACCTATTGCGCCGGGCCGAAATGCCCGCAGAGCATGCTGGCCGCACAGAAGCTCGTCGAGCTGGGTTACACCAACGTCAAGGCTTACGAAGGCGGGCTCGAAGAATGGCAGGGCGCCGGGCATGAGATCGAGCGGGTCGGGCAGGCTGCGACGGCGTAAGCAGTCCGCGAGAGCTTAAGACCGGGTATCGCGCGGGGACTGTTTTCCGCGGGGCTTTTGGCAACGGCGCGGCGGCTCATACCTCCGACTGTGAGGTGTGTGAGCCGCCGCCCGGCGATACAGGTGCTGGGAATCCGAGAGCCTGGATGGGCAAACCGGAAAATGTTTGACGGCAAATTTGAAGGCAAGAGGGACCGGGAGGAGCTAATGGCAGACAGTACACAGAAGTTGCGATCCGTTGCGAGGCTTGTCAACAGCGTCGAGACTTTGGAGGGCGAGGGCTTTCTGGTCCACAGGCCGTTCCCGACGCACGAGCTTTCGGAGTTCGACCCCTTTCTGCTGCTCGACGAGATGGGCCCAAAAGACCTTGCGCCCGGAGAGGCCAGGGGCGCGCCAGACCATCCGCACAGGGGCTTTGAGACGGTCACATATATGCTCGACGGCTCGATGGAGCACAAGGATTCGGAAGGACGCACGGGCAGGATTGGCCCGGGCGATGTGCAATGGATGACGGCGGGCGCGGGCGTTATTCATTCCGAGCTGCCCGAGAGCGAGCTGATGCGCAGGGGCGGGCGGCTGCACGGCTTTCAGCTCTGGGTCAATCTCCCGCGCCGCGACAAGATGATGAAGCCGCGCTATCAGGAGATTCCGGCGGAGAGGATTCCCGGCGCTCGCTCGGAAGACGGGCTGGTCCAGGTCAGGGTCATCGCGGGCGAATCGCTCGGCGCTCGGGCCGTCATCGAGACGCGGACTCCCATCATCTACCTGCACTGCAAGCTCAAGCCGGGCGGTCGCCTCTTGCAGCCCGTGCCGCCCGAGTACAACACCTTCGCCTATGTGGTCGCGGGCGAGGGGCAGTTCGGGGCAGGCGGCGAGAGCGCAGGGCGCGGGCAGATGGTGCTCTTTGCGCAGGACGGCGATACTGTTTCGCTGGCCTCTTCGGAGACGGCGCAGGCAGAGCTAGGCGTGCTGCTCATCGCGGGTCTGCCGCTCAACGAGCCGGTTGCGCGTTACGGGCCGTTCGTCATGAACACGCGCGCGGAGATTCACCAAGCGATGGATGATTACAGGAACGGACGGATGGGCGCGATCAGGTTCTGAATCGCGGCCGGTAAAGAGCAGCGGCACAATCGGGGCGGCTATCCCTCGCGGCGCGTTCGAGTCGAGCGAAAAGCGTGTACTGCGATTGGCGTTAGACTAAGGGGCGAAGGAGTCTCAGTGTTGAGATTCCCTCGCCCCTTGTCCAGTTCCAATGCTTAGTTGTCGGCTGCTGCTGCGGCCTCTTACTTTTCATCGTCGTCGCGCCTGGCGTCGCGCTCGGCGGCCTTGGCGTCGAAGAGTTTCTGCTGTTCGGGCGTCAGGAGGGCGCGGATGCGTGCGCGCGAGTCCTGGCGCAACTGATCGTAGCGCGGCCGCACTTCGGCGCGCAGCGCGCGATATTCGTTGCGGGTTTGCTCAAGGATGGCGCGAATCTGCGTGGCCTGCTGTTCGCTCAGGTTAAAGTCGCGCTTCATGCTCTCGAAGAGGTCTTCCTTACCGCGCCGACCGCGCATTTCCTGACGCCCGTCGCTGGCCTGCAAACGATAGGCGCTGTCAAGAAATGCGCCGGTCAGGCAGCCGAGGGCGAAGACGCCCACGACGACGAACCAGATTTTCAGGCGAGTCTTCCCGCGCTCCATCATTTCGCGGCCTCCCGCTCGTCACCATTGAGAATTGTCGCCAATACCTCGTCGCTGGAGGGAGCGTTGGTTCCGGCGAAGACGACGCGCTCGATACCCGTGTCGCGCTCGCCAAGCAGCGCCTCATCGCTAAAACCCGCGGGCGGGCGCGTCCCGATACTTGCGGACCAGAAGAGGACGAAGGCGAAGACGGCGACCAGGGCCATGGCCGGGGCCGAACGCCAGACGACGCCGAGCAGCGCGAGCCAGCTTTCTCCCGTTTCACGGCGCTCCCGCTCGGCCTCTATGCGCGAGCGCAGGCGTGCGTAAAGAAATGGGGACGAGGCCGCCGCTGCCGCCTCCGTGTCGTTCATCACGGAGGCACGGACGACCTCGCGCCCCACCTGATCGAGCCACTTAACCGATTCGAGCTTTCTCTTTTTGCCGGTCATTACTTTCGTTCTGCCTCCGACATCAGCCTGACTGACATCTTCACTAATGAAAACGCGCGCCTGCCGCGCACGGTTACAGGAATCTCTCCAGCACGCGCCGCAGCCCCGCCCGCGCCCTGTGAGCACGCACTTTAACCTTGGAACCAGACCATCCCGTTGACTTTGCAATCTCGGCCACGGACATGCCCTCCACGTCGAGCATGACGAGCACCAGGCGATCCTCCGGGCTCAACCGCGAGAGGAGCTTCCCGGCCAGGTCGCGCGTGACGGTC
>DASVWH010000159.1:0-19683 GCA_036389715.1 Pyrinomonadaceae bacterium | reverse complement strand
CCTCGCAGACTGATGCTTTTTGAGTTGACCTGAGATTAAGCCGTTGCCGCGGCGGAGTTTCGTCGGTTGCGATGGACCGACTCACAGTGGAAAGACGTTTATGAAAATCACTTGCCCCAAGTGCCAGTTGAGAGGTCAGGTAGACGCTACGCCGTTGGCCGCCAGGACGCCCGTGATGTGCGCTCAGTGCGAGACCACTTTCGAGGTCGTCATGCTCGACGGCGAAGTCAAGACCGTGCTGCCTCTCTCGACCGCACTCCCCCAGCTAGAGACGACCGCCGCCCCGCAAGACTATGCCGCCCCGATCATAGACATCGAGCCGGAGACGGCCGTCTCGTCCGCCGCGAGCCACACGGCGCTCGCTGCCGCCGGTGATGTGCTCAGCATCCCGCACGAGCCGTCTCTAGATTACCCGGCCATCGAGGACGCGCAGATACTGGAAGATGTCTTTGTCGCGCCCCTGCCGCAACAGTTTGCTGCTCCTGAGGAAACAGCAGCGGCTAAAGAAACGGCAGCGCCCGAAGAAATAGCAGCCGTTGAGGAAACAGCAGCGTTTGAAGAAACATTGGCCGCGCGGGTTGAAGCAGCAGAAGCGGCCGCCCCGGCTGAAGACGCGGAAGAGTTTGCCCCGCGCCTGCCCCAAGAGCGCGAGCCGGAGACCTTCGCCGAGCTGCCCTTATTCGACGATGCCGCCGAGCCGCAGGAGAATCGCCCGGTTGCCGGACACATGCGCCCTGCGGCCAACCTGGACAGGTACGCGCTCGGCGTGCGTTTAATGCGCGTCTCGCCGCGCTGGCTCCTGGCCTGTAGCGTCGTCTTCATCTCCGTCATCGTTTTCTGTAACTGGATAACGAGGCCGACAGCGCTCAACGACGGGGTTGCGACCAAGGCCGCCACGCCGCCCGTCGCAGCGCCCGAGGCCATAGCCGAGCGCAGCGTTGAAGCAGCACCGGCAGACGCCGCACAGGCGAGCGAGCCGGTCGCCGCGGAGCAGGTTGCAAGCGCGCCGCCCGCGCCCGTCGAGGAGATAAAAGCTGCGCCCGCGCCCGTCGCCGAGCCGACCCCCGAAGTCAAGCCGACTCCTGAAATCAAGCCGACCCCGGAAGTCAAGCCGCTGCCCGCCATCGCCGCTCCCGCCGCTCGCAATGAAGGCAATCTGACCCTTCAGATAGGCTCATATAACGATGCGGAGCAGGCCAATGACAGGATCGTGAGTTTAAGGAAAGCAGGCTTCGAGGCACGCGTCGTCAGGGCTGAGATTCCGAAGCGCGGCACATGGTACAGGGTGCAGGCCGGGCGCTTCACGGACCGCAGCGAAGCGGCCAGCTACGGGGCGCAGTTGAGGGCCAGGGGCATGGCCGAGAATTTCATCGTCACGGAGTACCAGTCCCAGCCCTAACCGGCTCGCCGCCTGAAGTTTTTGAGGACCAGAGCCAGGCATTAACCGGATTCAAGTCAAGCGCGCCATGAGCCAGAGAACGCCCGCGAATTCAACCCTCCTCTTCTCGAAGATCGTCGAGCGTTATGCTCATTTCTTCGAGCGGCCCGAGGCCCGCCTGCGATTTCTCAACAAGACGCTCTCGCAACAGGCCGTTAATTCCGAGCGGCTCGACCAGGCTCTCGGCCGCTTCGAGTTCATCAAAAAGAGTAAGCTCTACGAGCGCCTCCTAGAGCTCTGGTTCTACCGCTCGATCTTCGAGGAGCTGGAGCACCTGCTGCCTTCGGCCGCGAAACAGCGCCGCCAGATTTTACGCGCGAACAAAGCTCCGCTCTCGGCGCGCCTCTTCTTTCGCTGCTACCAGTTGCGCTATCCGCTCTGCGCGCTGGGAGCGGTGATGCTGGCCATCTCGCTGTTTGGCGTTTACAGGCTGCTCGCCTGGACGGCTGGCGTTAACGGCCCCGGCGCGCAGTCGGCGCAGGCGCAGGGCTCTCCGCACAGGGCTGCGACCGTGCAGAACGGCGCGTTTGCCGCAGCGAGCGCCAAATATCTTCCCGACTACCGCGCCGAAAAGGTCTGGCTCGTCGAGCAGAAGGAGAACTCGGAACGCTACAGCAACGCCGGGCGCATCCTGACGGACTACGAAACCAGCACGCACGCGCGCGGCTATTACCTTCTTCAGCGAGAGCCGGGAGTCTTTGATGCGAGGGTCCGGCGCGAGCCGGTCGGCATCGTCTATCACACTTCGGAGAGCGACCTTCTCTCCTTTACGCCCGACAACAACGACTCCATCGAGACGCACAGCCGCGGGCTGCTCGAATACGTCAAGCGGCACAAGTCCTACAACTACGTGATAGACCGCTACGGCCAGATTCACCGCATCGTGCGCGACGATCACGCGGCCAATCACGCGGGCAATTCCGTCTGGGCCGATGCAGAGGGCGTCTACGTCGGCCTCAACGAGAGCTTCATCGGCGTCTGCTTTGAGACCAACAGCGAGGCGGGCTCGAACGAAGAGCAGTTGACGGAAGCCCAGCTGATCGCCGGGCGTCTCCTGACGCAGATTCTGCGCAGCCGTTACAACATAGCCGACGCCGACTGCGTCACGCACGGCCTCGTCTCGGTCAATCCCGGCAACATGCTGATCTGCTTTCACCACGACTGGGCGCGCAATTTCCCGTTCGAGGCGATGGGCCTCTCCGACAAGTACAAGGTCGCGCCCGTCAGCATCAGCGATTTCGGCTTCACTTACGACGAACAGACGGTGGACATGCTCGGCGGCGCTATCTGGCCCGGGGCCAGGGAGGCCGACGTTCAGTTCAAGCGCCGCGCCGCGGAAGCCAGCGTCGCGCCCGAAGAGCTGCGACGGCAGATGCGCAGCCGCTACCGCCAACAGATGGAGCTACAGCGCCGCCTGCGCTCGGACTCCGCAGAAGAGCCCGAGATTGGCCTCGTCACTTCTCCGGCCCACTTCGCCCGCCCCGCCAAGGCCCCGGCAACACAAGCATAGAGAACAAGCGGTTACGCTACATCAACCGAAGGCTGCGCAAATAACAGGACTTGCGCAGTTGAAAGCAACCGACGGGTCGCACTACTCAAAGAAAGCGTCCCGCAGAAACTAAAAGGAGAAAATCATGGAAGAGAAAAACCCGGTCAAATTTGAGAAGCCAGAGGCCGCACCCGCCAAACCGACGGCCCTCGGCCTGGATGTCGGAACGAGCCGGATAGTGGTGGCCGACGGCTCCAGAACGCCGGAGACCAAGTCTGAGATCAACGCCTTCGTCTCCGTCCCGGCCTCCGAGATGGCCGAGAACGTCTTGAAGCAGCGGAACATGATCTATGAGCGTAACTGCAAGAACATCTACGTTTACGGCAACGACTCGGACTTCTTCGCCAGCTTCCTCAACACCGACTCGCGCCGCCCGATGCAGTACGGCCTGCTCAACCCGCAGGAAGAGATGGGGCAGCAGATCATTCAATTGATTATCAAGCGGCTCGTGCCGCAGTCGCGGGTCAAAGGCGAGATGCTCTGCTTCAGCGTGCCGGGTAAGGGCGATGGGGCGGGCGGCAACCTGGTCTATCACGAGGCGGTGCTCAAGCACTTCCTGCAATCGCTCGGCTACACGGCCAAGAGCATCAACGAAGGCCAGGCCGTCGTCTACTCCGAGTTGCAGGACGAGAATTTCACGGGCATCGGGATTAGCTGCGGCGGCGGGATGTGCAACGTCTCCATCTCGTTTATGTCCATGCCGATGATTACCTTCAGCCTGCCCAAGGGCGGCGATTACATTGACACTAACGTCGCCGCAGTTTTGAACGAAACCTTCACGCGCGTCCGCCTCTTCAAGGAAGAGAAGCTCGACCTCTCTCGTGCGCCGAAGGACGATCTGAGCCGCGCCCTTAACATTTACTACGAGGACGTGATGCAGGCTCTGATCGACAAGCTGCGCTCGGAGCTGAAGGCTTCTGGACAGTTGCCGAAGATTGATCGCCCGATGCCGATTGTGCTGGCGGGCGGCACGGCCAAGCCGTCGGGCTTCCTCCAGAAGTTCGAGAACATGCTGCGTGCCGACGGCGATTTCCCCATCCAGATTTCAGAGGTTCGGATGGCGAAAGACCCGCTGACGACGACCGCCCACGGCTGCTACATCGCGGCCATGTCGGAGGCCAGGTAGACAGCGTTGCGCTTTGCCTGCCGGGAGAGACCTGAGGCGGGCAAAGCGCAAACGCAGAGCGGCGCTTCCACCAACGCACAGGATTGGTGAGCGAACGTGCCGGGGATAAGCTTGAGACGCCGGTGGCGCGCACTCCTGTGAGCGGGATTTCTCCTTCCCCTCTGCACGCTGCCGGGAAAGTTACGGCCATCCTTCGCGGGGTGGCCGTAACTATTTACGAGCGGCTATAACCGGTTGTGTTTTAATGAGTTACCGCTAAACACGGTCGTTCCTGAAATGCTCTATCAAGAGGAGGACGATGTCGTTTTCGGCCGCGGTCAGCTCGGTAAACTGCATCCCGAAGCCGATCTTCTCCAGGTGGTAGATGACCCGGCCGCGGACCATCATCCAAGGCTCGGATTCGAGGCGGCCCTGAAGGTCCGAGGGAAGCCAGCAATTAAGATAGACGGTCTGACCCTCGCCCGCTTCCGCCGTCGTCTTGATAAAGCATCCCCTGGTGCTTAGGCTGGTTATTTTCCCATTGCGCGGGCAGGCTTCCGTCAATCCCCAGTAGCACTCAAGTGAGGTCCGCACGCGTTCTCTTCGCTCCGGCTTTTCCATTACAATGTTCTCTCAGGACTGGCGCAGCCGATGCCGGGGTTATCGCTGCACGCAATCGTCTCTGCACACGGTTTGGTGAGGTTCAGCCGCCGGAGCACGCGCCCGGCGGCCGACACACACAGTTGAGAATTTGCAGCCTTAAGCGAGATCAAAGAGGAGAATCTCGGATGGCTCGACGGCGGCAATTCTCAGTGAAGTCTCCTGGCTGATGGCCGCCCCGTCGCCCGCTTCGAGCGGTTGACCGTTAAGCGCGACTGCGCCGCGCGCCACTTGCAGCCAGCCGTGGCGTGCGGGTTCGAGTTGATGACTTATCTCCTGCCCCGGCTCGACGAGCGCGGCGTACAGCCTGGCGTCCTGATGAACGCTGACCGAGCCCTTGCTCCCGTCCGGCGAGACGATCAGGCGCAAGCGCCCGCGCTTCTCTTCATTGCTATACGTCTGCTGCTGATAACTCGGTTTTATTCCCTGCTCGGACGGGATGAGCCAGATTTGCAGAAAGTGGACGGGCTCGTCCGCCGAGTTGTTGTATTCGCTGTGGCGGACGCCCGTGCCGGCGCTCATGCGCTGGAGGTCGCCCGGACGAATCACGGAGCCATTGCCGAGGCTGTCCTTGTGCCCGAGAGCGCCGTTCAGGACGTAAGAGATGATCTCCATGTCCCTGTGCCCGTGCGTCGGAAAGCCGCGGCCGGGTTGCACGCGGTCTTCGTTGATGACGCGCAGCGAGCGGAATCCCATGTGCTGCTCGTCGTAGTAATCCCCGAACGAGAAGGTGTGATAGGTGTTCAGCCAGCCAAAGTTGAAGTGGCCGCGCTCCGCGGCTTTGCGCCTGACAATCAACGCCGTCGCCTCCTTACAGCCTCCGCCTCTCTTCCCTTGCCCGCGCGGTCACCATAAACGCCCCGAAAAATCCGCACGCTGATTTAGCGAGCTCCAGCCGGGATGATGAGAAAGTGTTAGCGAAATCTCTTTTAAGAGTTTTTCCGATACCTCTTTCGCGCCCGCCCATATTTCCTGTAACTTTCACCCGTTCAGCCCGCGTCCTTCGGCCTCCGCTCTTCGCGATAATTCCACAAGATAGGCTCGCGGGTCAAAGACGGGGCTCGCGCGACCCTTCATTAATTCGCAGATAGCATCGCCGTAAGGGTCCGCGCTCCGGCCGTGACGGACGTGCGGAGCTTCGAGCTGAGGCACGCTCAAAAGATTGACCAGGCAGCCCAGCAGCATCCACTTCAGGGCATCGCTCCGGCTCGCGCTCGGGATGAGCGGGTAGACCTGCCAGCGATCAGCATAAATATCCTCGCAGAGCCGCTCGAACTCCTGCGCCGAAATAGCAGACCTCGCAGCTTCCATCATCACAGCTTCGTCCTGAAAATCCTCTCCCGGAGGGCCGGAGCCTGGCTTCAAGCCCCGCTTAGTCCAGGTCTTCGCGCGCGACGCCTTCGATCTCCAGAATCAAGTCCGGGCCGTAGGCCCTGGCCGGAGTCTGAAAGCCCGGACGTGCTTTCCCGGCCAGCACTCGCTCGACGATGGCCAGCGCGGAGAGGACCGTCAGCGCGTAGCCCTCAGGGCCTCTCAGGCGCGAGACCCTGCGCTGGCCGGAATCATCCGTCACCTCTCCCCAGACGGAGGTTGAGCCGCGCCGCCTCTCCGTCTCGTTCGGGCCGGGGGGCTGCGCCTTGATTCGTCGCTTGAGAAAGTCCTGGACGGCGGGCTTGCCCAGCGCCCATCCGAAATAGCGGCTCAGGCGCATTCCCCAACGCATCGCGCCGGGAACTGCGGCGTAGACCTCTATGTTCGGAATCCCGGTGCTGTAAAAGGCCGTGGCGACATCGCCCCAGGGAATGGTCGTCGCCTTAACGGGGCCGCGCCCGAAATCTATGGCGCGGGTTTTCCAGGCCGCCGGAACGGGCGTCAGGCGGCCGCCCTGCCGGACGAGCCCGCCGCGGTTGAGATTCTCGACCATCGTCGTCGCAGTTCCCCTGGAAAGCCTGCCGAGGCCGTGAATGCCGAGCACGAGCTTAGTCGCCGAAGGGAGTCTGGCCTTGAGATGCGCGGCCAGGCAGTCTGACGGCACAACGTCGAAGCCGACGCCGGGCAGCAGCATCACGCCAGCGTCCGCGGCTTCACCGTCACGGGCCGCGAGGGCTTCAAAGACCTGCGCCTCGCCCGTGATGTCCAGGTAATGAGTCTGCGTTCTGAGACAGGCGTCGGCCAGGGGTTTGGAAGTGCGCGAGAACGGCCCGGCGCAGTGGAGCAAGACGGCCATTCCCTGCAACGCCGCCGCTATCAGGGGAGCATCGTCCAGGGCAAAGATGCGAGACTCCAGGCCAAGCTCCTTAGCCAGCCCCTCGACCCCGGCCCTGTCGCGCCCGGCAAGGATGGGCCTCAAGCCGCGCTCGACGGCCTGGCGGGCGATCAGATTTCCGGTGTAGCCGTTAGCCCCGTAAAGGAGAAAGCCCGCGCTCATCAATCAGTCCTTCCGCCCCTCTCAATGCCCGCCCAGCGCCCGCCCGGTGTCCGGTCAATGTCGGGGGCCGCTGCGTCATCTCCCCCTCGTTTCAGGCGCGTTGGATTGTATCACCTTCACATTTACCGGACAGCACACTGAGCGAATTGCGCGCAGGCACGGATTTGCAGACGCGGCGTCCGCTGTCCTCTACACGGACCCCGGGCCGGGCTGCTCTTGTAGCTGCCCCGCAGTTCTGCTGTAGAATGAGAGAGACGGAATCGGCGATTACCGGAAAGGCAGGTGAACCGGATGCGTAAAGGGCGAAATGTCTGGCGCGGAGTCTTCTCGGCCCTCGGCTTTATCGGCACTCTGATCTCTTTTAGCGGGCTGCTGCTGATGCTCTCGCGCACCAGCGTGGCCCTGCCGGGGATTGGCTTAATCGTCGGAGGCGAAGTAATAATGCTGATCGGCATTCTGATTATCGCGGGGGCCATCGCCGTAGACGCAACCGTTTTTGGCGAGCGCCTTCCGTAACTAAAGCAGGCTATTAAAGACTCAAGCGGGTGTAAAGGAGATTTGTTATGGTTCAGAACGAAGGACAGGGCAGAGCGGCTGAGGACGAACGGAAACCGGAGGTCAAGAAAAGCCCGACGGAGAAACTCGAAGACGTAACTCCGACGGGCTCTCTCACGCCAGGGGCTGAAAATCCTGACAGCGAAGAGATCAAGCAAGAGAGGAGCCCTAATTCGGAGTAGAAGAGCGAGCGGGAACGCGCGAGCGTGAAGGGCGTCGGGAAGAGAGTGCAGGCGCGGCGGCAAGTTAATGCGTCCTTACTCTTCCCCGGTCGGGTCTCCAACTCGCGCCGTCTTCAGCCTGGCGCGTTCCTGCTCTCCACCTGCCGTTCGATTGATTCCTCGCTCCCGTCCAACTCGACATCCCTGTAGAGAGTCCAGTGCTCAAGATGCTCGGCGGCCATGCCGGGTTCGAGTTTCTCTATCGGCCCGAGCGATTCTATCTCGATGAATGAGCCCGCGGTGTAGGTCTCGTTGTTGCTGCCGTAGTCAGGATAGGCCGCGCCTTCGCGGTAAGAAAATCGCTTGACGAAGAGGGTCGTGCCGCGATGATAGGCGGCCCATCCCTGCTTGTTCATGAGCCCGGCCTTTTGCGGGTGGGCCCTCTGCTGGTCCGTCCTGAGCTGAATATATCTTTTCCCGATGGTCCAACGCGGGTCGCTCAAATCCGTGTAGTGCCAGAGGACCAGCGGGCGGGCCGGGAGGAGATATTCGTCCCAGGAGCGATAGGGTTCCTGCGGAAAGATGGCCACCCCGCCGCCGTTCATGATCGTCAGCGCCCAGGGCGCGACCTCTATGCTCCAGAGATTGCGATTGATAATCCTGTGATGAATACGCAGGCTTGAGCCCGAGGGCTCAAGCCGGACGGTCATCTCCTTTTGAATCCCTGTGCGCGGCTCGACCGCCTGGACCAGCCGGATGGAGCGTTCGTCTTCCGCATGATGCTCGACTGGGAAGTTATCGGGCGAATAGCTGCGCGGGTTGGCTTCCGGGGCAGTCCAGAGCCGGTGGCCGCCCCAAGGCTTCCAATCCCCCAGCTCAGTCGTGATAACGTCTGCGGGGACTTCGCCGAGGATATTCTCTTGGCCGGGAAAGCCGTAGCGAATGATGCGCGGGCCGATGTCGGTCGTGACGACGACTTCGACAGTCCCGTTGGTCAGACTGTAACAGTTGGGCTGGCCCAGATAATTGACCTTCTGCACTCGCGGCGCTCTCCTCAGGGGCTCAAAAGTTGTCGGCGGCGCAGGCACTCGCTCAGTAAGCGTATGCCTGGTAGACCTCCGTGTCGGGTTGATCGTCGAGCGAATCAACGAGGGGGTTGAAGCGCAGCAGGCGGCGGGCGCGTTCCGAGAGCGTGGCTAAGGCCGCGCGCGGCACGCGGATGGAGACCTCCGGGCGGAAGAGCCAGCGGCGGCTGTAGCCGATGACGACCATCGGGCGCGGCGTGCCGGTCAAGTTCGGCGTCCCGCGATGAAGGCTGCGCACGTCGCGGATCATCACGTCGCCGAGCCGCATGGTGATTGGCTCCAGCTTGACTTCGCCCGCTTCGATACGGCGCAGGCCCTCTGCCTTCGAGACCAGGTGCGTGCGCGGGGCCATCTCGAACGGGCCGTTCTCGGTCGTCACCTCGACGAGCGGGAAATTGACGGCCAGTTGGAAGGGCGGCGTTTCCTCTCCCGTTTCGGGAAAGAGCGGAGGCGCGTCCCTGTGAATCTCCTGGTAGTCGGAGCCTTTGAGCGGCGTGTCCGTGGCAAGCTGCGGCATCACAGGGTCCTCGCCGACCAGCCCGGCGACAATCGCCAGCACGTCCTCGTTCTCATAGCAGGCGGGCTCGGCGAAAGGCTCTGTGAAGGGCAGCGTGACGTAGTAGCGGCCCGGCCCCCTGTTCTGTAGATGCCCCTCGCGCGCGATGTGCGCTTCCAGGAGCGGAGTGAAAGCCTCGTTCCATCGCCGGAGAATCTCTTTCGAGAAAAGCTCCGGCAAAACACAGTAGCCCTCCGTCAGCACCTGCTGCGTCAACGCTTCAAGCTCGGCCTGAGTGTAGCGCCCCTTGTTCATCGGTTGCATGACTATCGCTTCCTCGCACTCAAACGATTTTGGATAACGACGACGGCCAGTAGGAAGATGCCGCGCAGGACGCCCTGCCAGTAAGAGCCTATCCAATCGCCCTCGTTATTCAAGATATTGAAGAGCACTCCGAGCAGCAGCACGCCGACCAGCGTCGAGCCGACACCGCCCTGCCCACCCGTCAGCAGTGTGCCGCCGACGACGACCGCCGCGATGGCGTCCAGCTCATAGCCGACGCCCGCGACCGGCTGTCCAGAGTTGAGCCGCGACGCCAGAATCACGCCCGCCAGTCCGGCCAGCGCGCCGCTCAACGCATAAACGCCAAGCGTCACACGCCTGACATTTAAGCCCATCAGGCGCGCGGCCTCTTCGTTGTCGCCGAGCGAGTAGACGTGACGCCCGAAGCGCGTGTGATTGAGAATTATCCAGCCCGCAAGGTAGGCCAGCAGGAGAATGACTATCGGGACCGGGAGCGGCCCGATGGTCCCGCGCCAGACCCACTCGAAGCCGCTCGACATGGAGCTGATTTCGATGGGCTTTTCGTGCGCCATCCGCAGCGCCATGCCGCGCGCCGCGATCATCATCGCCAGCGTCACGATGAAGGGCTGAATCCGCACCTTGGCGATGACCAGCCCGTTGACTAGGCCGAGCAGCGTCGTCGCCCCGACGGCCGCCAGCAGCACGACTGCGAAATTGTTCCCGGCCAGCGTCGCCGCAATCACGCCGCCGACTGCCATCAATGAGCCGACAGAGAGGTCTATCCCTCCCGTCAGGATAACGAAGGTCATGCCGACCGCGATCAGGCCGACCATGCTGTTCTGCGCGACGACGTTTGCCAGGTTCTCCCAGGTCAGGAAGCTGCCGCCGTCGAGAAACGTCCCGTAGCGCAGAGAGGCGAAGAGGCAGACGATGATGAGCGCAATCAGTGCTCCCTGCCGCTGAATGAATGACGCGAACTTGGCGCGGGCCACGCGCCCCCGGACAGAGCCCGCTTCGTCAATGGTCGTCGCTGCCTGGCTCATAGCTTTCCCCCGAATCAGATTTACTCATTTACTCATTTACTCATTGATTCATTTAGTCATTGAACTGCTCGGTAAATGAATCAATCTTCCCTTATGCCACCTTCGGGCGCTGGACGTAGACGGCGACGATGATGATGGCCGCCTTGAGAACTAAAGACCAGGAGAACTCTATGCCGAGCATGTTGAAGCTGGTCGTGATGACCTGCATCATCAGCGCGCCGATGACCGTCCCGACGATGGTTGCGCGCCCGCCCGTCAGCGCCGTCCCGCCGATAACGACCGCCGCGATGGCATCAAGCTCTATGTTGAGGCCGACGTTGGAAGGGTCGCTCGCGCCGCCGCGCGCAGACTCGATCAGCCCGGCCATCCCCGCCAGCAGCCCGCTCAAAGCGTAGACCGCAATCCTCGTCCGGTGAACCTTGACGCCCGCCAGGTGCGACGCGGCCTCGTTGCCGCCGACCGCCACGATATAACGGCCGAAGCTGGTCGCACGCATCACGAAGACGGCCGCCGCGACGACCAGAATCATCACCAGCACCTGGACCGGAATCGGCCCAATGTAGCCCGTCCCGAGCGATTCAAACGACGGGTAATGCCCCTTGAACTCAACCAGACGGCCGCCGCTCGGAATCTGCGCCAGCCCGCGCCCGGCAATCAGGACGGCGAGCGTGACGATGATCGGCTGGATGCGAAAGGCGGAGATCAGCGTCCCGTTGAGCGAGCCGATGAGGACCGAAACCGCCAGTGCCAGCGCCACGGCCGGGAGCATCCCGCCTTCGAGGTTGATGGCCACCATCGCGGCGGCGACCGCCATCACCGAGCCGACAGAGAGGTCTATCCCGCCGGTCGCAATGACGAAGGTCATCCCGACGGCGACGAGCATCGTCGGCGAGACCTGCAAGAGAATGGTCCAGAAGGTTCGCGCGTCCCAGAAATTTCGTGTGAAGATGATATTGGCGACGATCAGAAGAATCAGCGCGATGAGCGCGCCGTAGGTCGGGCCGAGCGTCCCGAGCCGCGCCCCGACGCCGCCGCTGCCAGCGCCCGCGCGGCTCACCTGAGTGGCATTCTGCATCTCTTATGCTCCTGCGGTTGTTGGCCCGTCGTTTGAGCCGTCCGTCCCTGTCGCGCCCGTCGCCGGGGCGGCCGTCTCTTCCGTGTCTTCACGGGCCATCGCGCGAATAATCGCATCGGCCGAGACTTCGCCGCCGCGCAGCTCCCCGATGCGCTGCCCGTCGCGCATGACGATGACGCGCGAGCTGCCTTCGACCAGCTCCTCCAGCTCAGATGAGATCATCAGGACGCCGAGGCCGGAATTGGCCAGCTCGTTAATCAACTCCTGAATCTCTCCCTTCGCGCCGATGTCTATCCCGCGCGTCGGCTCATCCAGAATCAGGAACTTCGGATTCTTGCAGAGCCAGCGCGCCAGCAGCACCTTCTGTTGATTGCCGCCCGACAGCTCGCGAATCTTCTGCTCGGCGCTCGTGGCCTTGATGCCGAGCCGCTTCATAAAGCGGTCAACTATCTCCTGCTGGCGCGCGCGCGAGACGACGCCGAGCTTGGTCAGCGAGGGCAGGGCTGCGAGCGTCAGATTCTCGCGGACGGAGAGTTCAGGAATGATGCCTTCGGCCTTGCGGTCTTCGGAGAGGAAGGCGAGCCCGGCCTTGATGGCGTCGCGCGGCGAGCGCAGGCGTAGCGGCTGGCCTTCGAGGTAGACCTCGCCCTCCTCTATTTTATCCGCGCCGAAGATGGCCCTGGCCGTCTCCGTGCGGCCCGAGCCGAGGAGTCCGGCGACGCCCACTATCTCGCCGCGCGCGGCGTCAACCGTGACGTGGTTGAGCTTGCGCCCGCGCGTCAGGTTCCGTGCCTGCAAGAGCGGCGTCTGGCCCGCCTTCGCGTCGTGATGCTCGAAGGCGGTCGTTCCCTGTCGCAGCTCGTCGCGCTGCTTGCCGAGCATCAGGCAGACCAGGTCCAGCTTTTCCAGTCCGGCGAGCGGGCGCGTGGCGACGAACTTTCCGTCGCGCAGCACCGTCACGCGATCACAGACCGTGTACAGCTCGTCGAAGCGATGGCTGATGTAGACGACCGCCGCGCCCTCTGCCTTGAGGCGTCGAATCACGTCGTAGAGAATGGAGACCTCGCGCTCGGTCAGCGAGCTGGTCGGCTCGTCCAGGACGACGACCTTCGCGCCGAAGGAGACGCCGCGCGCGATGGCGATCATCTGCCGCAACGCGATGTTCAGGCTCCCGAGCGTGGCACGCGGATCTATCTCTAAGCCCAACCTGGCCAACAGGTTAGCGGCCTCGCGGAACATCCGTTTCCAGTCTATCAGGCCGAACCGGCGCGGCTCTCGCCCGAGGTAGATGTTCTCGGCCACGGTGCGAAACGCCAGCAGGTTGACCTCCTGGTAAACGGCGACGACGCCCTCTGCCTGCGCCTCTTCGGGAGTCCGAAACTCGAC
The DNA here is from genome assembly GCA_036389715.1 of Pyrinomonadaceae bacterium. GTDB lineage: Bacteria > Acidobacteriota > Blastocatellia > Pyrinomonadales > Pyrinomonadaceae > DASVWH01. Next base: position 6,399 of record DASVWH010000159.1, on the reverse strand, counting down.
CGCGCGGCCTTCGAGCAGCACCGTCCCGGCATCGCGCGTGTAAGCGCCGGTCATAATCTTAATCAGCGTGGATTTGCCCGCGCCGTTTTCACCGACGAGCGCGTGAACCTCGCCGCGTTCGAGCGTCAGGTCAACGCCGGAGAGCGCCGCGACGCCCGCAAAGCTCTTGGTGATTCCCTCCATTCGGAGGAGCGGTTCTGGTGTGCTCATAAGAATAGCTCAAGATTCAAAAGCTCAAGGTTCAAGGTTTCGAGTTTCAGTTTCGAGTTCGAGGTTTCAAGAAGAGAGTTCAGCGGCTGTTATCAACTCAGAAGAAAGTCCAACCCTGAACCCTAAACTATCAACCCCGAACCTTGAACCTTGAGCTTCGACCTTTTCAGTACGCTTCGTTGATGAACTGCGCGGCGTTGCTCGCGTCGAAGAATCTATCCTCGAGAATAATCTTGGGCGGGATGGATTCTTTCCTGAGAAACTTTTCCAGGGTATCGAAGGCGAGCGGGCCAAAGCGCGGATTGGACTCGACCGTGATGTTCATCTCGCCGCGGGTGATGGCTTCGAGCGCAGCCTTCTCGCCGTCAACCGAGACGATCAGGACATCCTTGCCCGGGTTCATCCCGGCGGCCTTCAGAGCCTGAATCGCGCCGAGCGCCATCTCGTCGTTGTGCGCATAGACGGCCGTGATCTCTTTGCCGTGGGCCTGGATGATATTCTCCATCACCTTCTGGCCCTCGGCGCGCGAAAAATTGCCCGTCTGCGAAGTCAGAATCTTCATGTCGGGCGAGCCCTGAATCGCCTGCTTGAAGCCCTCCGAGCGGTCACGCGCGACGGAGGCTCCGGCCGTGCCCGTCAGTTCGACTATCCCTGCCTTGCCGTTGGTCTGCTTGACGAGCCACTCGCCAGCGCGCTTGCCCTGCTCGACGAAGTTGGAGCCGAGGAAGGCGACGAAGTCCTGCCCGGCCGTGCCCGCCGCTTCGCGGTCAATCAGGAAGACCGGGATGTTCGCCTCGCGCGCGCGCCGCAGCGCCGAGCCGAGCCCCTCGAACTCGCGCGGCGCGAGGAAGATGGCGTTGACGCGCTGCGCGATCAAGTCTTCGACATCGGAGACCTGCTTGGAGGTCTGGCCCTGGGCGTTGGTCACGACCAGCTCAAACCTGTCGCCGCGCTTCTTCGCTTCGTCCCTCATGCTGTTGGTCTCGGCGATGCGCCAGGGATTGTTCTCTTCCATCTGCGAGAAGCCGACCTTGAGCTTCCCCTTGCCCGCTGCGGCGTCCCCTCCTCCCGAGCGGCTGCCCTGCTTGGCACAGCCCGCCCCGAGCGTCAGCAGAGCGAGAGCCGCGACGAGCAAACAAGCGGCCAGCTTTCTTGAGTTAATGATAGGTTTCATCTTTGATGCTCTCCAATGATTTTTAAGATTCCGCACTACGAGACTGATGGGTTCAACGCGCGGGCGTGATGCGCAGCCAGTCAAACCTGGCGGGAGCGCCGCCCGCCGTCAGGGCAACGCGCACGCCCCTGTCCCAGGGCGGCAGATAAGTGCCGTCCACTTCCTCTCCGATGTTGGTCCAGCGGCGTCCGTCCTGGCTGAAGGCGAAGCGGTAGAGGCGGCCCTGGCGCGCCGTCATGCGCAGGAAGACGGGGCCGCGGCGCGGCGCATCGGCCTGCGCGACCGTCCGGTTCTCGCCCTTCTCGATGCGCCAGAGCATCAGATTGCCGTTGCCGCCGAGAGCCAGTCCGAGCGCGTTTTCCTGGTCGCCGTAGGCGGAGAGACCGGCCAGCGCGCCCGCCCCCTGGCCGCTCATCTCAAGCCGGGTCGTCGCCACGTAATCGCCCGTCATAGTCGAGTGGCCGAGCACCGCGCTGATGACCGGATTCTTGCTCTGGTCGGAGGCGGATGGCGCGAGCACCACATGGCCCCTGCCCCGGCCTTCGACGCGAACTTCGGGTTCGTTCGCCTGCGGCCACTGCCAGCCGGGCATCAGGTCCGCAGTCATAAAGTCGTCGAAGAAAGAGTATTCGGCCGCGCTGTCGGGAGCGCCAAAGGGCGAGGCCGCGTTGCGGCTCGGGCCGCGTCCGCCGTTAATCGTCGGCCACCCGTCGCGGCCCCAGTTGATTTCGTCGAGCAGCGCCTGCCGCCCGACGTAGACGAAGTCGTCCGCCTTGTAAGCGTGATAGAGAAGAAAATCGCGCCCTCTCTGGTCACTGACGATGGTCCCGTGGCCCGGACACTTCCAGGTCTCGTTGCCGCGCATGATGGGGTTCGACGGATTCTTCTCCCAGGGGCCGAGCAGCTTGCGCGAGCGCGCGACGCCGATCATGTAATTGCACTCGCGCGCACAGCAGAAGTTGCCGGAGTAGAAGATATAAAACCAGCCGTTATGCCGGACGACGGCCGGGCCTTCGACCAGATCGCCGTAGGGGAGCGAGGCGTGCTTCTCCCAGGCCTGATCGTTGTGAAACAGCTCGCGCCGCTCGCCGACCAGACGCGTCCCATCCGCCGACAGGCGCTGCGACCAGATGGGCGTCGGCTTACTGACGCTGTTGCCGTCCTCTTTCCAGAGCAGGTAACGCTCTCCGTTCTCGTCCGTCACCGGGAAGCCGTCAATCGAGCCGACCTCCTGGCAGACGAGCGGGCCGTGATCGGTGTAGGGCCCCTGCGGGCGGCGCGCCGTCGCCACGGCAACGCACAGCGGGCCGCCCTTCTTGCGCGCCGCATAGTAGATGAAAAACCTGCCGCGATATTCCGAGATTTCAGGGGCCCAGTAACTGCCTGTGGACCACTCCGGGCGCTTCTGGAAGACCGCGCCGACGACCTCCCAGTTAACCAGGTCGCGCGAGTGCAGGATGGGAAACTCTGGAGCCCACTCGGACGAGGTCGCCGCCGCCCAGTAGTCCTGCCCGACGCGAATCACGGACGGGTCCGGAAAGTCGCCCGCCATCGCGGGGTTAGTGTAAGTGGCACGACGCTGCGCCGCCCCGCTCCCGGCACAGAGAGCCAGCAGGAGCGCAGCGCACAGAGCGCGCAAAGATTGTTTAATCAGCGGTGTTCCCATCTTCTACAGGTCCTTTTTATGAGTTGTACTGCTTGGTCAGCCCTGCCGGTTCGTCGAGAGCGCCTTCGTCATCGCCCTCTCCCGGCCCGTCCCGGCGCGGCGGTTCCGCTTCCCTGGCGGGCGCGGTCGAATCGCGTAGCACCAGATGGGTCGGAATGTTGATCTCGACGCCCTGCTGGTCCGTGTGTTCGATGATCGCCATCAAAGCCTCTACCACTTTGCGCCCCAGCTCGACGCGCGGCAGGCAGACGGTCGTCAGCGGCGGATTACTGAGCGCCGCGAACGCTATGTCGTCAAAGCCGACGATGGAAATATCGTCGGGCACACTCAGCCCGCGCTCCTGGCACTCCTGCATCACGCCGAGCGCCATCATGTCATTGGCGACGACGACGGCCGTCGGCAGCTCCGTTGCGCCGAGCAGCTCGCGCGCCGCGCGCCTCCCGCCTTCGAGCCGGAAGTCGCCTTCGTAAATCGCGGGCGGTCCGCACTCCGGCAGTTGATAGGCCAGAGACTCGCGGAAAGCCTCCAGCCGCCTGGCGGCCGAGCGCAGCCGGGCCGGGCCGCCGACGTAAGCTATCCTCCGGTGGCCGAGCCAGACCAGGTGGCTGATCGCCTCGCCGATGCCCGCCTCGTAATCAACGACGATGTTGCTCATGCAGACGCCGGCCGACCCGATGTCCAGGAAGACTACGGGGACGCGGCGACGCGCCAGCTCCTCGATTAAAGCCGGGTCAAGCTCGGAGGTCATCAGGGCCACGCCCGCCACGTTGCGTTCGATGAAACGCTGGACGTTATTGACCGTCCGCCCGTCGTCATAATCCGTGTTCGAGAGAATCACGTCATGGCCGTTCTCGAAGGCGGCCGCCTCGATGCTCTTGACCAGCTCGGGAAAGAACGGATTGGAGATGTCGGAGATGAGCAGCCCGAACGTGTTGCTGCGGCCCGAGGCGAGACTGCGCGCGTGTGCGTTCGGATAGTAGTTGCAGCGCTCGATAGCGCCCATCACCTTTTCGCGCGTCACCTCGGAGACGAACCGCGTCTTGTTGATGACGTGTGAAACGGTCGCGGTTGAAACGCCCGCCTCCCGCGCCACATCTTTGATCCGCATCTTTGCCTTCATCGGCTTTTCAGCTCATGCCTCGCCAGAGGATGATTCGGTAATCTCTCTTGCGCCGTCTCCGGGTTCGGAGATGTAGATGGTCGGAATCCTGCCTGTAACTTTATTATACTCGGCCGCGACCCGCTCTCGAAATTTTCTGAGCGCCGCGCGGCGGACCAGATTGACCGTGCAGCCGCCAAACCCGCCGCCGGTCATCCGCGCCCCGAAAACGCCGTCAATCGCCGTGGCGATTTCGACCAGCGCGTCCAGCTCCAGACAACTGACCTCGTAATCAACGCGCAGCGATTGATGGCTGGCCAGCATCAAGCGCCCCATCTCCTCGAAATCGCGGGCGCGGAGCGCGTCGGCGGCAAGCAGCGTCCGCGCATTCTCCGTCAAGACGTGGCGGCAGCGCGAGCGCACGGGCTCCGGCAGCATCTCTTCGTACAGCTCGAAATCACTGATGCTGACATCGCGCAGCGCCCTGATGCCCGGCAGGAGTTCGCTCAAGAGCCGGACGCCGCGCTCGCATTCCTCGCGCCGCGTGTTGTAGGCCGAAGAGGACAATTCGTGCTTGACGCGCGTGTCGCAGACGGCGACCGCCACGTCCGAGGTATCCAGCGGAATCTGCGTCATCCCGAGCGAGCGGCAATCAATCAGGAGCGCGTGCCCCTTGAGGCCGTAGGCGGCGACCAGTTGGTCCATGATGCCGGACTTGGTCCCGACGTAGACGTGCTCTGCCTGCTGCCCGGCGAGCGCCAGTTCGACCCTCTCAAGCTCGATCCCAGAGATGCCGAGCAGCGTCAGCCCCGTAGATATTTCGAGCGCGGCCGAAGACGAGAGCCCGGCCCCCGTCGGCACGTCAGACCAGAGCACCATGTCGGCCCCTTCAAGCGCCAACCCGCGCCCCTTCAGAGACTGCGCCACGCCTTCGACGTAATCGAGCCAGATGCCGCGCTGCCGCTCGCCCGGATTGTCCAGATCGAACTCGGCCGACTCGTTAACGTTGAGCGAATGCACGCGGACGCGCCTGCCGCCATTGGCTGCCGCCGCCACGACCGTCTCGCGGTCAATGGCCATCGGGAGCACGAAGCCGTCGTTATAATCCGTGTGCTCGCCGATCAGGTTAACGCGGCCGGGCGCGCGAAAGAGACGCGCTCGGCCCTGGCCGAACCTCTCGCCGAATGCCTCACGCAGGGCGTCGCGGTCAATCACGCCTGTGCTCCTTTCCAGAGGACGGGAGCGACTCGCGCGCGCAGCTCGGCCGCCTTCTCTTCAGCGAGCGTATCGTTGATGAACATCCCGGCCCCTGTCTCGCTGCCCGCCAGGTACTTGAGCTTCGTCGCGGTCCTCAGCGGAGGATAAAACTCTATGTGGAAATGGTAGTAGTCGTATGAGCCGCCGTCGCTCGGGCGCTGATGCAGCACCATCATGTACGGGAACGAGATGTCGAAGAGCCTGTCGTAAGCAGCGAGCACCGTCTTGAGCAGCGCGGCCAGTTCCCGCTGCTCCGCCCGGCCCAGGTCCGTCAACGCCTGTAGATGACGCACGGACGCGATGTGAACCTCGTAAGGATAGCGCGCGAAGAAAGGGACATAGGCGACGAAGGAGCCGTTCCCGGCGACGATTCTGCGCCCGTCCTGCCGCTCTTCTGCGATGATGTCGCAGAGCAGGCAGCGGCCCGTCGCCCGCGTGTGAGCGCGAGACTGCTCAAGCTCCCGCTCGATGCGCGGAGGGATGAACGGGTAAGCATAGATTTGCCCGTGCGGGTGATGAATCGTGACGCCGATGGCCTCGCCCTTGTTCTCGAACTCGAAAACGTAGTTGACGAAATCGAGCGCGCCCAGCTCTGCGAAACGATCCGCCCAGACCTGCACCAGCTTGTAGAGCTGCTCGACGGGCTCCCCGGCCAGCGTCGAATTGTGATTCGCGGAGTAGAGCAAAACCTCGCAGACGCCGCGCGCCGGGCGCACAGGATAGAGCCCGCTTGCCTCGACCGCAGGGGCCGGAGGGTCGGGCCGCAGCGAGGGAAAACGGTTCTCGAAGACCACCATGTCGTAACTGCTTTCGGGCACTTCCGTCGGAAATCCTCCCTCTTTCGTCGGGCAGAGCGGGCAGAAATCGGCTGGCGGCAGGAAGGTCCGCTCCTGCCTGTTCGTCGCCGTCGCCAGCCATTCGCCGAGCAGCGGATTCCAGCGAAGTTCAGACACGACGCTCCTCCTCCATCTGCGCCTCTGGCCCAGGCTCGCG
>DASVWH010000158.1:0-30302 GCA_036389715.1 Pyrinomonadaceae bacterium | reverse complement strand
TCGCGTGCCTGCTCGGATACTTCGCCATCCAGCTCGTCTCGACCGTGACGCACACGACCAACGGCGTCATCCTGAGCCTGACGGGTGGCGATATTGTGCGCGTCATAGGCTTTCTGCTCTTCGGGCTGCTGGCCATCTATTCGCTGCTCATCTTCATGCGGATAGTCTTCTCCTGGGGGAGCAGCTCGGCCAACCGCCTGACGCGGTTTCTGATTCGCGCCACCGAGCCCGTGATGGGCCCATTTCGCCGGATGATTCCGCCGCTCGGGATGTTCGACATTTCGCCCATCGTCGTCCTGCTGCTGATTCAACTGCTACAGCAGGCGGTCTTTGGAGTTTTCCGCCTCTACTGAGCGCGCTTCGCGGGTTGACCGGAGGTGATTAGATATACGGAAGCGGAAGGGGCGCTGGTCTTCACCGTCCGGGTCGTCGCGCGCGCCTCGCGCAGCTCCGTTACGGGTGAGCACGACGGGGCGCTGCGCGTGCGCGTGGCCGCCGCGCCAGTCGACGGGGCCGCCAACGAGGAGCTGGTGCGCACCCTGGCGCGGGCGCTCTCTGTCCCGGCCCGCGCGGTGGAAATCAGGAGCGGGCACGCTTCAAAACTGAAGCAGGTGCGCGTCGCTGGCGCTCTTGCCGAGAGGCTCGAAAGCCTCGCCAACAGCAAATAGAGTTTTTGCAGCGGCGGCGGCTGCTCTGCCAAAGCTGCCGGAGACACCCTGGTTCTGTAACAAAATCTCTCACGGAGGTTCTATGAGAATTCACTTACGCCACTTCCTGTCCGTGGCCCTCTGCGCGGCGCTGGCGCTCTCGGCTTCGGGACCGGCAACGGCCGCTCCCGACACCAAAGACGCCTTTAACGTCCCCGTTACCTATTTCAAACTGCCCAACGGCCTCAAGGTCGTGCTCTCGCCCGACCAGAGCGCGCCGACGGTCGCCGTCGCCGTCTATTACCAGATCGGCTTTCGCATCGAGCCGAAGGACCGCACGGGCTTCGCGCATCTCTTCGAGCACATGATGTTCCAAGGCTCGCAGAATCTGGGCAAGATGGAGTTCATCAAGCTGGTCCAGCAGAACGGCGGCATTCTCAACGGCTCGACCCGCTTCGACTTTACCAACTACTTCGAGGTGATGCCCTCCAGTAAGCTGGAGACGGCGCTTTGGGCCGAAGCGGACCGGATGCGCGGCCTCAACATCACGGAGGAGAACCTGAAGAACCAGCAGGGCGTGGTCGGCAACGAGGTCAAGGTCAACGTGCTCAACACGCCCTACGGCGGCTTTCCCTGGCTGGACATGCCGCAGTACGCCAACACCAACTGGTACAACGCGCACAACTTCTACGGCGACCTCAAAGACATCGAAGCCGCGACGCTCAAGGACGTGCGGGATTTCTTCAGCACCTACTACGCGCCGAACAACGCGGCGCTGGTCGTCGTCGGCGATTTCGACACGGCGCAGGCGCGCAAGATGATTGACAAGTATTTCGCGGCCATCCCGGCCTCCAAGCAGCCCGCGACCCCGGACCTGACCGAGCCCCGGCAGGAGAAGGAGAAGCGCGCCAGCAAGACGGACCCGTTGGCCAAGCGCCCTGCGCTCTCCTTCGGCTATCACATGCCCGAGCGCAACACGCCCGAATACTACGCGATGGGAGTGCTCGACCAGATTCTGCTTCAGGGTGAAGACAGCCTGCTCTACCAGGAGCTGGTCAAGCGGCGCGGGCTGACCGCTTCCGTTCCCGGCGGCATCAACCTCCTCGGCAACTTCTTCAACTACAACGGCCCGATGCTCTGGCTCGGCTATCTCTACTATGACAACAACAGGAAGCCGGACGAGATCATGGCGGCGGTTGACTCCGTCATTGAGGGCGTCCAGGCCAAGCCGGTTGACCGTGCGACGCTCGAGCGCGCCATCGTCAAGCTGCGCTCGGGCTTCTACGATACGCTGACGCAGTTGAACGGCTTCGGACGCGCGGACCTGCTGGCCAGCTTCGCGCTCTTCGACGATAATCCGGCGCGCATCAACACGCTCGAAGCCGAGTTTCGCAAGGTGACGCCGGAGCTGCTGCAACGCACTGCGCGCGAGTACCTGCGCCCGACCAATCGCACGGTCCTCGTCATCGAACCCGGCGGCGGCAGCCGTTAATCGTTTTGAGCTCAATCAAGAGATGGAGATTGATATGGACTTCAAGAAACCCTTGCTCACGATCTGCCTTCTCGCCGTCATCGTCTGCGGCGCAGAGGGCCTGCTGCCCGCGCAGCAGACGCAGAAACAGACGCCGCCCGCGGGCGCTCCGCCCAAGCCCTTTACGCTCCCGCGCAGGGAGACCTTCACGCTGAAGAACGGGATGAGGGTCACGCTCGTGCCTTACGGCGCGGTCCCGAAAGTCGCGGTCAGGGCCGTCGTGCGCGCCGGTAATCTCAACGAATCGGAGAAGCAGACCTGGCTCGCGGACCTGACGGGCGCGATGCTCAGAGAGGGAACGACGACGCGCAGCGCCGAGCAGTTGGCCCAGGACGCCGCGCGGATGGGCGGTCGTCTTGGCGTCAACGTCGGCGTCGAGCAGACTTCCGTCAGCGGCGATGTCCTCTCGGAGTTCGGGCCGGAGCTGGTGGCCCTGCTGGCGGACGTGCTGGAGCGTCCCCTGCTTCCGGCCTCAGAGCTTGAGCGCCTCAAGAACGACCGCCTCCGGCAGTTGACCATCGCCCGCACGCAGCCAGGCCAGCTCGCCCTTGAGCGCTTCCGCAGACTGCTCTATCCGAATCATCCCTACGGGCGGATTTTCCCGACCGAGGAGATGATTAAGAGCTACACGATTGGCGATATACAGAAGTTTTACAAGGAGAACTTCGGGGCCGCGCGGACCGACCTCTACGTCGCGGGGCGCTTCGACTCGGCCGCGATGCGAAGGGCGATCACGCAGGCTTTCGAGGGCTGGCCGCGCGGCAGCGACCCCTTCATGAATATCCCGAAGCCGGTCGCCGCGCGGGCCCTTAACCTGATTGATCGTCCGGGCGCGGCGCAGTCAACCATCTATCTCGGCCTGCCGACCGTTGACCCGAGCAACACTGACTGGATCACGCTCCAGGTCATGGACGCGCTGCTCGGAGGCTCGTTCGGCTCGCGCATCACCTCGAACATTCGTGAAGCGAAGGGCTACACCTATTCGCCCTTCAGCCAGGTCTCGGCGCGCTATCGTGACGCCTACTGGGTCGAGATAGCCGACGTGACGACGGCCGTCACGGGGCCCTCGCTGAAGGAGATTTTCTACGAGATCGAGCGCCTTCAGAAAGAGCCGCCGACGGCCGAAGAGTTGCAGGGCATCAAGAATTACATGGCCGGGATTTTCGTCATCCAGAACTCTTCGCGGCAGGGCATCATCAGCCAGCTCGTCTTCGCGGACCTGCACGGGCTCGGCGATAATTACCTCAATACCTACGTCCAGAAGGTGATGGCCGTCACGCCGCAGGATGTCCAGCGCGTCGCGCGCACCTACCTGCTCGGCGACAAGATGACGGTCGTCGTCGTCGGCGACAAGAGCAAGATCGCCGAGCAGTTGACCCCCTACGGCAAGCTCGACTAAAGACGGTATAAGACAGTGATGAGTGATGAGTAATGAGTGATGAGTAAAGAAGCGATGAGCAGTGAGAGCAGAGCTGTCAGCTTTTCACTCATCACTCGTCGCTTCATTACTCATCACTTCTTTACTGCTTTACGACCTGTTACTTATCACGGCTTTTTGCTATATTTCAGCATCCGCTTCAAACACCAATTTTAAGACTGAAGGAATCTATCCAAATGTCGGGACACTCCAAGTGGCATACGATTAAACACAAGAAGGGCGCGCTCGATGCCAAGCGCGGCAAGGTCTTCACCAAGCTGATTAAAGAGATCACCGTGGCGGCGCGCTCCGGCGGCGGTGACGCGAGCGCAAACGCGCGCCTGCGCAAGGCCGTCTCCGACGCCAAGGCCGCCAACATGCCAAACGATACGATTGACCGCGCCATCAAACGCGGGACGGGCGAATTGGAAGGCGTCAGCTACGACGAGATTACTTACGAGGGCTACGGGCCGAGCGGCGTGGCCGTGATGGTCGAGGCGATGACCGATAATCGCAATCGGACCGTCGCCGAGATTCGTCACATCTTCTCGAAAAACGGCGGCAACCTGGGGGCCTCCGGCTCGGTCAGCTATCTCTTCGACAAGAAGGGCTACATCGTCGTCGAGAAGGCAGCGCGGCCCGAAGACGAGCTTTTCGAGATAGTTACGGAGGCAGGAGCGGAGGACTTGCGCGACGACGAGGATAATTTCGAGATCATCACCTCGCCCGATGATTTCGACGCCGTGCTCTCGGCCGTCAAGGAGGCTGGCGTCGAGCCGCAGGTGGCGGAAGTCGAGCTGGTCCCGCAAAACTACGTCAAGCTCGAAGGCAATGAAGCCCGCCAGATGCTCAAGCTGATGGAAGCCCTCGAAGATCACGACGACGTGCAGAGGGTCTCCGCCAACTTCGATATGGACGAAGCCGAGATGGGCTAAGCGGCGACCCGGCAAGGCCCGGGGGTGAGAGAAGCAGAAGAGAGTAAGGAGAAGAGAGAAGAGCGAAAAGGGAAGCATGAGCGCCGCTCCATCCGCCACCTTTTTTCTCTTCGGCTGTTAGTTTTCCCTTCGGCTTTTAGCGCCGATTCTTTCTATGTTATTCTCCGCGGGGCTCGCGGAAAACCTAATTGCAGGGGCAGAGACACCGACTGCCTTGTGCTTTCGTGGAAGAGAAAATCTTGCGTGTTCTAGGCATTGATCCGGGGAGCGAGACGACGGGCTGGGGCGTGGTCGAGGGCGATGCGCGGCGTTACCGTCTCGTCGAATACGGCACGGTCAAGGCTTCGCCGAAAGAGAGATTTTCCGCCCGGCTCCTGAAGATCAGCGACGGCTTAGAGGCCGTCATCGCGCGTCTCAAGCCGGATGCCTGCGCGGTCGAAGAGGCTTTTTATGCGACCAACGTGAAGGTCGCACTCAAGCTCGGGCAGGTGCGCGGCGTGGCGCTCTGTGCGGCCGAGCGCGCCGCGGTCGAAGTCAATGAGTATAGCCCGCGACTGATTAAGCAGACGGTCGTCGGCTATGGCGGGGCCGAAAAACATCAGGTGCAGGAGATGGTCCGCGTGCTGCTCGCGCTGCCGAGTATTCCCGAGCCGCACGACGCGGCCGACGCGCTGGCCATCGCCATCTGCCATTTTCATCACGCGGGCGCGAAGAGCCGCATCCTCGCCGCAGATGCCCGCATCAAGCTGTCCACCCTGTCTGCGACTCGACGCCGCGCTTCCCGCTAAAACCCCACCCGCGCGCCGCGAGCATGTCGCCGCCCTTAAGCTCACCCCGATAAAAAAGGCAAAGCTATGTCTCTTCGCTACACGAGAATCAACGTGGGGTTTCTCTCGATTGTCTGCCTGGCCTCTCTTCAGTCCGCCGTCTCGGCCGTCCGGGCACAGCAGAAGCGCCAGGCGGAAGGCGCAGCGCGTGCCGTCGTCATTGACGAAAGGCTGGCGGCCCTGCGCGCCGCGCCGGACCTGGCCGCGCCCCTCTTACAGAGAATGAGCCGGGGCCGAAGCGTGCTCATCAAGGGGGCCAGGCGCTCGGCCGACAATGTGACGTTCTACCGCGTGATGGTCACGCGCAGGACTCAGGGCTGGTTGCAGGCGGAGGCGGTCGCCTCGCTCGTCAGAAATGGCGATGACCAGCGCGTGCTGCAATTGATTCGCAGCTCCGAAGGATTTGATCGCACCGTGCGCGCGCGTATCTTTCTGGACCTTTTCAGCAGGTCGCCGCTGCGCCCGGCCGTCCTGTTGCTCTACGGCGAAGCGGCCGAAGAGGCGGCCGCCAGGTTGTCGCGCGATGCGGCCAGACGCCTGGACGAGCGTGAGATGGCGGCGGGCGGCGCGCCCGTCTTCAGCTACTTCATGAACTATAACGGGCTGGACCGCTACAGAAGACAGGGCGTGACCTTCACCTTCGACCGGGGTGCGAAGCGGTTTCACTACGACGGCGAGAGCTGGCGCGAGATAGTCCGGCGCTACCCGCGCAGCCCCGAAGCCGTCGAGGCGCGCAAACGATTGGAATCACTTGCGGCGACTGCGAAGCGTTAGCCGCCGGAGCGCCATTTAGGGCGGGCGCTTCTCCCGCTCAAGCGCCCGCCGGGGTCGGGCAGTGAGCCGACGCGAATCGGCTCCGGGCATCATGCGAACTGGCTCCGCGCGTTATTCGACGGAGGGCATGCTGGAGACTGTCCCCTGCATGCCCTCCAAGATGATTGGCGGGGTGTGCGCTTTTCGGTCCTACCGGCGGTCGGCCGTGTTCGGATTGACCGGCGGGGCAGGGCCGGGATTATGCTGCGCGGGCATCTCGCGCACCTGGACCGAGCGCTTTCTGGGCATCAGTCCGAGCAGTCCGGCGAGCCCGAGCAGCCCGAGCCAGCCCCAGTCAAAATCCCTGTCTTTTCTCTCATCGCCCTCGACGCGAGTTTCCGTCCGGGTGGTGCTCGTATTGGTCCCAGTATTACCGTTATTGTTGGACTGGGCCGCGACGACCCCGGGCAAAATCATCAGGCTCAGGCCGAGCGCGCCCGCCCGCACGAGCTTTAGTAAGTGACCGCGTTTCATTATTGAATTCTCCCTCTTCTCTCTACATGGATAAAGCCAGCAAGCCTTTGATTCTCAAGTGTTTAAGGGAATACCGCCGGGCATTCGCCGGAGACTTCCAAGCCGAAGGCGGCCGCTCGACAGACGGCGCGGGCGGTGAGCGTTGACGAACGCCGAAGGGCTTTCTCTACGCCAATCCGCGCCCTCCGGCCGCCGTCTCTCAAGCCTCGCCGGTGCGGCCATTATCTTCAGCTATCCTGCCTCGGGCCGCCCTGCGAATCGTTCTGCTGCGCAGCGGCGGCGCCGCTCGCTCCCCTAGCCGCCTCCGGCTCGATGGGTTGAATATCCACGTCCGTGCGCCGCAGCGTTTCGCGCACGGTCTCCGTGTGCTGTTCGACATCCTTGCCGACGACGACCTCTTCGACCACGCGCGCCTTCTTATTGACGATCAACTCTTCATAGGCTTCCCTGATTTCGACCATGGATTCCTGGAAGGCTTCCATCTCGGTCCCGTGAAAGGTGTAATCGACCGGGCGACGCTCGACGTGAACGCGCTCTTCGCGCAGCTGGACCTGCTCTTCGACGGGCGTTTCCGTGACGCGGCTCTGGACGCGCACGCCGCCGCGCTCCACTTCACGCTTGCCGACTTCCAGCTTCTCTTCGACGACCGGCACGGCAACTTCGCCCTGCCCTCCCGGACTGGCCGGGATGCGCCGGTGCTCTGCCGTCACGTCGGCATCGGAGCCCGCCGCTGGCCTGCCCGCCGCGCCCTGCGTATAGGCATCAAAGGCCGCGTGCGTGGCGCTTTCGTCAAAGCCCGTCCAGCCGTCCTGACGCCATTGCGCCGCGCGCTTGTCTATCTCGACCGCGCCGTGACGCTTCATGATGGCGACGGCGCGCTCGGCCCGCGCATCGTCCGCATCAACGCTGACCAGTGTCCCGCCGCGGCGCACTCCCTCCGCGTAAAAGTCTGCTTCATGCTCCGGCACGCCGAGCCGCGTCAGCCCGCTGATGAGTCCACCGGCCGCCGCGCCGATGCCTGCGCCCGCGATGAAGGCCGCCAGCGGACCCGCCGCCAGCACCGGGCCGACACCCGGAATGGCCAGCGATGCGAGCCCGATTAAGAGCCCGGCCAGGCCGCCGATGGCAGCGCCAGCACCAGCGCCCTTGGCCATGTCGTGAACCTGCTCGTGGCCTTCTTCCTCGACATACTCGACGACGACCTTCTCCTGCGGCTGCGGCCCGCGCTCCTTGGCCATCACGCTGATGGCGTTCTGCTGGAAACCTTCGCCGAGCAACTCCTGGACAACGCTTTGCGCCTCGGCGTAGTTGTCAAAAAGGCCAATTACTGTCTTCGGCATAGTCATTCCCTTTCTTTGTCTTCAAGGCAGAGCCAGTGCACTCGCGCGCTGTGTCTTGCCGGGTTACTCAAGAGGGCTTCACCTCGGGACCGTGATCCTGGGCGGGCGCATCGCCGACGCGCTCAATCGTCGCTTCCTCTGTGCGCAGCACGATGCGCTGCGGCTTATAAGTCTCAATCTCGCCCTTGGTAATGTGCAGCTCTTCTTTGAGCATCAGCCGCTTCTCGACGACCAGCACCTCTTCCATCAACGAGACGATCATCGTATTGCCCACGTGACGAACGGGCACGGGGCTTTCGACGACGCGATTGATGGGCACGCGCTTGACCTGCACCTCTTCGCGGATCAGCGGCTCGTCAACGATCTCTTCTCGCTCATGGACGATCTTCCTGATACGCACGCCGCCCGCCTCGACCTTGCGCTTCTGCACGTCCAGCTGCTCGGCAATGACGGGCATGACGACCGTCTCGCGCTCCGGCTGCGCCTGTGCGCCCGCGCCGCCTTGTGCCGCCAGCTCCGTCAGACTGAGCGACAGAAAATAGCCGCCGTCATTCATCAGCGAGAGATACTGCGTCGGCACAATCGCCTGCTGGCCGTTGTTAAAGTGGACGAGCAACTGCTGCTCGGTCCCGTCGAGCGGGCGCGCCGACGTGTCTATAAAGCCGCGCACACCATCCCTGTCAGTGACCGCTACCGAGCCGACTGTTGATTGACTCATCGCTCTTCCTTTCTTCTCTGAAAACTGTGCACCGCTTCACTGGAATAGAAACCTGGCCAGGAGGAAGCCTGAAATGATGACGGCGGCCAGCAGCCCGATGACCAGCGAGAGCGGCAATGCTCTCCGGGGCACGCGGCGTTCGTAGACTCCGACGGCCTTCATCGTCTGGCCGCCGCGCGGTTCATCCGGCCCGGGCAAGCCCCGCGCGCCCGCCGCGCCCGCCGCCGCTATCTCCGCACCCGGCATCCGTACCTGCTTATCACTCATCGTTTTCCCCGCTCGTTACAGATAGCGCCGCTCAAAGCAGAAGGCTCGTGCCCGCAGACGTGGATATGAGATGGCTCGTGCCGCTTGTTATCGAGGCCCGCGATGCTCACTGCAACCTGGAAAAGTGAGCATCGCGGCCCCGGAGCCGTCCTGCCCGGACTCACATTTAAAGCCCGGAGCCGGGCCGGACTCTTACAGGCTATTACTTGCCCCCTGCTCTTTTAGCCTTCTCGGGGCTGACCTCCTGCACGTCAACGTCCGTGCGACGCAGCGTGTCCTTGACCGTCTCCGTGCGCTCGGCGACCTCTTTGCCGACGACCACTTCCTCGACGACGCGCGCCTGCTTGGCGACGACGGCCTCTTCGGCTTTCCCGGTGACCTCGATGGAGCCTTCCCTGAACGCCTCGTCGGCATTGCTGACGGGACGATTAACCGGGCGGCGTTCGACGTGAACGCGCTCTTCGCGCAGCTGGACCTGCTCTTCGACGGGCGTCTCCGTGACGCGGCTCTCGACGCGCACGCCGCCCTGCTCGACCTCACGCTTGCCGACCTGCAACTCTTCTTCGACGACCGGAATCTTGGTCTCGCCGCGATAGACGTGCTCGCCGTTGCTGTTATTCCATTCGTTCTCGAAATACTGCGCGTCTTCGTCCGTATGCGGATTGAAACCCATCACAATGCCGCCCTGCTTGATGCCCGACTCGTACTCTTTGGCGCGGTCTTCCGGGATGCCCGAGCCGACGAGCGCGCCGATCAGTCCGCCTGTGATGCCGCCAGCACCAGCGCCGACGAGCGCCCCGGCCAACGGCCCTGCGACGAGCAGTCCGAGCCCAGGCAAAGCGACGCTCGTCCCGATGGCCGCGATTGCTCCCAGAATGGCCCCGGTCGTGCCGCCGATGGCCGAACCCTTCCCGAGCCCTTCCATGGCCTTACTGCCAAGCTCCGTATCGGCCGCCGCGCTGCCCTCTGGAAAATATTTATTGCGAGTTTCATCCGACATGATGACGTTGATTTCATCTTTGCTGTAACCGCGTGCGGCGAGCGAATGATAAGCGCGTTCGGCGCTCTCCCTGTCCCTGAACATGCCCGACACCACCTGTGAGCGTCCCCGGCCGGAACTGCTTGAATTTGCCATAACCCTTCTTCTCTCCTCGCTTATTTAAGTTCTCAAGAAACACGAGCGCGGGGAGTCGCCCGTGCAGACTACGAATAGCGCGCATTGCGCCGTGTATTGTTTTGCGTCATTAACGCAATTTGAGAGGCGATGGATGCAAGGAGCGTACCGGAAACGCCGTCACGGATGGTCGTCACGGTTTCGCCTGGAGGCGACGCAGGGCGACGGAGGGCGCGAGGCTCGCGCGCCTTGCGGGCTTGCGCGCTGTTTGCTCAAGGCGCGCGCGGCGTCTTACAATCCAGCCATTCGTTCTACACAATCCGGGACAGGGGTGAGCGCTTCACAGTTCTGCATGATTAAAGCCATCTTCTTCGACTTCAACGGAGTCATCATTAACGACGAGCCATTGCAACTGGAAGCCTACCGCGAGGTGCTCGCCGCGGAGGGCGTTAGCCTGACGGACGAGGACTATTACGGCGCGCTCGGAATGGACGACGCGACATTTGTCCGTTCCTTCTTCGAGCGGTCGGGCAAGCCCCTGACCGAGGAGCTGATGCAGGCCCTCATCGAGCGCAAGACCGCGTTGCAGCACAAAATGATTGAAGACGAGCTGCCGCTCTTTCCCGGCGTCGTGACCTTCATCAAGGCCGCCGCGCGCCGGTATCAGCTCGGCGTCGTCAGCATGGCGCGCCGCGTGGAGATAGACCACGTCCTCGTTCGCGCGGGGCTCGATAAGAGCTTCGCCGTCATCGTCAGCTCCGAAATGGCGCGCGCCTGCAAGCCCGACCCGGACTGTTACCGGCGAGGGCTCGAACTCCTCAATGAGAAGCGGCGAGAGGAGCGGCAACTGCCGCTGCTGCCGCGCGAGTGTCTCGTTGTAGAGGACGCGCCGCCGGGCATCGCGGCGGGCCGCGCGGCCGGGATGCGGACGCTCGGCATCACGAATACGGTCAGCGAGGAAGCCCTGCGCGCCGCCGGGGCGGATGTCGTCACGGCGAGCCTCGCGGATTGGATTGACGACGCCGTTCATCACGTCTTTGATACCGACTGGCACTAATCGAAATGACTCCTGCCGGAAAAATACGGGCCAGCCAGTACCGCGCACTCTTCGCGCAGGAGGCCGCCCGGCCCGACCGCGAACTCCGTCTCGAATACGGCGCGCTGCTCATCGCCGCCGAGGACCAGCCCAATTCGGAGCTGGACATCCGCGCATACCTGCGCCGCCTGGCCGAGTTGGCCGAGCAGGCGCGCGAGCACATCGCCGCCGCGCCCCTCGAAGCAATCGTCGAAGCCTTCAATCGTTTCATGTTTGAAGAGCAGGGCTTCGCCGGCAACAGACTAGACTATTATGATGCGCGCAACAGTTTCCTGAACGAGGTCATCGAGCGCCGGACGGGCATCCCCATCACGCTCTCCATCGTCTACATGGAAGTCGGGCGCAGGGCCGGGCTCGAAGTGGAAGGCGTCGGGATGCCGGGCCATTTCGTCGTCCGTGCGCGCGCGGCGGGCTCGCGTGAAACGGCGCTCGTTGACCCTTTCGACGGGAGAATCATCAGCCCGGAAGACTGCCAGGAGCGGCTCGACCAGATGTACGACGGCCGGGTTCTCCTGACGAGCGAGCACCTGGGCGCGGTCACGAGCCGCGAGATTCTCTTTCGCATGTTGACCAATCTGAAGGCGCTCTATGCTGGCCGCAAGCTCTACGCCCGGGCGCTGGCCGCGCAGGAGCGAATGCTGCTCCTGCTGCCGCGCGCCGCCGTCGAGCAGCGCGACCTGGCCGCGCTGCTGGCCGAATGTGGCCGGGTCCGGGAAGCCATCGCGGCGACCGAGAAGTATCTACAGCTCGTACCAGGCGCCGCCGATGCCGCGGAAATCCGCGAGCGCCTCTTCCAGTTGCAAAGAAAGCAGGCGCTGCTCAACTGAAGGCATAAATTCCGGCTATGAGCATTACAGACATCCTTCGTCTCTCGCTGAGGAACCTGCGTGAAGCCAGGCTGCGCGCGACGCTGACGACGCTGGGCGTCCTCGTCGGCGTCGCGGTCGTCGTCACGATGGTCTCGTTTGGCCTCGGCTTGCAGCGCAATACCATCGCTCGCTTCAAAGAACTGGACCTCTTCAACGAAGTCACGGTCCTCGGCCAGGGGCTCAACAATCTCATCGAAACCGGCTTTAACAAGCGCGCGGGCGCGGACGCCAACACGCGGCAGCCCGAGCAGAGGGGATTCGGCCAGCCCGCGAAAGCCCCGCGGCGGATTCTGGACGATGCGGCCATCGCCGAAATCGCTAAAATCCCCGGAGTCACTTACGTCGAGCCGCGCATCTCCGCCCTGATCTACATGCGCGCCAACGGGCGCGTCCAATCGCAATCGGTCGGCGGCGCGAGCGTGCCCAATGAATCGTCGCGTTTTCAAAAGCTGGTGGCCGGAAAAATGATCGCCACACCGGAGTCGGACGAGGCCGTGGTCAACGAGCAGTGGACGCGCGATTTCGGTTACGAGAAGCCGTCCGATGCCGTCGGGCAAACGATTGAGTTCCTCGCCCCGCCAAAGGAGAAGCCCGCAGCGAAAACGGATGAGGAAGAGGAGGAGCCGAACTTTTTCGGCGTCCCGCTCGAAGAAGACGCGCCCGCGCCGGAGCCCGAGGGCAGGCTGGTGGCGAAATCGTTTCGGATCGTCGGCGTGCTCAGCCGCGAGACGAAGGAGAGCCCTTCGGGCGGCGGCGGCTTTCGCGTCACGGATGTCAATCTTTATATCCCTCTGCCGATGGTGCGCGCCTGGGCCATGGAGTATCGCAGCCCGATGAACGAGGTCGCGCTGCAACTGGCGCGTGAGAGCGGCGTGCTCGGCGAAACGCAGATGGAGGGCTACAGCTCCGCGACCGTTCGTGTGGCCGACGTGGTGGCCCTGACCGACGTGCGCAAGCGTCTGGACGAGCTGGGCTTCACGAGCTTCTCCATCATCGACCAGCTGGAGCAGCTGCGAACCGTCTTTCTGATTATCAACTCGGCGCTCGGACTGCTCGGCGGCATCTCGCTGCTGGTCGCCTCCTTCGGCATCGCCAACACGATGATTATGTCCATCCTCGAACGCACGCGCGAGATCGGGATTATGAAGGCCATCGGGGCCGAAGACAGGGAGATCAAGCTGATCTTCTTCGTCGAAGCGGCGGTCATCGGCCTGGCGGGCGGCGTTCTGGGCTCGCTCGTGGCCTGGGGAATTGACGCGCTGGCCAATCGCCTGGCCTTTCGGTTTATCTTGGAGCCGCGGGGCGCGTCCTACGTGGACTTCTTCGCTCTGCCCGCGTATCTCTGGCTGGGGGCGATTCTCTTTGCCGTGCTCGTCTCGATCATCGCCGCGCTCTATCCGGCGGCGCGCGCCGCACGCATTGATCCAGTCAGGGCTTTAAGACACGATTGAGTAAGCGCCGAGACGCGCGGTTGTAAAATGCGGAGCCGAAAGAAAACGTGCTTCCGGCTTTTGAGCCCGTCAGCCTTGAGCAGAATCTTCATTCCAGGGCTTCGGCTTCATCACTATTTTAAGGGGGAAATCATATGTTGGTGCATATCATCGCGGATTACGGTCACAACGACTTGGCCTTTGCGGAGGTGGTCCAGCGCATCAAGTTTTACCTGCCGGACGCCGAGCCCGTGCTGACACCCGTGCCGCCTTTCGCCACGCTGGCCGCCGGATTCTGCGTCGCGCAGCTCGGCCTCAACGACGCGCCGACCGGGACCATCATTTATCACAACGTCGCGCCGCGCGCCGACGACGAAGATGTCCGCAGGGGCAACGCCGGAGAGCGGCTCGCCTATGCGCGGCTGCCGACGGGCGTGCGCGTGGTCGGCGTCAACGCGGAGCACGCCTTCGCGTTCGTCCGCGACGCCGCGGAGGAGTTGCGCTGGGCTGCCGTGGCCGCCGAAGGCTCACAGTTTCGCTCGCGCGACCTCTTCCCGCAGGCGGCCGCCGCGATTGCGCTCGGCCAGCCGGACGCCCTCGCCGAAGAGGTTGCGCCCGGAGAGATACCGGACCTGCCGCCCGACACTATCGCCTACATTGACGGCTACGGTAATCTGAAGACGACCATCGAGGCCGGGGCGAACCGCGCCGCTTCCGGCTCGCCCGTGCGGCTGCGAATCGGGACGGTGGTACAGGAAGCGATGGCCAGTGACGGCAGTTTCGAGGTCGAGCAGGGAAGGATGGCGTTCGCGCCGGGAAGCAGCGGCTGGAAGCTCGGCGAGGGCACGGAGACTCGCTGGGTAGAGCTTTTCCTTCGCGGCGGCAACGCCTGGGAAGCCTTCGGGCGTCCGCCCATCGGGACGCGCATAGAGTTCGTCTGACCCTGGACGATAACGTATGAAGCTGAGCGTCGAAAGAAAGATTGCCGCCGGGTTCGCGCTGCCTTTGATCCTCCTGGTGATGGTCGGCGTCGTCTCGTACCGCAATACTCGTGAGCTCGTCAGAGACAGCAACCTGGTCGCGCACGCTCACGACCTGCTGGACGAGCTGGGCGGGATGCTCTCGACGATGAAGGACGCGGAGACGGGCCAGCGCGGCTACATCATCACGGGCGACGAGGCGTACCTTGAGCCCTACTCGTTGGCCACCGCTCAGATTAACCAGAACCTCGCGCGGCTCAGGCAATTGATCGCCGACGATGCCGCGCAACAGCAGCGCCTCTCGCTGCTGGAGAGAGAGGTGCAGGAACGCCTCGCGTTAATCTCCGCGTCCATCGAGCTGAGAAGGACCAAGGGCTTTGAGGCGGCCGCGCGGCTTATCGCAACGGGTCGCGGCAAGATGTTGATGGACGACATCCGGCGGTTGGTTGCCGAGATGATGCGCCAGGAAGAAGCGACGCTCGCGGCCCATCGCCTGGGCGCGAACTCGAACCTGCGCAACACGGCCATCACGCTCTCCATTCTGGGCCTCATCCTGCTCGGCTTTCTGCCCGCCAGCTACTTCGTCATCCGACGCGACCTAGGCAAGCGCAGGCGCGCCGAGCAATCGCTCAGAGAGAGCGAGGAACGCTATAAATACCTGATCGAGCAGGCCAAGGAGATCATCTACCAGACGGACCTGGACGGCCACCTGGTCTTCGTCAACCCGACCGGCTACAGGACGCTCAAGTTTTCGGAAGAGGAGCTGCGCGGGCGTCACTACCTGGAACTCGTCAAGCCGGAGTTTCGCGCGGGCGCGGAGAAATTTTACGGGCGGCAGTTCGTCAAAAAGATTCCGAACACCTACTACGAGTTTCCGGTGACGACGAAGGACGGGGCGGAAATCTGGCTCGGGCAGAACACGCAGCTCATCATGAGCGAGGGCCGCATCATCGGCTTTCAGGCGGTCGCCCGCGATGTCACGGAGCGCAAGCGCGCGCTCGAAGAACTGCACAGCCTCTCGCTCAAGGACGACCTGACGGGCCTCTACAACCGGCGCGGTTTCCTGACCCTGGCCGAGCAGCTTTTGAAGCAGGCCCAGCGCAACAAGCAGCACGCCCTGCTCGTCTTCGCAGACCTCGACGGGCTCAAGCAGATCAACGACCGCTTCGGGCATCAGGAAGGCTCGAACGTCATCATCAAGACGGCGGAAGTGCTCAAGCAGACCTTCCGCGAATCAGACATTATCGCCCGCCTCGGCGGCGACGAGTTCACGGTGCTCGCCGTTATCCCCAGCGGCGAGAGCAGTGTCTTACAGATCAGAAGCCGCTTGCAGGAGAAGATTCGCGCTTACAACGCGCGGCGCGCCCATCCTTACGAATTATCGGTCAGCGTCGGCATCGAGCTGTTGGAGCCCGACAGCAAGCTCTCGATAGATGAGATGATTCGCATCGCGGACGCGGCCATGTACGAGCACAAGCATGCCAAAGCGGGAAGAAGATAGAAAACCTTAAGCGGCCCGGCGAGCGTCTCCGGGGCGGCACTCGGTCATGCTCAAAACCCGCCTCGACGAGACCTTTCCCGAACGAGACCTTTCCCGAACGAGACCTTTCATGAACCAGACTTTCCCGAACGAGACCCTGGGCGCGCGGCTCGAAAAGAGCGCGCCCCGGTCTCGCGGATTAACTCTCACAGTCCCGACGCTAAAGGGGCTGCCTGCGCATTCCTTTAACTGCTGATGAGGGGTTTTCCGCAGCGATTGCAGAAGCGTGCGGCGGCGTCCTTTTGCTTCGCGCCGCAGGAATCGCAGGTGCGGCCGACGCGCATGTTCGCGCCGCAGGCCGAGCAGTAATCGGAGCCCGCGCTGGCCGCCGCGCCGCACGTCCCGCAGCGCCCGGGCATCGGCGGCACGTAGCCGCCCGCCTGCTTTGCGATATGCTCTTCGATCAGCTTCCAGGCGTCTTCCGTGATCCTGTATTGCCAGTATGCCCCGAGGGCCGGGAGCGCCAGCAGCAGCCCCGAAGAGAGAATCACGGCGACGGCCGCCAGCGCAGCCTTGTCGAACCATTTCTGCATCCCCATCTCGACGCGCGTCCCGCCATGCTCGGGCGTGACCTTGATCGTCAGCGCCGAGGACATGCCCATCAATTCGCGCAGCGTGCTCTGCTTGCGCGCCTGGAGCACGCTCGTCGAAGAGACCTGCATGGACTGCACTTCGTAGTCCTGGTCAAAGAGCCTGCGCAGCTCGACCATCAGCTTCGGCGCATCAACTTCGACGCCAGGATAATATCTATTGTCCATCTGTTGTCCGGCTTTCCTTTCGCTTCGTGCGGCGCTCACTATTATACGCCCTCTGCGTCTGTCTGCGGGGCCAAAGCGGCGGCCGGTTCATCGGCAGGTGATGCTTTGCTGGATTAAGCGTGCGAGGCTCCGGGCGCGCGAGGAGGACGGGCGAGGTGCGCTCGTTTGCGGCCACGGTTCACTCGCCCGGCTTCCATCTGGACGCTCGTCTATTTCTTCGCGGGTGGCGGCGGCAGCTTCCTGGCCGCTTCGATAATCTCGGCAGCGTGCGCCAGCGCCTGCTCGATGGCCTCGCGTTCGGCGCTGCCTTCCCGGGCCTGCGCGCGCATGGCCGAGAGCTGGACCTGAAAGCGTGTGGCCGCGTCGGCCAGCTTTCTCAACGCTTTGGAGAGGAGGGGATTCTTTTCATTGCGGGCGGCGACATCGTCAATATTGGTAATGGCTTCGTCGAGGATGCTGGAGAGGTCTGTGAGCAGTTCGGCGCGCGTTCCCTGCGGCAACTCGCCCCATTTCTCCATCTCTTTCTGAACCTGCTTGTTAGAGGCCGCGCGCGGGTCTGTCAGGACCAGCAGGCGGCGCTCGGCGGCCCTGATAAAGACCTCCATCCGCTTGTCCAGAATCTGTGCCTCGCGGACGCGTTCCGCTTCCAACTCGGTCAGATGGTCGCGCTTCGGGGCAGGCAGGGCGAGTGCTGAAAAAGTGCAGAGCAGCGCCAGCAGGGAGAGTGCGACGATGCCCGCCTGGTCGAATCTTCTTCTCATTTATGGTCTCTTTGCGGAATCGGGTGACGAATCCTTCGCGCCCGCGCCGCCGGGGGTTTTCTCGTCTTCGAGCGCGGCCTCGCGCACGACCGTGTCTCCGTAGAAAGCATTGAGCGCATCCGTGCGGGCCGTGCGCGTGTATTCGCCTATCACTTTAATGTTGACGGCATACTCGGAGGGCGTCGTCCGGCGAATAGACTCGATTCGCGCGCAGTGCGTGCGCAGCGACATCTCCAGCCGTTTATAGACATCCCGCAGCTTGTTGCTGCCCTCCTTGATGTCGCGCAGGTATTTCAGCGCGTCCTCGATCAGGCCCTGGTAGCCGCCAAGCTCGGCCGAGGCCGCGTCGAAGTGCAGCCCGGCGGTCAGCTCTTCGGCGCGGGCCAGCCGCATCTCCGCCATCCCGAGCGTCGCCCGCAGCCGGGCCTTCGGGTCGCGCGCAGTGGCAAGCTGTGTGCGCTCGTCGCGTGAGACGAACTTCATCGGCGGCGGAGCTGTAATCAGCGGCACGCGGATGCCGTCCTGCGCCTGCGCCGTCGCGCCGAGGCAGACGGTGAACGCGGCCAGCAAACAGAGACTCAACATGATTCGCAGATTATAGGAGAGTAGGGAGTTCATCTGTTGTAATCCTCAAATTTAGTAAATCGTCAATGGTCAATAGTGAATAGATAAGACCTGCTTTCTTTATTCCATTCACGATTGACGATTCACTATTGACCATTCTTCTTCTTCTTGACACCCTCGCCGCGCTTGACTTGATTGCGCAGCAGGGGAAGCCGCAGGTTGACCTTGTCAATCTCCAGTTGATTGGTTTGCGCGTCCGCTCGCTTCAGGAATGCTTCATAGGCTGCGAGCGCTTCCGTGTATTCTCCGAGAAAATCATGTGCCGTGGCAATAAAATAGTATGCGACGGCCAGGTCTGGCTTGCGTTCGACCAGCCAGCCGAACTCCGCCAGGGCTTCCGGGAACTGCTTTAACTCGTAGAGCGCGGTCGCCAGGTTCGTGTGCGCCGTCAGGCTGTCGGGCTCGACGGCGAGCACGCGGCGCAGGATGACCGCGGCTTCTCCGAAGCGTCGTGCCTGGACCAGGGCGGCCGCATAGCCGGTCGCATAATTGACATTGCCCGGCTCGATCTGGGCCGCGCCGCGATAATAGTCGAGCGCGCGCGCCGGGTCATCCGTCCGGTAAGACGCGCCGAGACAGGCGAGCAGCGAAGCGTTGCGCCCGTCCTGCTTGAGCAACTGCTCAAAGGCGGCGCGGTCCTCTGCGCTCGCTTTGGTGCAATCGCGCGCCAGGGTGCTGCGCAGGGCCGCCACTTCCGGCAGACGCTTCGAGCCTTCGTCCAGCGCATCGAGCGTCCGCAGGGCCTCGTCCGTTTTGCCCGCCTGCGCGTAGATTCTGGCCAGCAGGAGAGAGGTTTGCGCAGGCGCTTTGCCGGAGCGCCGGGCTTCTGTCGCGTCCGCCAGCGCGCCTTCGTAGTTGCCCGCACCGGCGCGCATCTCGGCGCGTTCCATCCGGGCTGCAAGGTGGCGCGGCTCAAGTGTGAGCGCGCGGTCGAGGCTGGCCAGGGCGGAGTTCTTGTCGTCCAGGGCGCGCTCGACGGAGCCGCGCGCCGCCCAGAGCGATGCCGGAGCATCCGTTTCCGCAGTCACGCGCTGCAACTGAAGCAGCAACTGTTGCAGCGCCTCGCGCGCCGCCCTGGCGCGCAGCCGCAGGTCCGTCAGGGCCAGGAGCGCGACCTCGTTCTTCGCGTCGAGCCGGAGCGCCCCGGCCAGGAAAGGCTCCGCCTCCTGAAAGCGGTCGAGGCGCACCAGCAATGCGCCGAGGGCGGCAGAGGGCAGCGCCCATCTGGAATTCAATTCGAGCGCGCGGCGAAATCCGCGCTCCGCTTCCGGCAGGCGGTTGAGCGAGACGAGCACGGCGGCGCGCTGGAATTCCGCTTCGGGGAATTCCGGTTTGAGCTTGATGGCCTGGTCGTAAAATTCGACGGCGCGCTGGAGATTGCCGTGTTCGTGCTCGTCCTGCCCGCGCTCGAAGAGCTTGATGGGATCGTCCTCGGCGCTCCCGAAGTCGGCGCTCGTTTGGGCCTGTGCAAAGGTGACCGAGGCGCAGAGCAGCGCAAGCGACAGCAGGGATAAGATACGGGCGTGAGAATGAAAGCGAGAAAGCATCGCTACAACTGCCGACTGCAAAGTTCAAACCGTATGCGTTCAGAGAAAACCAGGGAGGCCACAATCCTAGCACGCGCACGCGCTCCGCGTCCAGATAAAGCAAAGGCTATGCGGGCACGCTCGAAGGAAGGCCGGGAGGAAACTGTGACGATTCAACTCGAAAGCGTGACGGTTCGCGTTGAGCCGCCGTTGTTTGCGCCCTGACAGACTTGCTCTCGCGGGAAGCATGGGATAACATGCGCGGCGCATAGGCTCATTCCCTGAAATAGATTGAAACGAGACTCCGGCGAGATTTTCGGTCAGCGCTCGCCCGCACGATGAGAGAACGACTTTGAGCAGCGGTGTGATTATCGAACAAGAGGGGTTGCCGAGACCGCAGGAAGCACCCGCCGTTATCTCTCCGCAGACCGAAGCGAAAGAAGAGCGGCTGCGCGCTCTCTTGAGAGAAATGGGGTCTGTCGTCGTGGCCTTCTCGGGCGGCGTTGACAGCTCCTATGTCGCTTACCTGGCCACGCAGGAACTCTCCCATCGCGCCCTCTGCATCACGGGCGAATCGGCCAGCCTCGCGCAATCCCAGCGCACACAGCTTGCACAACTCGTCAAACAGTTCGGCCTGCACCAGGAGACCATCCAGACCGCGGAGCTGGACGACCCGCGCTACCTGGCCAACGCGCCCAGCCGCTGCTATTTCTGTAAGACGGAACTCTACGGCAAGCTCGCGCCGCTGGCACGCGAGCGCCGCTACGCCTTCGTCCTGGACGGCTCGACGACAGACGACCTCGGCGATTATCGTCCGGGGCGCGCCGCCGCCAGTGAGCACGGCGTGCGCAGCCCGCTCGTAGAGGTTCAGCTGAGTAAGCGTGAAGTCCGCCAGTTGAGCCGCCGCGCAGGCCTGCCCACCTGGGACAAACCGGCCAGCCCGTGCCTCTCCTCGCGTATCTCTTACGGCACTCCGGTGACTATCGAAAGGCTCTCGACCGTTGATCGCGGCGAAGACCTGATGCGCGCGATGGGCTTTCGCGAATTTCGCGTGCGCCACCATGACGAGCTGGTCCGGCTGGAGATAGCGCCCGCCGAGCTGGACCGCGCGCTTGACCGTGAGGTGGTTGACGAACTGGCCCGGCGCTTTCGCGAGCTGGGCTTTCGCTACGTCACGCTCGACCTGCACGGCTATCGGACGGGCGCTTTGAATGAAGTTCTGAAGAAGTGATGAGCAAAGAGAGTGCAGAGTGATGAGTAATGAGTGATGGGTGGAAAGCGGCGCGCCTTTGCTCATTACTCATCACTGACGACTCATGACCGATTATTCTAGTGGAGGGAATAATGGCAGTTAGTGCAATTGCAGATGATGTGCGGCATGTGAAGGAGGACAATCCCTTCGAGTCCATGATGTCGCGTTTTGACCGCGCGGCGCAGTTGCTCGATCTCGACCCGGACCTCTACGCGGTGATGCGCGTCCCGAACCGCGAGCTGAAGGTCTACATCCCGACGCGGATGGACTCCGGGCGGATACAGGTCTTCGAGGGCTACCGCGTCCAGCACAACTTCGCGCGCGGCCCGGCCAAGGGCGGCATTCGTTACTCGCCCGACGTGTCGCTCGACGAGGTCAGGGCGCTGGCCGCCTGGATGACCTGGAAATGCGCGGTCGTCAACGTCCCGTTCGGCGGCGCTAAGGGCGGCATCATCTGCGACCCCTCGCAGATGTCGCAGGGCGAGCTCGAACGCATGACGCGCCGCTACGCCTCCGAGCTGCTCGACTTCATCGGGCCGGAAAAGGACGTGCCCGCGCCCGACATGAACACCAATGAGCAGACGATGGCCTGGATCATGGATACCTATTCCATGCACGCGCGCCATACCGTGACGGCCGTCGTGACGGGCAAGCCGATAGACCTCGGCGGCTCTTCGGGCAGACGCGAGGCCACCGGGCGCGGCATCCTCTTTGTCGTCAACGAGGCCATTAAGAAGTTCAAGATGACGCCCCCTTCGACCAGGGTGGTCGTCCAGGGCTCGGGCAATGTCGGCGGCATCGGCGCGCGCCTGATGCACGAGGCCGGTTACAAGGTCGTCGCCATTTCGGACATTCACGGCGGCATTTATAACCCGAACGGGATAGACATCCCCGAAGCTCTCAAACATCTACAGGCGACACGCTCCTTCGAGGAGTTTCCGGGCGTCGAGCTGGTCAGCAACCAGGACCTCCTCGAACTCGAATGCGACGTGCTGGTCCCGGCGGCCACCGAAAACCAGATTACTTCGCAGAATGCCAACCGGATTAAGTGCCAGGTGCTGGCCGAGGGGGCGAACGGCCCGACGACCGCCTCCGCCGATAAAATACTGCATGATAAGGGTGTTTTCGTCATTCCAGACATTCTGGCCAACGCCGGGGGCGTGACTGTCTCTTATTTCGAGTGGGTCCAGGACCGGATGGGCTACTTCTGGCGCGAGGATGTCGTCAACGAGCGGCTCCACGACACGATGGTCGCCAGCTTTAACGACCTCTGCCGTTACGCGGACCAGCATTCGGTGGATACGCGAACGGCCGCCTACATGCTGGCCATTGACCGCGTGGCCTACGATACGCGCATGAGGGGTATTTACGCGTGACTGAAAAAACACAGCTTTTCCAAGCTAAGTTGTGAAAAAGTCTTGATTTCCGCTCCGATGTAGAGTATGGTCTGCCGGAAATCATTATGCGTCGCAGACCCGAAAGTTACACCAACCCAAGGAAGCAACGCATCATGAGCTTACTCTAAATGTTGACTTTTGCGCCGCTGTTT
This sequence comes from Pyrinomonadaceae bacterium, assembly GCA_036389715.1. Lineage (GTDB taxonomy): Bacteria > Acidobacteriota > Blastocatellia > Pyrinomonadales > Pyrinomonadaceae > DASVWH01. The sequence continues at coordinate 7,834 of DASVWH010000158.1, read as the reverse complement.
GCATATAAGGCAGTGGTCAGGAAGTTGATAATTAAGAACACAGAACAGTCGAGAGGCGCTGAAGAGCGGTAGTTTTAGCGCCGGCGAGCACCTAAAGTTGCTCGGCTCCTCTCGCTGCTCCGCTCCACTACAAGCCGTTACGGGTCGAGGGCGGTAGCAGTTCTTTTAACTTTGTCGTCGTACGCTTGTAGTTGGAGCGTCCGCGCCCCGCAAGGCGTTTGTCGGGAAAAGCGCGTGATGTCTGTGAGGAACAGCCAGATGCAAAAAGACATCCGCCCAACCCATGGTGGCCTTGTAAGACGCGGCCTCCCATTCGAACTTTTTCTATACTCATTTCGCAGGAGGAATGCGATGAGACTCGCGAGAAGAGCGCTGATTGCTGCGCTCGCCATGCTGGTGCTGTGTGCCGCAGTACAAGCTCAAACATTAAGGGCGGAGACCGATCCTAGAAACATCTCTCCGTCTGTAGGCACTGGCGGCCCCGTCGGCGGGCCAACCGGACTCTTCACCATTTATGATGGACAGACACTGCGTCGCGGAGAGTTCACTTTCAGCATTGCATACAGCAACTTTGACCGCGACCCCGGCAATGTTGATTTAACCGAGGTGCCGATCAGCTTCAATATCGGGCTCAACGATCACCTCGAGTTATTCTTCAACACCACGGCCTACCGCGGCATCAAGGTTAATAACCCACAAAATCTCTCAAGCTTTTATCTGCCGAACTCGCAACTCAAGTTCCCATTCTTGGGCAGCGGGCCGGCCATCATTCAGGCCCCGAGCGGCCCGAATGTCGGAACCCTGCGCGGCGCGGTCTTCCGCCCGGCCTTCAACCAGCCCTTTGTCCAGTTCCCGTTCGCGGGTTCGGCCGGCACTTTCGGTGAGGGACCCGGCCGCGGCCTCTTCGGCTTTCCGGGCTTCAACGCACAGTTAGGGCCGCCGGTCTCGAGCGGCAACAACGGCAACTTCGGCCCGGCGGATAACTTCCCCGGCGTCGGTTCGGTTGTCGGCGGCATCCTGCCGGGCATCGTCCTGGCAACGGAGACGCTTCCGCCGACGATTCTGTCGCCGGGGCTGACGGTGCCCGTGACCTTTACCATCGCGCCGAGCTACCTGCCGGACGCGCCCTTCATCAATCGTCTCTACGGCCAATCGAGCTTCACGTCTTTCGTCGCGGGCTTGAAATGGCGCTTTACAGGGCCGAACAATCCGTGGGGCGTCGGCATCATGCCGTTCTACCGCTTCTATCCTGATAAGGCCGACGATTTCTCAGGCTTTAACCAGATGCAGCGCGGCGCGGGCCCGGGCGGCGACATTGGCGACTTCGGCCTGATGTTCTTCATGGACGGACGCCTCAGTCGCTCGGTCAACGTCTCGGTCAACGGCGGCTACGTTCTCAACAGCAACCCGAAGGGAACCTTCGCGGGCGGCGAATTCACCATGCTTGACAGGCCGGATGAATTCCTGGCCGGGATCGGCTTCGACTTCCCCGTCAACAAGTACTTCCAGCCGATCTTAGAGTTGCGCTCGACGCAGTATGTCGGCGGTCGCACGCCGAATGCGTTCGAGAACAGCCCGGTGGAAGCTCTGGCCGGCGTCAAGATTTATCCGCGCCGCTGGATGGGCTTCGGCCTTGCCTATCGCTATCACATCAACCAGCAGGATCGCTCGCTGTTTGCCGGTAACGATAACAATACGGTCATCAACCAGACGACCAACGTCAATGTTCCGGGACGCGGCATCGTCGTAATCCCGGCAACGACGCGTCCGGCCACGGCCGGCGGATTCCCGCGCGGCTTCATCGAATCCGATGACGCCAACGGGTTCATCGCACAGTTCTGGATCGGACGGCGCAATCCGCGCACGCCCGAGTTCCTGCCGAACCAGCCGCCGACCGTGACGCTCTCCGCTTCTTCGGGGACGATCACGCTGGGCTGCCCGCCGGGACTGACTTCGGATACCTGCACGCCGAGCGCCAACCAGACGGTTCAGCTTTCGGCGGCGGCGACAGACCCCGACGGCGATACGCTGCTCTATACCTACTCGACCACGGGCGGACGCATCACGGGCGATGGCCCGAACGTCTCCTGGGATTTGACGGGTGTGACACCGGGCACTTACACCTCGACTGTGGAAGTTGACGACGGCTGCGGATGCGTGGCCTTCTCTTCGACCACCGTCACGGTTGCCGAGTGCACCAACTGTATCGCGCCGTGTCCGACAGTGACGATCAACTGCCCGACCGACCTGATCCAGCCGGGTACGCCTGCCACGGTCAGCGTGGATGTCAGAGGCGGCGGAAACGCTTCGCCGACCTACAACTGGTCAGTCTCGGCCGGAACGATCACTGGCGGTCAGGGCACGCCCTCGATCACCATTGACACGACCGGGCTGGGTGGACAGACGGTTACGGCCACTGTTCAACTCGGCGGGCTCGCACCGGCTTGCACGGGCACGACTCAGTCCTGCTCGTTCACGGTGGGAACGCCTGCTCCGAACTGCCGGTTGTTTGACCAGTACGGCGACCTTCGCTTCAACGATGAGAAGGCACGTCTGGACAACTTCGCGATCCAGTTGCAGCAAGAGCCGGGGACACAGGGCTACTACGTGATCTTCGGTGGCTGCGAAGGCGAAGCCGCTCAACGCTCACAGCGCGCCATCGATTACCTGGTGAACAATCGCCAGATTGATCGTGGTCGCCTGACGGTGATTGACGCGGGATGCCGCGAATCGCTGACGGTCGAGCTGTGGCTCTGCCCGACGGGCGCTCCGGCTCCGACACCGCAGAATCCTGCGACTGTCTCGCCGTGCCCCGAGTGCAAGGCCAAGCCGCGGACCGGCGGCAGACGGCGTGCTCCGGCTCGTCGCCGCGCTCGTCGTGGCGGTCGTGAAGAATAACTAAACCGCTCGCGTCTCCTTCGAGAGATGAGGCGCGACCTCTTCAGAACGCGGGCGATGTTTCTCCCTAGAAAGAGAAGCATCGCCCGCTTCCTTTTATGCCGACGGCGACCCGCGCCCGAGGCCCAGTGCGCTTTTCGTACAACCGCCTTCATCGTCTCCCGCATCCTAGAACCTGCTGCCCGCGCCACCGCAAAGGCGGACACGGGCAACCGATAATAATAATGACGGCTGAAAATCGGCTCTTGCCGGTCGAGATAGAGATGAAAACTATGACCACCCGACTGATGACCAGATCACTACTCTTACTTCTTCTCCTGGCGCTGGTTGCGCCGGTCGTCGTGCGCAGCGCCAGCCTTCAGGCCGAGCCCGGCAACGGCGACGCCTCAGAGCCCGCGCAGTATGCTATGGACTGGCGCGTGACGGGGCCGACCGGCGGCGATGTCCGCGCCCTCGTCGTTGATCCGAACGACCCGCGGCGCTTCTATTTCGGCACGCTCGACGGCCAGATTTACACTTCGACCGACGGCGGCCAGAACTGGCGGCTGCTCTCTAACTTCAATCGTCCGAAGCTCTTCATGGACCACATCATCGTTGACCCGCGCAATTCGCAGACGCTCTACGTGGCGACGCATCGTCACAAAGAGCCGGGCGGCTTCTTCAAATCAACGGATGGCGGCGTGAACTGGCGCGAGGCCCCGGAGCTTAGAGCCGAGGCGCTGCACTCGATGGAGCAGTCGTCGAAAAACCCGAACATGCTTCTCGTCGGAACCGTCAACGGTATCTACCGCTCGATGGACGCGGGCGAGACCTGGACTCCACTGCCGACCACCGCCAACAGCCCGACCAAGGTCGAATCGCTCGCCATAGACCCGCGCAACCCGGACGTGATTTACGCGGGAACCTGGTATCTGCCCTACAAGAGTACGGACGGAGGGCAGAGCTGGAACATCGTCAAGAACGGCATCATCGACGATTCGGACATCTTCGCCATTGATATAGACCAGCGCAATCCCGACCACGTCATCGCTTCGGCCTGTAGCGGTATTTACGAGACGCGCAACGCGGGCGGCGTCTGGCGCAAAGTGCAGGGCATCCCCTCGCAGTCGCGTCGCACGCGCGCCATCCTCCAGCATCCCTCGATGCAGGACATCGTTTTTGCGGGGACGACCGAAGGCTTCTGGCGCTCGACCAACGGCGGCGATTCCTGGACGCTGACGACCTCCAAGCAGCTTGAGATCAATTCCATTACCGTTCATCCGAGCAATCCGCAGACCATCTACATCGGGACGAACAACTACGGCGTGATGGTCTCCAATGATGCCGGGAAGAGCTTCGTCCCGAGCAACGGCGGCTACAGCGGACGCTTCGCCAACTTCATTCTGCCCGACCGCGAAAAGCCGGGACGAATCTATGCGACGACCATCAACACGGCCACGGGCGGCGGCTTCTTCTTCGTCAGCACGGACGGCGGCGTGACCTGGCAGCCCTCTATGCGCAACATGCCGAGCCGCTTAATCAGCTATTCGATCCTCCAGGACCAGAGCGACGCTAACGTCATCTATCTCGGCACGAACCTGGGCATCTATCGTTCGACGGATAGAGGCGCATCCTGGTCGCCCATCGGTGCGCCCAGTGTCAGCTCTACACCGGCGAAAAAGCCCAGGTCGAGCCGTCGCGGACGGGCCGCGGCGAGCACGGCTTCGACGACGGCCAAGCGCTCGGACGACACGGTCAGGCGCGCGCAGGAGGCGCTCAACGCGGCCGGCTATGACGTGGGCACACCCGACGGCGCGGCCGGGACCAGAACCGTGGCCGCGATCAGGCAGTTCCAGACGGAGAAGGGGATTCCGGTCTCGGGCAAGCTCGACGAGGATACGCTGACGGCGCTCGGGCTCGGCGGCGGGGTGCAGACCTCGACCCAGTCCGGGAAGATGCCGACGCCGACCGTTTTCCTGACGGACATGGTCAACGCCCTGGCCGATACCTGGGACGAGAACGGGCGGGCGGGCATCCTGGCCGCGACCAACGCCGGGCTCTACAGGACTTTCGACCCGACGCGGGGCTGGGAAAAACTGCCTTACGGGGCGGGGCTCGATTCGCGCACGACCTGCGTCTCGACCAACAGCCAGAATCACAAGACGGTCTGGGTCGGGACAGCGACCTCCGGCGTTCTCGTCTCGCGCGACGGCGGCGAGACCTGGCGGCAGATTCCCAACATCCCGACGAACGCTCCCATCAGCACCATCGAACAGGACAAGCAGCGCTCCGCTTACATCTACGTCGGCACTAAGCAGACGCTCTTTATCTCGCACGACGGGGGCGAACGCTGGATGCGCCGCGGCGGCAACCTGCCCTACGGCGACTACGCCAGCATTCTAGTCAACCCGCGCAACGGCGACGAGATTTTCGTCGGCAACGCGTACCAGAACAACGGCGGCGGAAGTACGACCATCAACAGCGGCGGCGTCTATCGCTCGACGGACGCGGGCATGACCTGGATGCGTGTTGACCCGCGCAACGCGCGTCTGCCGAGCCAGCGTATCTGGGCTCTGGCCTTCGACCCGCGCAGCCCCAACAGGCTCTTTGTCGGGTCGCATTCGGCCGGAATCTACGTGGCCGAGCGCGGCGAGAATGCTTCTTTCAGCTCGACGCAGTAGGCCGTAATCGGCGCGAAACAGTCCGGTAAGGAAGGGACCGGGCGAGGCGTGAAGGCAAATCAGTTGCCCGCGTCTGGGCCGGTCTCTTCATTTATCCAGCCAGTCTTTCCCGGCCTGGTGGCCGTTATCGCCTTGACACGTTGTTATTTTGGCGTGTAAATTGCCACCCTACCCGGTAAAGCGGCTGGTGATAAGTCGTAAGCGAAGGTGACTACGGGCACGGCGGAAATCGAAACATTAATTAACCTCCTTTTCCAAATCTAAACGGCTCGCATCCCCCTCACCTCAATTGGTCTGAACGACTCGTCGCCACAAAAGAGAAAGCCAGCCGCTCGTCAAGTCTGCTGCCCGGGGGAGCCGAGAAGCATCCCGCAGCAGCAGGTCGAGAGCGGGAACCGGGTCTGGCGCGACAAGTTCTACGATGCGCCGCAATTTCGAGGAGGAGTCAGATAGAAATCCGCATGTCCACTGAAGAACCCAAGCTGTCTAACGGCGAGGCAACCAACAATCAATCATCAACCGGTGATCCAGCCGCCGCAGGCGCTGCGCCGAGTTCAACCAACCAATCAACGGCCACCCGGCCCGGCTCCGGCGCGCAGGCCGCATCAGCGCAATCGAGGGCTGCTGCTCCTCCTGCGCCCATCTCCGGCGCGACCGAGGACGATGACGACGACGACGAGTCGCGCTCTGGCGGCGATATGGATTTCGGCGCGATGCTCGACCAGTTCGAGCAGGAGCAGGCCGGCTTCCAGGAAGGCGAAGTCGTGCGCGGCACGGTCGTCGGGATCACGGAACGCGGCGTGGTGATTGATTTCGGTTATAAGTCCGAGGGCATCGTCAACCAGGCCGAGTTCACAGAGGACGGCAAGCTGACCGTCAAGCCCGGCGACGAAGTCGAAGTGCTCGTCAAGAGCATGGAGACCAACGAAGGCTTTCCCGTCCTCTCGCGCGCAGACGCCGTGCGGATGAAGGCCTGGGACGAGCTGGAGAAGGCTTACAGCCAGGGCACGCCCATCAAGGGACGAATCACGGAGCGCATCAAGGGCGGCCTGCGCGTTGACATTGACGGCATCCCGGCCTTCCTGCCCGGCTCGCAGGTTGATACGCGCCCCGTGCGCAATCTGGACTCCCTGCGCAATCAGGAGATCGAAGCCAAGGTCATCAAGCTCAATCGCAAGCGCTCGAACGTCGTGCTCTCGCGCAAGGCCGTGCTCGAAGAACAGAACGCGGACAAGAAGGGGCAGACGCTCGACCAGATCGAAGAGGACATCATCGTCGAAGGTCAGATCAAGAACCTGACCGATTACGGCGCTTTCGTTGACCTCGGCGGCATTGACGGGCTGCTTCACGTGACGGACATGTCGTGGGGACGCCTGCTCAATCCGGCCGAGCTTTTCAAGGTCGGCGACACGGTGCAGGTCAAGGTCCTGAAGTTCGACCGCGACCGCGAGCGCGTCTCTCTCGGCTACAAGCAGCTTCTGCCGGACCCGTGGGCGAGCATTGATGAGCGCTACCCGATTGCCAAGCGGATGATGGGCAAGGTCGCCAGCGTGACCGACTATGGCGCATTCATAGAGCTTGAGCCGGGCGTCGAGGGGCTGGTCCACGTCTCCGAGATGAGCTGGTCCAAGCGCGTCAAGCACCCCTCGAAGCTGGTCAATCCGGGCGACGACGTGGAGGTCGAAGTCCTGAGCGTTGACCCGAAGGCGCGTCGCATCAGCCTCGGCATGAAGCAGGTGCAGTCGAACCCCTGGCAGACGCTCAAGGAGCGTTACCAGGTCGGCTCACACGTCACAGGGCGCGTGCGCAACCTGACGGACTTCGGCGCGTTTATCGAAGTCGAGGACGGCGTTGACGGTCTCGTTCACGTCTCGGACATCTCCTGGGCCAAGCGCATCAAGCATCCGGGCGAAGTCTTGAAGAAGGGACAGGAGATAGAGGCCGTGATTACCAGTATTGATACTGAGAATCGCCGTCTCTCGCTCTCCATCAAGGACCTTGAGCCCAATGCCTGGGAGCGGTTCGTGACGGCGCATAAGCCTGGCGATGTCGTCAAAGGCAAGATCGCGCGCTTCGCCAATTTCGGCGCATTCGTCGAACTCGACGACAACCTCGAAGGCTTGTGTCACATCTCGGAGCTATCGGACGAGCGCGTTGATAAGCCGGAGGATGTGGTCCAGCTCGGGCAGGAGATGGACTTCAAAGTTCTCAGGATTGATCCCGAGAATAAGAAGATAGGTCTCTCGGCGCGGGCCGTCGGCAGCGACGAACAGGTG